>OZ255623.1:2875388-3203277 GCA_965276685.1 Acidocella sp.
ATCGTCTCATGGGAACCAAACGATAACACCAACGAGGAAGGTAACGAGCGCGGCAGCCGTCTGGCGCATCCCGGCGCGTGAACTTGAGCGTGTCGTGACACAGGAAACCGTCCAGCTGCTAGGCAATCAGCATCGCCTGATGGCAATTCTCGCTGAAGCCGGAACCGACACCAACCATCTGCCTGAGATTTTGCGATCAGCAGCGCAGTTGCATGCGCATCTCACAAGCTCAGCAGCAACGGACGGCCCGGCCAAACTATTGTCCGAATCCATCGTACGAATCGATGTTCGATTCGACCGGCTTGTTATAACGATCGACCTACCCGCATTGCTGCGGGCAAATGGCTCAAATGCGAGCGTGGCGACGTCACAGCCATCGATGTCCCGGCTCTCCTGGCCGGTTCCGATGCAGTTCCGCCGACGCGGACAAGAGGCACGGCTCGTAATCTCGAGCGGTGCATCGAGGGCAAAACCGTTACGACGGGGTTCAGATCGGTTCGAGGGTAATGAAATACCGACGGCAATTGATCACACATTAATCAAAGCAATCGCTCGCGCACGCGCTTGGTTTGCTGAACTTAAATCCGGCGCCGAAACTTCAATGGAAGACATTGCGAAACGGGAATCGGTTACGCAGCGTTATCTTGCCCGACTGCTGCCGCTCGCATTCCTTTCGCCAGATATTGTCCAGGCCGTCGCCGAGGGCCGGCAACCTGTCGAGATGACGATTGCATCAATAACCCGCGGCCGGCCGCTTCCCCTTGCCTGGGCCAGTCAACATAAAACACTAGGCTTCAGCATCTCCCAGCCTCGATAGCACGGTAACCGTCTTGGTTGGTTACCCCATTTCGTTAACGCAGTGGCTAAATCGAAACCGCACCCCAACAATGAGCGACAGAGATGAATGGGTTTTCCAGGCTTCGAGCTCATAAGCGACGAGTGGGCTCTGGGTCCGGTGTCCCGTGAACCTCGCGCAAACGCCCAGAAACCCTACCTTTATCCAACAGAATCAGTTAAAATCATGGAGTTATGGCGGAGAGACAGTCCGTTTACATCTAAGAATTACCATTATTTATCAGTTGGTTACAAATTATCCCCATTCCAGCCTACATTATAGCCCTCAAACACCACGCCTCTTTGTACTAGGG
Organism: Acidocella sp.; assembly: GCA_965276685.1. Lineage (GTDB taxonomy): Bacteria > Pseudomonadota > Alphaproteobacteria > Acetobacterales > Acetobacteraceae > Acidocella. Next base: position 2,876,537 of record OZ255623.1, read on the forward strand.
GAAGCTTCTCTAATCAGCAGGTTTTTGGTTGAAGGCTATAAATCACCTCAGCTCGGAGAGTAGAAATCCACGATATCACTGGTGGTGCTGATCAGCTCACTTTTTTCAGCAGTCACACGATACAACGCGTCCAAATTTAAATAGCTTCTAAAGCACAGGCGGACGACCGCCTTCCATCACACTGCCAGTTTGGCATCCTGCTGATCCAGTTCCACGACAACATTTCGCCAAGCCTATTGATCGAATGATCGCTTGAAATGCCTTGAGGATAAAAGTCGCCGTGACGCCGTGGCGATAGACCTGTCATCCCGACAATGAAACTTTGTGCCAGCTTGTACCAGCTTGTACCAGAATTCTTTTCTAGCATCCCTCTTTTGGATGCAGTACAATTCTCATTGTTCCGATCGACTTCGGACAACAATAAGATCCTTGGAGATAAATATAGTGAAATATTTAAGAATAGCTGAGTATGTATCTTTAACCGGTTTCCATTACTCCCGATCAGACCTGGCAGCAATTGAACTACCCAAAGTCATTCATTACTCATAGACAGGGACCGCAGCAAAGTCGAAGGCTCACTTATGCCAAGATAAAGGGGGGTTGCTTACCTAATTCTAGGATGCGATAATGCACTATCGATTGCGCCCAAAAAGTTTTTATTGGCGCGCTTCTCGATAAATAAGCACACAGCATTAATCATTAAATAATCTGGAAAAGTTTTTACGCTCTTACTCGAACGCCTAAGAATTAAATTCCGATTAGAGCTACCAACGAAACTCAAGTGTTTCGAAATTCCAAAGTTTTTGAGCGTAAAAAACTCTATCGTACGAGGAGAAAAAACATGCCTTCTGCAATCGACCAAAATACATTTCTAATTAAAACTCAAGCGAACCCAAAAAGTCGGCGGTTTTTAAGGTTAGATGAGGTAATTCTTTTAACAGGCCTTTCAAAATCCACAATATGGCGTCTGGAAAAGGTCGGGAATTTTCCTCAGCGTAGAAAACTTTCCATAGCAGCAGTCGGATGGCTCGAGAATGAAGTAATACAATGGGCAAATAATCGGCCAAATTCTCGCCCACCTCAAAACCGTGGTGGCCGATAATGTCAAAAGTTCCTTTTTGGATTTCAGACCTAATTGATCCCTTATACGATATAAATATTCTAACACGTAAAAATACGAATACAAAAGGAAGCTTTGAAGCTGAGAGAAAATCAAAAGAATATTTGTCTGATTTAATTTCCAGATTAAAGGGCGGAAGCCTGCCATCATACGAGTATATAGCTTCACTTGAAGACTGTGCTGATGATATCCAAAGATGTGAACGCCCATTTTGTCCATCGTGTAGCAGGTTATTTCGACGATGGATAATTAGCAAAGCGCTAAAGTTATGTCGCAAAAAAACCGAGACGAAAATATGTACGGTCATAATTAAAATCATCCCTATAGGAGAATTACATTTAATTGACCTGCCCAAAACTAAAGATATACTGCGAAAAAGGCTGCGGCGATCTGGCTTCTGTGAAAGCTTAATATATGGCGGCTTGGAGGTCGCGTATAAGCCCAAGACCGAGACCGAAATCGAAAAGTGGATCTTGCACGCTCATCTCCTAATTACCGGCAGCAATAAAAAAAATTATAAGCGTTTAAGACGATTTGGCAAAAATCGAGGAATCAAACGCTCTGTAAAGACTCAACTTCTTCGAGACGAACTAGAACAGATATCTTATTTGCTAAAGTTTATCACGTATTTTCGGCCTGGAGATCAGTTCGCGAACATAAAAAGCCGACCGCTCCCACTCCCACAAAAAAGACTAATTGAATTGTTATCTTGGAGCGAAGATAAGTCATTTTCTGATTTTCTATTTCTCTACAATTTGCGGAGAACATCGGCAGGGTTTATTGACCGAAGAGGCGTTATAAAACCTTCTCTAAATCCGCCTACCCGCCTACCGGATTCACGAACTCGCAAGAATAAATAAGCAGAACACAAGGACTTTGATGCTCTAGTGTTAATAACTAAATCAAACCTTCAATCAATCCTAAGCAACTTTACCCGAAAATATTAAATGGATTTGCCTTTTTAATTCCATTCTCGCGGACAGCTTTTAGTCAGGTATCCATAGCTGTCGGCTTAATTCCACAATTCTTAATTTCCTTATTCCTTATTCCTTATTCCTTATTCCTTATTCCTTATTCCTTATTCCTTATTCCTTATTCCTTATTCCTTATTCCTTATTCCTTATTCCTTATTCTGATACCCCTAACCGATTAATCGTCAATCATTAAACCCTAACCCTAACCCTAATAATAAAGCCTTTTAAAACACTAATTTTAATTGTGCATAAAATCCATCCCTTTAATTTAAAAGGAACGAAAATGTCTAATAACGACAATAGTACGCCTATTAAGCTAAATAAATTAGCCAGCTCAAAAGCTAAAAAACACACTCGAGTTAGAATAAGTGAATACGGAAGATCCGAAATCGGAGATTTATATGTTTACATCAAAATCATACAAGGGCGACCTATAAAAGGTCTATGGTCCAAGGTTAACGACTTATTCTCTTCAAGAGACGACGCTTTTGATATTCTAAATCGGGCGGGTGCAAATATTTATGGCACAAAAGCTAAACGAGAATTAAAAGACCGTATTAGATCCAAAATACCTCGAAATACTACAGTTCAAATTGCTACAAGAGTTGGATGGTTTGGAAACTGTTTTGTTTTTCCTAATGAGATAATCGGGAAAGGGAAGTCTAGCATCCGGTCCGTTCTTCCTCCTAATTCACTTCAATATACCGCGAAATTCCGCTGCGGCGGCACTCTCGATGGTGCAAAAAAGTTGATGAATTTAGCCCACGGTAATTCACGATTTATGCTAGCTGTTTGCGTAGCGCTTACTGGCCCATTGAGCGATTTACTTGGTCAGTCCCAAATAGCTATACAGCTATTTGGGCCTGCGGGAACTGCAAAGACGGCTTTGCTCGTTGCGACATCGTCGATTTGGGGACGCCATTTAGATCCCAATCTCGCCGATATTTTAGGAAGTTCGAACAGTTGGAATATGACGGATAATAATTCAGAAGAGCTAGCGACAGGCCACAGCCATACAGCGCTCTTTCTCGACGAGGCGAATGCCATGCCAATGCAGTCCTACATATCTAGACTTAAAAGCACGCTCAGTTTCGTTTTCCGTCTAGATGGGTCGCAAGCAAAAGGCAGACATAATTCGCCAGCGCGCTCCACTTGGAAGATGGGAATACTTAGTACTGCAAACTTTAGCCTCAGCCAATTAGCGCAGCAGGAAAATAAAACGATAACAAATGCCGAACGAGACCGTTTGATTGATATTCCTGTACCAGATAAGCAACCTTGTATTTTTGAAACCCTTCATGGATACCGATCTTTAACGTCATTTGCGAAGGAGATAATTAAAATTTCCTCGACTAATTACGGCACAATTGCACGCGAATTCATTCGCCAAGTCTGTGATTGGAAAGATTCAGATAAAGCAGGCTTGCAAGACCATATTGATGCCAGAAAGACCGCTTATTTAAGAGCAGCAGATAAAGCTAGATTGATTAATCCCGACACTGAACGACTGACAAATAAGTTCTCAAGCTTATATGCAGCTGGCTGCCTGGCGATACGCTTTAAACTAGTCCCGTGGACAAAAGGGGAGCTGCGCCAAGCGCTTTTCAATTGCCAGATAGCGCATGTCGCTCATACCGCTGAAATCCAGTCCCAAGATCCCGGCAAGCTGCTTTACGATTTCGTTGACACACACCGTGAGAAATTTATTGAATATGATAAGACGAATATTTTTAATAACCGCCAAGAGTCGTTTTCGGGATTTGCTAGCGACAAGCGAGGAGAGATTATGATACCAGAAAAGCAGTTTTCGAATATATACTCGTTTCCTGCTGCTGCCACTCAGGCGAAAGTTCAGTTGGCGCGCGATGGCATAATTAAATCCGATAAAAGCGGTAAATATGTGATCAAAAAGTTTTTTAGTTCGGAAGGAGGCAAAAGAATAAGGAAATATGTGATAGTAATTGATGCTGAGGCACTTGGGGCGCGATATAAAATTTAATTTAAAATATGGTGCAACCGCGCAGCAAAACGTTTCCCGCGACGCCACCACCACGGCCGGTCTGTTATATTAAAGCGGCAATTACGGACGACACTCCAACTCTTTGCGGCCCAGTAACGCGAAATAGGTCAAGCTATTATTCTTGACGGCCAAAATATCTTCTCTTTCTATTCCATGGGATTGTACCATTAACGGCGGCTTCCCAATCGACATGGGATCACAACAGAACAAGGCAAGAACATTGGCAGCTGGCTTGGATTCTAAACTGCAATTTTTGCTTCTGAACTGAAATTCTTGTTAAAAGTAAACATAATTTTTTCAAACGCTTGTATGTTGTCCTATGCGACTAAAATCGCTTCTGCCGTAGTTATTACGTGCTGTAACGCAACAAAAACAAGGCGGCCCCCTTTGTCGGGTGGCTACCGAATACAACACCCGGTTTAGGTACGAGTGGTGAGCGGCGAGAACTGTTTATCGAGGGAATAAGCAAGGTGTGGTCCGCCTTGTTTTCCACGCTACGACCGCCTAACGCCAGGAGGCCGTCGGTGTGAAAGCGAAAGCTTCGTCGTAGAAGCTAAAAACAGGAAATAGTTTATGATTGACAATATAAAAGGCTTACTAGACTGGCCGATTTACACAAGACGGTACGATTTCTGATCGAGATTTTGAACGACAAAAGAAGAAGCTCCTTTCAGAAAACTACCACCGTTAATTCTCCACCGGAACTGAATTGTTCAGGCGCCGCTTATTTGAATTCAGGTCAATTTAAATTCAGGCCAACAAAAGTATTGTTTGGAAAAAGTTTTTTCCTGACAATAATAATGCTAATAAGTGGCTCGTAGAAGTCCAGAAATCCAACTGATTTTGACGATGGCGGGCTGTTCCCGTTGGTAACAATCCGCCATTCCGCTTTACGGCAAAACAATCAAAAGTTTTATTAATATTACATTCAGCGATAGGCCCACAGACACTGTAGTAAGCGCTAGGAGGCGCGGCCTCTGAATACCACTTCAAGAAGGCGCATCCAATTATGAATTCTGCGGACTTCCAACAATAAAGGGCGGTTGGCAACAGCGCCTTTAATAGACGTTTGTGCTCTTATGAGCCACCGCCTTTATAAGCCACAAAAAGTTTTTCTTGTCCTCGAAGTTTTAAAAATATTTTGTATTTGAGTATATGGATATTAGTAAATTGTAAAATGCTATCCTTTGTTTTTTGTGGCTTGTTCGGCGAATTTTTAAACGTCCGCGTGGTTGGCAAGGTCCAGCATCTTGAGGATTCTCACTAATTATCTGCGGTCAGCGCACAGGACGGCCCCGGTAACGATGGGTGCGCCGGAGAATATTGAATTCGTACGGGCTGGCATCGCTGGAGGGCCGGTTTTGCGTGCCGCGTTTTACAGTAGGGCTTTCGAACCGAAGCGATAGTTACTGTCATCGCCGTCTGGTGCCAAAAAATCGGTGCTCTCAAGATCAAACTGCCGAGTGGGACGCACCCTAAATGTCGACGGATCGTTTAACAAGGCGGCGCTACCATGCTTTATTACGCGATGAAGGTTGGCTTTGTAAGCCTAACGAGGGAAACAAAAGGCTATTTCGCCTACTGGCCGGTAGATCGGTTGCCTAGTAGTTGGCAATTTGCTATAGAGTTGGCCTTTCGCTTACCCTAAAACGAGAACTAAAAATCTCAATCATGTCTATTGAACTGGAAATGGGTTTGACCGATCCGATGCCAACAGATATCGAGGCACGCTTGCAGCAGATGTTTAGGGAAACATCTCGCGCCCGTTCAGTAAATGGAGCGTTGCAGATGGCGCTCGGAACGTCCCAAGGGCCACATCGAAAGGAAAATCAAGATCGATCTGCTATTGCGGAAATAAAATTCGGAAAAGGACTCACTGAGAATATGCGCGTCGCGGTCATGTGTGACGGGATGGGCGGCCTATTAGATGGCGGAGAAGCGGCAACTTTTGCCTTGTCGGCGTTTGTTTGTTCTCTTTTATTTAGAACACAAAAACGTCTGGCCGACGCAATGTCTGAAGCAATGGTTTATGCGAATAAAAAAGTATTTGCCTCATTCAATGGGAAAAGTGGAACAACTCTTACTGCCGTATGTATGACGTCTAATGAGACGATAGCCGCGCATGCTGGGGACAGTCGGCTCTACTCCGTTCTGCCTGGAACAGATTTGAAATTGATCACACAAGATGACACGATTCAGGGTGCAGTTTTGGCGCATCAAGGCCAAGTCAATGAAGATCAATTGGATAATCGGTTACTTCAATTCGTGGGCATCGGCCAAGGTTTCGCGCCACACATACTAAAACTGACGCCAGGAGCAGGCGAATTTTGGCTTTTGACCTCCGATGGTGCTCATGGGATAGGCAAAAGGTCGTTAGACGGAATTGTAGAAAGAGTGCGTGACCCAAATGACCTTGTCAGAAAGGTCATTTTTATTGCTGAGGCGATTAATGTGAAAGACAATGCCTCGGTTTTATGCATCAATAATGACCATTTTCTATCCAGTGCGGCTTTGACAAATGGAACGACCTTGTCGCTCTGGTCTCCTTATGACCACCTGGAAATTTGGCTTTCACCCACATCTCTGCATCGCAGTAATGATTCTAAAATTAAAATGGTGCAAGTGAAGAACGTCCCACAAGAGATGGGGGGGCAAACCCACGATAACTCAGATAACATTTTGGCGATTTCCGGTGATCTACCCAAAAAAGACGGGAAGCGTGAAAGCGAAAAGCGAACGAAACGAAGTAAGCGATTACAAGATAAGAACCAAGGACAGATCGAAGTGACATTCGAACCAGAAATTTCGAATGATGATTAGTCTACCGTCTCGATATAGTCAGGTTATAAAACAGCTTAATGGCGGTGGAATGTCGGAAACAATTGTTTGCTGCGACAGTATATTAGAGCGAAACGTTGTGATAAAGGCATTGAAGCCGGGAATTGCGTCTGAAAAGTTACAAGATGAATTATCGGCATTATCGAGTATTCGATCCCGTTTTGTGGTTCAAATTTACGACGTAATTGCTGACGCCGGCGGAAATGTGGTTGGCTTCGTCGAGGAGTATTTGGACGGGCCGGACCTAACGCCCTGCACGAAATTGACGCCCGCCATTGATACATTAAGATTGCTTTTTCCGATTGCATCAGCCATTACGGAAATTCATGATCATCAACGAGTACATAGAGATATCAAGCCTGACAACATGAAATTTGACCATGAAGGTCAGCTCAAGATTTTTGATTTCGGACTCGCGAAGCATTACTCTTCCAATGGGACCGCGAACCTCTTTTTTTCGCCGGGCTATACAGCACCGGAGTGCTTTTTCAAATCAGCACACGGCAAGCATACTTATTCAGCTGCCGTTGACGTGTATGCGTTTGGTTGCGTTGCGATATGGTTGCTCAGCGGAGGCATTTTGCCACGTGAACTTCTTACTGTTCCGCCGACACTTCCAATTCCAAATTTTAGCTTTAGACAAATCGCGCCTCAGCTACCCGTCTCGGCACTGACCATTTTGACCCACTGTATCGAGATTCTTCCTTCTCAACGCCCCAGCATGGGTATGGTCCGCGATATTTTTGGGGCTGAAATACTCAGGGATAGGCATCGGCTTATTTTAACTTTAAATAATGTCGAGCACTTAGTCGATGCAAATAACCGAAATGTAAAACTCACTTGGCAAACTTCGTCTGCTACCATCTCTTATTCTGGTATCGAATTCAGTCTCAGCGCCGTTGCTGGGACTGTCTTGATCAATAACCGGCCCGCCGCCATTGGGCAACTATTAAAGGGTTCGAGTGTTATAGTTTTAGGTATTGACGACAAAAGCACAAATTCGTGGCGTGCATCGATAACTTGTGATGTTTCTCATCCGGAGGTCATGATCTAATGGTGATTCTATCTCCGGATAGTCTGCCGATCGATGGTCGATATCAGATTCGGACTTGGATTGGCGCTGGTGGAATGCAAAATGTGTATCACGCGACAGATAAGTTATTTCGCCGCGATGTAGCGCTAAAAACGCCGAAGGATGGCGCTGCTTTAGCGCGATTTCAAAATTCTGCAATAATCAGCGCAAAGGTTAATCATGAAAATGTGGCGAAAACCCTGGACTACATCGAAATTGGAAATTCTTCATTTTTGGTTGAGGAACTTGTCCTAGGAATAGATTTGTCCCAACTTGTTCCTGCGTGTGTCCCATGTCTTCCGCCTTCGACGTGCATTCGTATTTTGCATCAGTTAGCTAAGGGATTAGCCGCATCTCATAATGCCGGGGTCATTCATAGGGATCTCAAACCAAGCAATATAATGGTCGTTGGTGGCGCGAAATTTGAAGCTATTAAAATTACCGATTTTGGCATTGCTAAGCTGGCTGAAGCGGAGATTGGTCAATGGGCCGGAGGGGATGGTCACGGTTCGACGTCGTCAAAGACTGTGCTGGGCGCCATACCGTATATGGCCCCAGAAAGTATCGAAAATTTTAAGATGTCATCTTTTCCTGCTGATGTTTGGGCTATCGCCGCGATCACGTATGAACTTCTTTCGGGCAAAAAGCCCTTTGGAGGGCAATTGATGAGCATACCGAAAATCTTAAATGCGGTACCCCCGCCACGGCCTTCGGCGGTAGATAAGCCCCAATTTCGCCGCTTGGGTAATGATGTTTATGGGTTGATTTTGAAGTGCTTGCAAAAATTACCGGCGGCTCGACCCAAGGCAGACGAACTGGTCAAGTGGATCGAAACAATCTGCTATCCTGTCGATATTACTGAATTTGGCACGATATCACGCAAGCACTCATCGACAGTGGGATTCATCGACGCTGATGTAGGAAAAGACGTAATGTGCCATAAAGAGAGCTTTTATGGAGTTTCCAGCATTTCGGTGGGCGATCGTGTTTGGTTTTCTAGGCACCCTGGACTGGGAAACGACAGAGCGTTTCCACTAGTAAAATGCTAAGAGACTGTTTCAAAAGTTCCATAACACAAGAAAATGGACCTGTATAAAAGTCCATTTTCTCAGTATCGTACTTCAGCTACTCAACATTGATTAAGCAATGTGGACACAGACAAGAGAATTTCATTAGGGTCAGTGATTTCTGTGCCGTCACCACCTTTAAGCTCACTAATCAAAGCCATCCCATCATTTATACTCAAGAATACGCTATATGAGGCGTTTTTTGGGTTCGTTACCTGAATTACCTTCATTCCTGAATCGTTAAAAACGCGAACATCGTTGGGCACGTTCGGCGCGTAATATTGTAGGCAAGAAAGCATTTGCCCAACCGTCTCACTATCAAAGTCTTCAACCCCAGGACGAACCATTAAAACGGCAGATAATTCTGTATTGCTTAAGTAATTTCCACTTTTCATCGTCTGCGAAGTTTGCGCCTCTGCGTTTTGTAGAGTGAGAAGGCATCCAAGCAAAACAAGAACTTCAAACTTTATAAATGCACTTCGCATTTTAGGTTTTGACTTTATTTCATTCCGAAATTTTATCATTATTCAATACAACCCTGCGTTAGCCCCGACCTGCGCCGGGACGGTTCAAAACGCGCACGCTGGGCAACGCGCCTCCCGTATTCCCTACGAGAGGTTTTATATTTCGGGAGCCGCCCGACAAAGGGGCTCCCAGCGTTTCACGCGCAGTGCGCATCCAGGGCAGTTTTGAAGCCACCCGAGACACAGCTATGTTAACACAGGTTTTCCGCTATATCTAGATAAATTAACCAACTGAATCTATTAGCTTTTTCCTGCTATCTTATTTGACCGTAAATCATAATGGGGGTCAATTCAGATTGGTTCACTTTGTTTTGAATTCATAGTTTGCTATTGGGGTGCCTAACTAGAAGTTGACTTCTAGTTTCCATTCTAGCTGTTGACACTATTAGAGAGAGGCCGCTAAGCCGCGCGGTCTAACTCGGTTTGGCCTTATTAGATCTGCCGTCAGAAAGAAATTCTTGCCGAGCCGCAAGCTAAATAGAAAGAGCGGCTCAAACTTCACTCTCAGCCTCATGATTTTCCATTGGCGGGATTTTGCCTACTGCAATGAGGTCTGCCAGATTTACGGCGCGCACTAGTGAGTGTTTGATCCGTGCAGTGAAAGCTTCCTTTTTGGGAGCTTCCTTATAAAGGATCGCATTTTGTAAGCTCGAATGGCTGGTTCCTTCGACAGTCACGAGCTTGGGCCGGAATTGCCCAGGGCGAGTGGGATCGTGTTCGAACTGATAGGTCATAAAGATGATGTTGACCTGAGCACCTCTCACATCTGGCGACCGGATGAAGTCAGCCCGGCTTGTAATGTATTGATAGACCTGCTCCGGAATGACAGCGACGATTTTTGATTTCCAGTGATGATGGAAATAACCTTTGCGGATGAGCTGCGTGACATAGCGTTTATAAACATTGTCCCAGTTGAAACCGTAGGTCGGACGCTTATCGAGGTCAGTTCCCGCAAGAAGTGCTTGATAGGCTTTGAATGCCGAACCGGTAATATCGATCGCCTGAAGTTCTACCGAAAGAAACTGTCCGACTTCGCCATCTTCCTGCACATCGGCAATGACAAAATCGACATTGCCAAAGCCCGCCATTTTAACTTCTGGCGCGACCATAGGATTTTTTGGCTTATCGCCCGACCAGCAGTGCTCGATAACTTCTGTTAGAAAATCGACCGCGTAAAATCGTTTTGGGCAAACAAAGACCAAGTCTTTTGCTGGATCAGCTTCGCTGTCATTTCTTCGCCATAACGAGCAAACTGGATATGGCTCATCGGGAAGCTGGATCGTGCGCTTTGGACAACGGGACTTGATGAAAGGACATTCAAATCTACTCGCAGCTGGATCAGCACCCTTGACGGCTCGCCGACCCAGGATCTCCCCAACGATCGTCTCGGGATTAGACGGCAATTGCCAATTCCCCGCATGTCTGAATAACCCGTTTCGCAGGGATGGCTGAAGCTGCATCGGCGAGGAGAAGGCTTTCGGCAACCCGCCTGCCAAGAAGTGGTGGGACAGCGTTGCCGACTTGGACATACTGGTCTGTGTTGCTTCCGTGGAAGGTGAAAAAATCGGGGAACGACTGGAGACGAGCTGCTTCGCGCACTGTGAACGCCCGATCTTGGACCGGGTGAATATAGGCTCCCCAATGCACATCACATTTGGTGAGTATGGTGCATGCTAGTTCAGTCTTCTTTGGTCGGCCGTATCGCTTCGTATGGTCGCTGCGCTTCGCCTGTTTCATGCCGGTCGGGAGTAGGTTAAAGGGTATGTCGCGCCAGGATCCACCCGGCGGGATATGCTTCATGCGTTCCTCATTTATGCGGGCCAAACGGGACGCAGAGTGGTTTTGGACGATTGTGCATGCGCCGCGCAGAAGCGCTTGATAACTATTTTGTGGCCGCTTAGCATAGGTACGTGGCGCAGCTTTGTCGCCATTTTCCAGCTTCGGAAGATCAGATATTGCGTCCCATACCGTAATGAAAGGTTGCAGATCCGGTCCATGGGTCGGTTCGGGGAAAAGAATAGGCGCATCGGTACGTGTTGCGATAAAGAATACGCGGCGGCGTTCTTGCGGTACACCGAACTCCTCCGCCCGGAGCACTTTCATATCCACTCGGTAACCGAGGCTTTTCATTCCCTCAAAAATCTCGTGAACGATGTTCCCACCGGCGATTGAGATTATGCCTGTCACATTCTCCATTACGAGCCATCGCGGCTGGACGCCTTTTACGATTCGCAAATATTCCCGAAATAGGCCTGCACGAGGATCACTCACGCCGCGTTGGTGGTTGTAGACGGAGTAGCCTTGGCAAGGCGGACCGCCGACGATGACATCAACTTCGCCGCGTTTCATGCCTGCGGCTTTGAGGAGTTGCTGTGGCGTCACGCCTTGAATCGGTCCGCCGGTAAATTTTGCTTCAGGATGTGTTGCTGCAAAAGTGGCGCCCGCCTGCTCATCATAATCTTGGCCCGCCAGGACATGAAAACCAGCCTGCCGAAACCCTTCGGAAAAACCTCCTGCTCCGCAAAACAGATCGATAGCGGTTAAAGAACGCTTTGGTATCATAAACTTCCCCTGCGTCCCGAGCCCGTTGGAGGTTTGAGGCCCGTTAAGGGAGGTGGCAACTGTTGCTCATCATTTTGCACACGCTGTAAAAACGAGCTGATCGCATAGCGACCGAGCCACGCTTTCTTCACCATAGCCTGCTGGGCCAATTCACTGAGAGCCAAATATTCGTCGTCAGACAAATTGACGGTTACGCGATTTTTTGAGATCATCACTTGCTTCGCCTTGCCGCAAAGTGCAGCACTTTGACTCTTATGCCCGCATTCGATTCCCGGTCAATAGAAATAATATATGTTCTTGTTTAGTTCTTTGCAACTCCATTCGAATAATGCTTAAAAGGAATCATTTAAAACGCGCCGCTCTTTTCAAAAAAGTCAAAGACTTGTGTGTTCCTGCAGTTTGTTTCAAAAATGAACTATGAGGTCGGCTATGCACGAGATGAACTCAGACGATCAAGCCTTGATCTGCAACGAGATGCCCTTCAAGCAGCCAGATGTGCGGCATAATTTTCGACGATTCTGAGGTTTCTGAGGCTGTCGAGCGCCGTCGGATAGAACTTTGCGGGTACGACGGCTGGTGATACACTGGTGACGTGGCGTTTGGATTGCCTGACCGCTCCTAACTCCATCTAATTGAGTTGATCAATTGCCGCAGGAAAGGAAACTACGTCTGGGATGGCTATGATCTAGCGGTGGGACGAGCCACCTTGTGGCGAGCACTTCGGACGTAAATTTCAATTATGGACCGCATCACGTCAGAACAACGCTCGGCAAACATGCGGCAGATAAAAAGCACGGGAATGAAACCAGAAATGACGGTGCGACGAATGGTGCACTCGATGGGTTTCCGCTTTCGGCTGCATCGAAAGACCTTCCCGGCAATCCAGACCTCGTTTTCCCCCTGCGGCGCAAGGCAATTTTTGTGCATGGCTGCTTTTGGCACCAACATCTGGGCGGGGCTTGCCGCCTTGCGCATAGGCCACGGTCAAATTCCGATTACTGAGAACCTAAATTAGCGCGAAATGTAGCGAAGGACGCTGAATCACAGCGTGCGCTTTCGCATATGGGACGGCAGGTAATGATCATATGGGAATGCGAGTTAAAAACCATGAGGTTTTAGCTTACCGCCTCCATGATTTTCTTGCCGACGGCCACCTGCGAGTTTTTTAGTTATGCTCTTGACGTGCGGTCGCCCTTCGCCGACTCTCCGCAGAACGATCGGTTAAACGATTTCGTTAATTTCGAAGGTATCGATTTGAGCAATTATCGTCCTGCTGATTTAAAGCTTGCGGCAAGAGTTGCCGTCCAGTCCTGGAATGCGAGGGAAAAATCACTTTGTCAGCAGATCCAAACGGCCCCCGCTATAGAGGCCAATCTCGCCAGGACATGGCTAAACTACTGGATGCTTGCTAGAACCGCGCCTTTAAATAATAGGGCTGCGCTTTGTTTATACCTGAGCTGGGCAAGAAATCATTTGAATAACCTTACGCTTACCAGTCCGAGCGCCTATGTCCTTGTCCAACAAATCGCGAATGCAGGAGCTGTCTCACGGGGACTAACAGGCCGGCCATTATCGCTTATCTCGAAACTCGCCTTTTCGTGCCAGCCAGAGCTATTTTCTCCCTACGACAGTCGCGCAAGGCTTGCACTCAAAATACTTGGGGGACATATTACGAACGGAGATTATCCCGCTTATATGGCTGCGTTTAACTTTGAGCTAGCCAAATTCAAAAAAGCGTTGAAGATAGCAGGCATGAGTCAGCGAAGTCACATTTTTGGCGTCACGGTAACGATGAACCAAAGTCTCTTCGAACTTCGGACCTTCGATAAATACCTTATGTTGCGCGGTGAATTCTCGCGCGTTAAAATGCAGAAGATTGCGAACAGATTGACTTTGAAACAACATGCTAATCCTTAATAAAGGGTTCAGAATGAAACCGGCACGTTGCCCAGGTGCATACGACAGACACGATTGCGCGCTGACGCAATGCAGCGATTTAGAAAAGTCCACGCTACCCCGCGGCTCAGAATAATAAGCTGCATGATTGTGCGTTCCGCCAGACACAGAATTTAGAATCGTCTACCAAATAGAAGACGCGCCGCTCTGGCTCTGATTGGATATGTTCGATTGCTATGTTGTGGCTGCTGTTACGTTGCAAGCGTAAAAATAGTCAGTCTTATATCTCCTTCGGCGCAAGAAGTTTGCAATAGAAGGCGTCGAAAATAGTTTCGAATTTGGCGATGAACTTGTCGCCACAAGGCATGTCCATCTTCGCCCCTTTCATCCATAACTTTTGCTCATCGAAATAATCAAAAACTTCTGAATATTGGTCCGCTGGGAATTGTACTTTAATTGACATTTATTTATTCTCCTCTTTTTTACCTAAATGTATCCATTATTATCGCAGCGCCTCACCTAGGTGCAATATCTTTGTGAGTGAAATCAACCTCGCGGGAGCGGGCCCCAACTGACCTAGGCCATATATCTGCGCCAGAATATGATATTCATGGCCGTACTCGCTTTTTTAAAGAATGGCCGACATTCTAGTCGTTTACGAGTTAAATTCACAAGTGCTACCCATATCGCTAGCATGATGCCCAGATGAAAACCCAGGATTGAACCACAAATCTATTGATTACGAAGCGGCTGTTGAAACGCTTTTAGTACAACTATACATGGCCCATTTCTCCATTAAATTGCGACGTTCCTCAAGATAATCGGTTCTTGCGTAAGCTGCCTCAGACTTGTTGCCGATTACGTGTGCCAGTGCGGCCTCCGCCACCTCACGCCGCCCCTTATCGTAATCCCCACACCAATCACGAAATGTACTTCGGAATCCATGGCCGGTTAGATCGCGTCTATCCATTCGACGAAGCAACATGAGAAACGCCATGTTGGAAAGATGGCCTGTCTTTCTGCCGCCCGGGAAAATATATCCATCGTCGCGCTCATGCGGCTTCATTTTTTGCAAAATACTTAGCGCAGCTTCGGAAAGCGGGACCCGGTGTTCGCGCTGCGCCTTCATCCGGCCAGCCGGTATGGTCCAGAGTTTTTGAACGAGATCGATTTCGCTCCACTGGGCCTCTACGACTTCACCGGTTCGTGCCGCTGTTAAGATGAGGAATTGAAAAGCCTTAGCCCCCGTACCGTCTTCGGCTACAAGCTTGGCCATAAAGGCGGACATTTCGCCCCAAGGGAGGGCTGAGTGATGGACAATTTTTTTGACTTTAGATTTTTTTGGTAGGGTGTTGCTCAGGTGGCCCTGCCATCGCGCCGGATTTTCTCCGGTAAACCATCCACGAGCTTTTGCGAAGTCAATAACACTTTCAATTCGCCCGCGCACCCGGGAGGCCGTTTCGGGCTTTGTGCTCCAAATCGGCTCCAGCGCCGCCAACACATCTGCTGTATCAACGAGACTCACACGTTTTTTGCCAAACACTTTGTTTACGTAAGTAGCCAAGGTCGCACGCCATTGCGCTGCATGTTTGGCGTTTCGCCAACCGGCTTCATTGACCTTAATAAATAATTCGGCGGTCTCTGAGAATGATTTGACCGCTCGCTCTCGCTTTCGGGCCTCAACAGCCTGTCGTCTTTGGTCGATGGGGTCTATTCCTGTGGCCAAGAGCCTCCGGGCCTCAGCCGCAAAATTTCTAGCCTGGGCTAACCCAACGCAGTCGCCGACTCCTAATCCCAGGTCGCCGAGTCCCATCCAGCGCGCTTGTCCATCCCGCATATATCTAAAAATCCAGGATCGATTTGTAGGAGAGCGGACTTGGAGCCATAATCCCGCGCCATCGCCATAGCGGCCCGGTTCTTTTAACTTATTGATCTGTAATTGGTTTAATCGATATCCGCGCGCCATTGCCACCTCTCCGCCACCAAAACCTGGCCTACATATTAGCCATCAAAATAGCATGAAAAGCGGTGGGACGCAACGGACCCTGATGAGCCGACCTGTTGAGAAAAACCGCTGATTTCCTCGTATTTTTGCGTTTCAGGGGGGTTCAGGGAGGCTCATTCTGGCGGAGAGACAGGGATTCGAACCCTGGGTACGCTTTCACGCACACACGCTTTCCAAGCGTGCGCCTTAAGCCGCTCGGCCATCTCTCCACTTGGGAGCCTTGTAGCTAAGGCCGCCGGTTACCTCAAGGGCCTCCCTAGCTGTCCATTTTTAGCGCGGCGAGGAAGGCGCTTTGCGGAATTTCCACCTTGCCGAACTGCCGCATCCGCTTCTTGCCCTCTTTCTGCTTCTCTAGCAGCTTTCGCTTGCGGGAAATATCGCCGCCATAGCACTTTGCCGTCACATCTTTGGAGAGCGCCGAAATCGTCTCCCGCGCCACCACCCGGCTGCCGATCGCCGCCTGGATGGCGATTTTGAATAATTGCTTGGGGATCAGCTCCTTCAGCTTGCCACAGATTGCCCGCCCCCGGCTCTCCGCCGCTGCCCGGTGCGCGATGAAGGAGAGCGCATCCACCGGTTCCATATTGACCAGAATCGAGATTTTCACGAGGTCGGCCTCTGCGTAATCCTCAATCTGGTAATCGAAGCTGGCATACCCCCGGCTGATCGACTTCAGCCGGTCGTAGAAGTCGAACACCACCTCGTTCAGCGGCAAGCGGTACACCGCCATCGCCCGGTTCCCAACATAGGTCAGATCCGCCTGCTGCCCCCGCCGCTCGTTGCATAGGGTCAGCACCGCGCCGAGGTAATCATCCGGCACCATGATCGTCGCGCGAATCCAAGGCTCCTCGATATGGTCGATGACGCTGCCGTCGGGCATGTCGGAAGGGTTGTGCAGCAATTCCATCTCGCCATTGGTCTTGAAGATTTTGTAAACCACAGATGGTGCGGTCGCGATCAGGTTGAGGTCGAATTCCCGGCTGAGCCGCTCCTGGATGATCTCCAGATGCAGCAGCCCCAAAAACCCGCAGCGGTAGCCAAAACCCAGAGCGGCTGATGTCTCCGCCTCGTAATGGAAGCTCGCATCGTTGAGCCGGAGCTTGCCCAGGCTGTCACGCAATTTCTCAAAATCATCGGCATCGACCGGGAATAACCCGCACCAAACTACCGGCACGGAGGGCTTGAAGCCTGGCAGCGCCTCTGCCACCGGGTTGCGGTCGTCGGTGATGGTGTCGCCCACCTTGCAATCCGCCACGGTCTTAATCGCGGCGGTGATATAGCCCATCTCGCCTGGTCCCAGGCTCTCCACCGCGCGCATTTTGGGCGTGAAAACGCCAAGTTGCTCGATCGGGTGTACGGCGTTGTTGGACATCATGCGGATTTTCTGGCCGCGCCGGAGCACACCGTTTTTAACCCGGACCAGAATCACGACGCCGAGATACTGATCGTACCAGCTATCCACTAGCAAGGCCGAGAGCGGCGCACCCGCATCGCCTTCCGGCGGCGGCAGGCGAATTACCAGCGCCTCCAGCACGCCTTCGATATTCAGGCCCGTTTTGGCGGAAATCTCCACCGCATCGGAGGCATCGATGCCAATCACATCCTCGATCTGCTGCTTCACCTTTGGCACATCCGCCGCCGGCAGGTCGATCTTGTTCAGCACCGGCACAATCTCATGGTGCGCGTCGATCGCCTGATACACATTGGCCAGGGTCTGCGCCTCAACCCCCTGGCTCGCATCCACCACCAGCAGCGAGCCCTCGCAGGCGGCGAGCGAACGGCTCACTTCGTATGCGAAATCGACATGGCCCGGCGTGTCCATCAGGTTCAGCACATAGGTTTTACCATCCTTGGCCAGGTATTCCAGCCGCACCGTCTGCGCCTTAATGGTAATGCCGCGCTCTTTCTCGATATCCATGTTGTCGAGCACCTGCTCGGTCATCTCGCGCGCGGTCAGCCCGCCGCAATGCTGGATCAGCCGGTCGGCGAGCGTGGATTTGCCATGGTCGATATGGGCGATGATGGAGAAATTGCGGATCAGGTTAGTCGGCGTGTCGGTCATGCGGCTGACATACGCAGAAATGGGCAGAATGTCATGCTACCTCAAGTCATACGCAGGACGTGCCGCCGGACCCTTTCCACCCATTCGCCGGTGAGCGCATCGCTCGTTTTGTGGAAGCCGATCTCCGGACCGGCCTCATCGTGCCAATCCAGGCCCAGCTTCTCGCCAAGAAATTTCACGCCGACACTTACATCATCCGCGAAAATTTCGTAGGAAATGCGAATGGGCGTGATAGCATTCGCCTTGAAGAACCCCTCCCATTCGCGTTTTTCGGCCTCCAGAACCTGGAGACACCCGCAAATGCGCTCGAGGTCGAATTCAACCGAGAGCTTACTTGGCGCGCGGGCGCCAGCGGCACGTGAATGGTGCCAATACCTAGAAGCAATGGCGCGAAAGAGCGATATAGCTTGTGCGATCACATCCCGGCGATCCAGATACACGATCCTTAAATCGGGAATATCGTACGGAAATTATCGGAAACCGGCCAGAAATCCCGCCAGCATGATTTAAAAACGAAGTGACGGCCGGGTTGAATATCAAAGGCACGCACATAATCCGAGAACCGAGTTACCCCAAGTTTGGCTTTTTCATTTTCGATAACACCGCGCGGGTTAAAGATTTCATGAATCCCACCCATGCCGGTCACGACGCGTAACGCGGCACATAAATGCGTACTCCCGGTACGCGGTGTCATGGCGATCATGATGCTGGGCTTGGTGCATTGGACGCCAGCGAAATGCCCGACGCGAAGCTGCTCAAAGTCCGGGAAAAAATCAGATATCATCATATCAACAGTCACAAAAAAACCGCCGCATAATGTCATCGCGCGGCGGTTTTCAAACCCAAACCCTAATGCACCAGGCTTGGTACCATGTCGTTCTGGATAATCGCGGCGGCGGCGAGATTCATGTTGGAGGCAATCGCCATCGGCGTGCCATCCGCCGCGTGAATGGCGAAGGCAGGGCCGTTTTCGGTCATCACCGGCTTCACGAAGGCAATCTCCTCCATACCCAGCCCCGCGAGTTGTGCGGCCGAGATATGGTGAATATCAAGCACCGTTCCGGGGATGAAATTGGCGGTGCCATCGTGCGTCTTGGTATCCATCGGATAAAATCCTTTCTCTAAGCCAATCAACGCTTCTTCGTTCTATCGGCTTTTTGTGTCACAATTGCAGATGCTTCGCGGGGGGCCTACCCGCCGGATTTTTGCAACTCTCCATCGACCGTCCGAGTCGGCGCTACAGATTTCGCCTGCCCCTTTGAGATCGGGATGTTTTTCACGACCGGCTGCGGCACCGGCCGCACCAGATCGACATGTAGCAAGCCATTATCGAGCCACGCGCCCTTCACCTCTATCCCCTCCGCGATCACGAAAGCCCGCTGGAACTGGCGAGCCGCGATGCCGCGGTGGAGAAACACCCGCCCATTGATCTCCTCACATTGGCGGCCGCGAATTACCAGCTGATTATCTTCCAGGGTAATTTGCAGGTCATCCATCGTGAATCCAGCTACGGCAAGCGTAATCCGCAGAGATATCGGGCTTAGCTGCTCGATATTATACGGCGGGTAGCCGTCAGACGAGGTTTTTGCCGCCCGCTCAATCATCTGTTCGAGATGGTCGAAACCTAAAAACAGCGGCGAGGTAAAGACACGTGTATTCATCGGCTTCCAGGCTCCCCCAATTTGAGCGAAGCAATTAAACGAACGGACCCTGATAAGGCATCCTGAACCCATGTTGTCATAAATAAGCCGGGATGCAAGTGCCGCGTTGCCGCCCAGGGCTTGCGGCATTAAACACCCTGATATGTCAGATATAGATGCCCCCGCCCGGCTGCTGCCTATTCGCATCGTGCCGGACCCGGTGCTCCGCAAAACCGCGCGCCCCGTCACCCCGGCGGATAATGCCCATCTAAAAACGCTCATCCCGGAGATGTTCGCGACCATGTACGCCGCCCCCGGCATTGGGCTTGCCGCGCCGCAGGTTGGCGTCTTGCTTCGTGTCATCGTGATCGACATCGCACCGGACAAAACCCCGGCGCCGATGACGCTCATCAACCCGGAGATCATCGCAACCTCCGAGGAAACCGCCGCCCGCGAGGAGGGCTGCCTTTCCCTGCCGGACCAATATGCCGAGGTGACGCGCCCGGCCTGGGTGAAGGTGAAATACCAGGACGAGCAAGGCGTAAAGCGCGAGATAGAGGGCGACGGTCTGCTTGCCGCCTGCCTGCAACACGAGATCGATCATCTGAACGGCGTGCTTTTCGTGGACCATCTCTCGGCGCTCAAGCGCAACATCCTGCTACGCAAGCTGGCCAAAGACCAGAAAGCCAAAAAGTGAAACTCGCCTTCATGGGCTCCCCGGAATTCTCGGTCGCCGCCTTGCGGGCTTTGGCGTCGGCGCATGAAGTAGCGGTGGTTTATGCCCAGCCACCCAAACCCGCCGGGCGCGGCCAGCGGGAGAGCCCCTGCCCTGTTCACCTTGCCGCCATTGAGCTTGGCCTGCCCGTCCGCACGCCCAAGCGGCTAAAGAACAATGCCGAGGAAGCGGAATTTTTCAGGTCGCTTCAGCTGGATGCGGCCGTGGTCGCGGCCTATGGGCTTATCCTGCCTGCACCCTTCCTTAAGGCGCCGGAGCGCGGCTGCCTTAACATCCATGCCAGCCTGCTGCCGCGCTGGCGGGGTGCTGCCCCCATCCAGGCCGCAATCCTGGCGGGAGATAATCAGACCGGCATCACCATCATGCAGATGGATGAAGGGCTGGACACCGGCGATATGCTGCTGACGGAAGCCATGCGCATCGGTCCCGCCGATACCGCCGCCGATCTGCATGACCGCCTGGCCGAAATCGGCGCCCGGCTAATTCTTCGAGCCCTGGACCATTTCCCTTCGTCTGTCGCCCAAGACGATTCTCTCTCTACCTACGCGCCCAAGCTCTCGCGGGAGGATGCGCGGCTCAATTTCACCAAATCCGCCGCCGAGCTGGAGCGGCAAATTCGCGCCTTCAACCCCTGGCCTGGCTCGCTGGCGCTTTTGGGCGATGTCGTCCTCAAATTCCTCTCTGCCGAACTGGTGGATGCCGAAGGCATCCCCGGCGAGATCGTCGATGAGCGCCTCACCATCGCCTGCGGCGAGGGCGCGCTCCGTCCCACCCGTATCCAGCGCGCCGGAAAGGCCGCCATGAGTACCAAAGACTTCCTGCGCGGCTTCACCCTCCCCCCGGATGCGCGCTTCTATTGATCAATTTGATCAACTGGGCGCTGGAAGTTGAATATGACGGCACGCCGTTCATGGGCTGGCAGCGCCAAAAGCACGGTATCGCTATTCAGCAGGTCATCGAGGAAGCTGCCGCCCGGATTTGCGGCGGTGAAGCGGCGCCGGCCATTGCCTCTGGCCGTACGGATGCCGGGGTCCATGCGCTAGGCCAGATCGTGCAGATGGTTTTGCCGGAGTTCTCGCCGCACCGGGTTCGCGAGGCGCTGAACTATCACCTTAAACCGCACCCCGTCGTCATATTACGCGCAGGTATCGCGCCGCCGGGCTGGAATGCACGGTTTTCCGCAATCTCCCGAACGTATCGCTACGTCATTTCCAACCGCGCTGCCGCACCCGCTGTTGAGCGCAATCGAGTCTGGCATGTGAAACACAAGCTCGATGACGCGGCCATGGACCGCGCCGCGCAAACGTTGCTTGGGCACCATGATTTCTCATCTTTCCGCGCTTCGGCCTGTCAGGCGAAATCCCCGCTTCGCACACTGGACGAGCTCTCCGTGACCCGCGAAAGGGACAAAATCGTCATCCATGCCAAGGCCCGCTCCTTCCTGCATCACCAGGTCCGCAACATCACCGGCTCACTCAAAATGGTGGGGGAAGGCGCATGGCCGGAAACGCGAATCGGTGAGGTACTCGCTGCCCGCAGCCGCGCAGCCGCGGGCCCCACCGCGCCGCCGGAGGGGCTTTATCTGGTCAGCGTCGGCTATGCGGTGGCGCTGAACCTCTCTTGATCGCCCGCCGGATATGGCAGAGGCTTGCGCCATGAGCTTCGAGAACTTCGTCCATCTTCGCGTCCACTCCGCCTTCTCGCTTTCCGAGGGCGCGATCAAGCCTGACAAAATCGCGGCGCTGGCGCGAGAGCTTTCGATGCCCGCGGTCGCCATCACCGATACCTCCAACATGTTCGGCGCGCTGGAATTCTCGCAATATTGCACGGCCGCCGGGGTACAGCCCATTATCGGCTGCCAGCTCGCTTTGGCCCGGCCAGAGAAAAACCTCAATCCCGATCCTGTCGTGCTGCTGGCGCAAACGCCCGCGGGCTTCGCCAACCTGCAAAAACTTTCCTCCATCAGCTATCTGCAAAGCGACTCCGCACCAAAGCCGCAGATCTCGCTCGCCGCACTGCTCGCCCATGCCGGAGGGCTGTTCCTGCTCACCGGCGGCGCTGCCGGGCCTATCGGGCGCTTGCTCGCAGGGGGCCAGATGGCCGAGGCGGAAGCCTATCTCGCACAGCTGCACGAGGCTTTTCCTCTCCACATCGCCATGGAACTGCAACGCCATGGCGAGGCGCTGGAACTCGCCATCGAGCCCGGCCTCATCACCCTTGCCGACCGCGCGCAAATCCCGCTGGTTGCCACCAATGAGTGCTTCTTTGCCAAGCCCTCGATGCATGAGGCGCATGACGCGCTGCTTTGCATTGCCGAGGGCCGGGTGATCGCCGAAGCCGAGCGGCGCCGCGTCACGCCGGAGCATTGGTTCAAGCCCGCCGGCGCCATGCGCGAGCTGTTCGGGGATTTGCCGGAAGCCTGCGACAACACCATCGCTATCGCTCGCAGCTGCGCCGTCATGGCGGAATCCCGCAAGCCACTGCTGCCCACCTGCCCGAAAGTCCGCACCGGCACGACGGAGGCCGAAACCGTGCAGGCGATGGCGGAGGAAGGGCTGGAAGTGCGGCTCGAGGCCCTGCAAATTCCGGCTGACACCCGCGCGCCCTACCGCGAGCGGCTCGCCTTCGAGTTGAAAACCATCATCCAGATGGGTTTTCCCGGCTACTTCCTCATCGTGGCGGATTTCATCCAATGGGCGAAGTCGCAGAACATCCCGGTGGGCCCGGGCCGCGGCTCGGGCGCCGGTTCGGTCGTCGCCTGGGCGCTGCTCATCACGGACCTCGACCCGCTCGCCTACGGGTTGCTGTTCGAGCGGTTCCTAAACCCAGAGCGCGTCTCGATGCCAGATTTCGATATCGACTTCTGCCAGGAGCGGCGGGACGAGGTGATCGCCTATGTCACGCGCGAATACGGCGCGGATCGCGTCGCGCAGATCATAACCTTCGGCAAACTGCAAGCCCGCGCGGCGGTGCGCGATGTCGGGCGCGTGCTGGGTCTCCCCTATGGCCAGGTGAACAAGGTGGCGGAGCTTATCCCCAATAACCCCGCTAAGCCCGTCACGCTGCAACAGGCCATCGACGGCGAGGTGAAATTGCAAGAGTTGCGCGATGCCGACGAGGGGCTCGCCCGGCTCATGGAGATCGCCTTACAGCTGGAAGGGCTCTACCGCCACGCCAGCACCCATGCCGCCGGTGTCGTTATCGGCGACCGTTCGCTGAATGAGCTGGTGCCGCTTTACAAAGATCCGCGCTCGGATTTGCTCGTCACGCAATTCTCCATGAAATATGTCGAGCAGGCCGGGTTGGTGAAGTTCGACTTTCTTGGCTTGACCACGCTTACCGTGCTCGACCGCGCGCTGGGATTTTTAAAAGCTCAAGGCGTCATTATGGGCCTCGCCACGCTGCCGATGGATGACAAAAAAACCTACGAGATGATCGCGCGCGGCGACACCGGCGGCGTGTTCACGTTTGAAACCCAGGGCTACCGCAGCGCGCTGCAACAGATGCGGCCGGATCGCTTCGAGGATCTGATCGCAATCCAGGCGCTCAACCGCCCTGGCCCGATGGCCAACATCCCCGACTACTGCGCGCGCAAGCACGGCGCCGCGTGGGAAGCGCCGCACCCGGCGATTCACGGCATTCTGGCCGAGACCTACGGCGTGATCGTGTATCAGGAACAGGTCATGCAGATCGCGCAGGTGATGGCGGGTTACAGCCTGGCCGGGGCGGATCTGCTCCGCCGCGCCATGGGCAAAAAAATTCGCGCCGAGATGGACGCGCAGCGCAAAATCTTCTGCGACGGCGCGGTGGCCAAGGGCAACTCAAAAGAAAAAGCCAATGAGATTTTCGACCTCATGGCGAAATTTGCCGATTACGGCTTCAATAAATCCCACGCGGCGGCTTACGCGCTGGTCTCCTATCAGACCGCTTATTTGCGCGCCAACTATCCCGTCGCCTTCCTCGCGGCCTGCATGTCGCTTTCCATCACGAACACCGACAAGCTCGCCATCCTGCGCGCCGATGCGATCCGCTCCGGCATCCAGGTGCTGCCGCCGGATGTGAATAAATCCGGCGCGGATTTCCAGCCCGAAGCCCTGACGGACGGGACATTTGCGATCCGTTACGCGCTCGGCGCGATCAAGCGCGTCGGCGTCGCCGCGATGAACGACCTCGTCAACGCGCGGGGAGAGAAAATCTTCACGGATGTTTCGGATTTCGCCGCGCGCATCGACCCCAAAAACATCACGCGCGGGCAGATCGAAATTCTCGCCAAAGCAGGCGCCTTCGACACACTGCACAAAAACCGCGCGCAGGTGCTAAACGCCGCCGAGACTATCGCCCGCGCGGCTCAGGCGCAGGCGGAGGAAAAATTCTCTGGCCAGATCGGCCTGTTCGGCGGCGCCGGGCCCGAAAAAATCCGCCTGCCCAGTATGGCCGACTGGCCGGAGACGGAGCGCCTCGCGTTCGAGGCCGAGGCCATCGGCTTTCATATCAGCGCGCATCCGCTGGACATGTACGCGGTGGCGCTGAAACGCCTCGGCGTCATCTCCTCCGCGCAAATTCAGCCCCGCGCCGAGGCCGGAGCCTCACGCGTCAAGCTCGCCGGAACCGTGGGGGCAAAAAAAGAGCGCATCACCCGCACCGGCAGCCGCATGATGTGGCTGACATTGTCGGACGTCGCGGGCAGTTTCGAGGTGACGTTGTTTTCTGAAGTCCTCAACCGCGTGCGCGAATACCTGCCGGAAGGCACCGCTCTGCTGGTCACGGCGGACATTAAGATGGAAGGCGAATCGCTCCGCATCACCGCCACGGATGTCTCGCTCCTCGATGACGCCGCCGCCAAGGCCGGAGCCTCGTTACGAATCTGGCTGGACCGCGCGCAGGCGCTTCCGCATATCCGCGCGCTGCTGGACCGCGAGGGCAAAGGCAAAGGCCGCGTCACGCTGGTGCCCAAAACCGGGCTGGACCGCGATCTCGATGTCGTGCTTCCCGGCAGTTTCAACGTTACCGCCCGCCTTGCGCAGGCGATGAAACTCGTCCCCGGCGTGGAGCTGGTGGAAGACGTTTGAAAACGATAACGATACGGCTTGAACCCACGGGAGCGTAATGTTAAGCCCTGGTAATGAAGACGAATTCCCGCGCCGGCTTGGCCGCTTTGCTGTTCATGGGCCTAGCCGGATGTGCAACCGTCGCGCCTCCGCCGCAGGTCGCCGCCCCGGCTGCGCTCGCCACCACGGCCATCGCACCCGCGCCACCGGCGCATGTGTTGAAGCGCAAAATCGCCATCGGACGCTTCACGAATGAAACGCTTTACGGCAGAGCGTTGTTGGAGCCGGGTGAAGCCGACCCGCTAGGCCGCCAAACATCAGACATGATGTCAACTGCGCTTGCTGATACTGGTAAATTCATCGTGCTGGAACGCAATGATATCGGCCTCGTTGAAAGCGAACAAAATCTTATCGGAACCAAAGGCAATATCATTGGCGCGGATGACCTGCTTATCGGCTCGCTCACCCAATTCGGCCGCGAGACGGAGGGCGAAGACGGTTTCCTCAGCAACACGAAAAAGCAGATCGCTTATGCGAAGGTTGAAATCAGGCTCGTGGATGTGAAAACCGCTCAAGTAATCTTCACCGCTACGGGAACCGGCCAGGCTTCCGTTGAAAATGGCACCGTCGCGGGGTTCGGCAACGAGGCGGATTACGACGAGACCTTGAACGACCGGGCGATCGGCGCCGCAGTCGCCGATGTCATGAATGCGCTAGTTGAAAAACTCAATGAAAAACCCTGGCGGACAGATATCCTTAAGGCCGATGACGGCACGGTTTATATCTCCGGTGGCGCGCAACAAGGCCTGACGCCGGGCACAAAGCTTGCAGTGATGCTAGGCGGCGACACCATTAAAAGCGCGCAGAGCGGCTTCGATATCAGCCTGCCGCCACAAAAAATCGCAGACCTTACCGTGGTTTCCAATTTCGGGGCCGATGAGGAAAACGAGGGCTCGATCTGCAAGCTGATGCACGGACAAATTCCCGACGGCGCTGCCAACGTTTTCGTGGCGGAGGACAGCGCGCCATGAAGATTACCTGCGTTGCCGCGTTGCTGCTTCTCGCCGGTTGTTCCTACCCGGTATCGAGCGCCAGCACCGTCGATACGAGGCCGCATTTATCCGTTTCGAACGCGCCGCCCGGCGCGGTGCTGATCGTAGATAATGTCTCCGTTGGGCCCGCCGCTTACTATGCGCCTGACAAAATGCAGCTGGCGCTCGATCATGGCACGCATCACGTCGTCATCCGCAGCAATGCGACGATATTGTTCGATAATTCTGTCTATCTGGGCGATGCCACCAATCGCACCATCAACCTTCCCCATTGAGGAGATTTGGATGAGCAAGGCAAAGCCGCTCGCCTGCCTTTCATTGCTGTTGTCTGTTGCTGCCTGCGCGCCCCAAGCCCCAGCCGGGTACAACTGGGGCAGTTACTCCAACAGCATGATCGCGATGGACCAAGACCCGGCGGCTACTTCGGTTTACGAACAATCGCTCGCCAAAATCGTCAACGGGCCAAGCGGATCCGTCCCGCCTGGCATCTACGCCGAATATGGCTACATGCTGCAAAAGCGAGGCGACAACGGGCAGGCGGAGGCGATGTATATGCGCGAAAAATCCGCTTGGCCCGTCTCAGCGCAATTTATGGATAGAATGACGGCGTCGCTGCAAAGCCAGGCGGCCGCCCAAACACAAAAACCGGCATCGTGAGAAACCCCATGCGCGTTTTCAAAAGCCTTCTTGCATTGCCTGTTTTCGGCAGCCTTGCCGCCTGCGCCGTGCCGGGACCGCCCGCAAAAGACTACACCGCTTTCACCACCGCCAATCCGCACTCGATCCTTATCGTTCCGGTTGTCAACGATACGGCGGAGGTTAGCGCCGCCAGCACTTTTCTCGCCACGCTGGCGCCGCCCTTGGCGAATCGAGGCTATTATGTGTTTCCTGTCAACCTCGTGCGGCACACGATGCAGGATTCCGGCCTAGGGGACGCCGATCTCGTTGCCAAGGCGGACTCGGCGCGCGTCGCCCGGCTTTTCGGCGCCGATGCGGTGCTTTATGCGCGCATCGAGCAATGGAACGCCAAATATCTCGTCGTGACCAGCAGCGTTACAGTGCAGGTTCACTATACGCTGAAGAGCGGCAAGGATGGCAGCACGCTCTGGGACCAGGATATCACGACCGTGTATCAGCCCCACGCCGCGAGCGGCGGAAACCCGCTGGCGGCATTGATCGTCGATGCCGTCGTGGCCGCCGTTACCCGGGCGCATCCAGACTACATTCCGCTTGCAGATCAGGCGAATGTGCTCGCTTTCGACACGCCCAATCAAGGCGTGCCTTATGGGCCGTATGCTCCCAAGCCCGGCGGGTTCTAGACCCGGATGAGTTCAGATGGAATCGCGCGATTTCAACTGAAGTCTGAATCCGGCTCTACATATTGTAGACCGGCCCAGATTGCCAATTCCCCCGGCTCGGTCCATCGAAATACACATCGCACAGCGACCAGCATTTCGGAGCGTTGATATTGACCGAGCGAAGCACGATCCAAGCACCCCTTGTCGCGACATCCATCCATCCGCCAGAGGCGCCCGCGCCGGAACATGCGGCTCCCCATCCGCCGCTGCATCTTTTGCCGCTTTCGGTCTTAGCTATCGCTGTTGGCGTCGTCACCGGCGTCGGCGCGGCATTTTTCCGGGCGCTCATCGGCATCGTGCATAACGTCCTCTTTCTGGGCAAGTTTTCCTTCGCCTACAACACCAGCCTTTTCACCCACGCCAGCCCATGGGGGCCGTTCGTCATTCTTGTGCCGGTCATCGGCGGCATCGGCGTCACCTGGATCGTCTCGAACTTCGCGCCCGAGGCCAAAGGGCATGGGGTGCCGGAGGTAATGGACGCGATCTATTACAAAAAGGGCGTCATCCGCCCCGCCGTCGCCATCGTGAAATCCTTCGCCTCCGCACTCGCCATCGGCAGTGGCGCCGCGGTCGGGCGGGAGGGGCCGATCATCCAGATCGGCTCGGCGCTTGGCTCGACCCTAGGGCAGCTCATCCACATGCCCGTTGGCCAGCGCATCACACTGGTCGCCGCCGGTGCCGGTGCTGGCATCGCCGCCACCTTCAACACGCCCATTGGCGGCGTGCTGTTCGCTACGGAGCTGATGCTGACTGAAGTCAGCGTCGATACGTTTCTGCCCGTAGCGCTCGCAACCGGCACGGCAACTTTCATCGGGCGGCTGTTTTTCGGCGTCTATCCTGCATTCATCGTGCCATTCGGCCTCGCGGCACTGCCCAATTCCCCCAGCAGCGCCGTCACGCTGGTGTTGTACGCGCTGCTTGGCGCCATTGCCGGCATCGTCGCTGCCGCCTTTGTCCGCACCCTGCACTGGCTGGAAGACGCCTTCGACCGCATCAATGGCCGCTACCTCCGGCATATTCTGGGCATGGCGATCGTCGGCGTCGCGATCTATCTGTTTCAGCGCCTGCGCGGGCATTATTACATCGAGGGCGTTGGCTACGCGACCATCCAGTCCACACTGGACAATCAGATTCTGGGCGCCGGGTTTTTGCTCCTGCTGGCTCTGGCCAAGCTGCTGGCGACCTCCATCAGCCTCGGCTCGGGTTCCTCCGGCGGTATTTTCTCGCCGTCTCTTTTCATCGGAGCAACACTCGGCGCCGCCTTTGCGTCGATGATTACGCAGCTGTTTCCGGGGGCACCCGTCAGCCTGCCGGCCTTCGCCATGGTCGGCATGGGTGCCATGGTTGGCGGCGGCACCGGTGCGGCCATGACCGCGGTGACGATGATTTTCGAGATGACGCGGGATTACAATATCGTCCTGCCCATGATCCTCGCGGTCGCCGTGGCGCTTGGCGTGCGCCGCCTGCTCTCGCGGGAGAATATGTACACCATGAAGCTCGTCCGCCGGGGCCACCCGGTGCCGAAAGCGCTGCATACCAACATGTTCCTGGTGCAGAATGCGCGCGATGTCATGGAGCGCGACGTGCTGGTGCTCGATGAAAGCACGTTATTCTCGGCGTTTCTCGGGATGTCGGCGGCACAGGGCGGGTTGCGCCACGCCGTCATCACCCGCGGCGGCAAAATCACCGGCGGCCTGCGCGTCAACCTTAGCCTGCGCCGGGCCGTGAGCGCAGGCGCTGAAGAAGTGAGGCTCGGCGATATCGCATTCAAAAACTTCATCACGGTTTATGAGAGCGATGCGGCGGCCGGGGTTATCAAAGCCCTCTCGGCCAAAAACGCCGCGATGGCCATCGTCATCACCCGCACCGCACCAGATGAACCTGACAAGGTCGCAGGCGTCATTACCAAGGAGCAGATCGCCGATACCGTTGCGAACAGCGTGGCGCTTTATCCGGGTTAACCGCGCGGGGCTGGTGGGGCGGCCGCGCGCCAAAAGGGTACTCTTGCTTCCATGCCGCAACGCCGCTAAGTACCGCCGCGGCATGGGCGCGTAGCGCAGCGGTAGAGCACCACCTTGACATGGTGGGGGTCACAGGTTCAATCCCTGTCGCGCCCACCATCCCATTCAATCCCGCCAGAAAAATGTTAGCATGATGGTCTATCAGCAAGGGATTGAACTTATGAACGCATTCGACTGGGCCGATCCTTTTCTGCTTGAAGCCCAGCTCGGCGAGGACGAGCGCATGATCCGCGATACCGCCCGGCAGTTCGCGCAGTCCCGCTTGGCTCCCGGCGTGGTGGCGGCTTACCGCGAGGAAAAAACCGACCCGGACCTGTTCCGCGCCATGGGCGAGACCGGGCTGCTCGGCGTGACCGTGCCGCCGGAATATGGCGGCGCCGGGGCCTCCTATGTCTCCTATGGGCTGGTCGCGCGCGAAATCGAGCGCGTCGATAGCGGCTACCGTTCGATGACGAGCGTGCAGTCCTCGCTGGTGATGTACCCTATCCACGCCTATGGCAGCGAGGAGCAGCGCCGTAAGTACCTGCCCCGCCTAGCCAGCGGCGAAGCCATCGGCTGCTTCGGCCTGACCGAGCCCGATGCGGGCTCCGACCCCGCCGGAATGCGGACCCGCGCGGTGAAAACCGCCGATGGCTACCGGCTAAACGGCTCGAAAACCTGGATATCCAACGCGCCGATCGCCGATGTCTTTGTCGTCTGGGCGAAATCCGAAGCGCATGAGGGAAAAATTCGCGGCTTCATTCTGGAGAAGGGAACGCAAGGCCTGAGCGCACCGAAAATCCACGGCAAGCTCTCGCTGCGCGCTTCCATCACCGGCGAGATCGTGATGGACAATGTCGAGGTGCCGGAGACCGCGTTATTGCCAAACGCATCAGGGCTGGCCGGCCCGTTCGGCTGCCTCAACCGCGCGCGCTACGGTATCTCCTGGGGTACGATGGGCGCTGCTGAAGATTGCTGGCACCGTGCCCGGCAGTACACGTTGGAGCGCAAGCAATTCAACCGACCGCTCGCCGCTACCCAGCTCGTGCAAAAAAAGCTCGCTGACATGCAGACCGAAATCGCGCTTGGCCTGCAAGCCAGCCTGCGCGTTGGCCGGCTGTTCGACGCCGGGCAAATGCAGCCGGAGATGATCTCGCTCATAAAGCGTAACAACTGCGGCAAGGCGCTGGAGATTGCCCGCATGGCGCGGGACATGCACGGCGGCAACGGCATCCATGAGGAATATCATGTGATGCGCCATGTGCAGAATTTGGAGACCGTGAATACCTACGAGGGTACCCATGATGTCCATGCGCTGATCTTAGGCCGGGCGATTACCGGGATTCAGGCATTTTTCTAACAAAACAGTACGCGGCACTCAGCTTTCCCGTATGTCCTGCCACGCCTCCGTAAACGGCCTTTTGCAAAAAGTCGCCCAGAAAAAATTCATCGAATACCGCAATCCGATTGTAAAAACTCCCTCCCCGGCGAGGCGGCGCCCCGACGATGCCGCCGGCAGCCGGAAGGTGAATTTGACGCCGCCAACCTTGCTTAAGCGGCGCGCGAGATCGGTGTCTTCGCCGTAGAAGGAAAAGCGACTATTTGGGCTGCCGATTGCAAGCATGGCAGCACGGTTAACGACAAAATTGCCGCCTTGAAGCATGGAACCAGCGTTAAGCACAAAACGATTCATTAGGTACATCAAAAATGCAAGACGATAATATGCACCGACAACAACGTTTACCCGAGTTGGGACACCGTAATATTTATATGGGCCTGAGAGCGCCACCAGGCTCTGTCTACGCTCGAATTGACGGATCACCTCATCGAGCCAACCGGCTGGAATGATTGTATCGGCGTCGATATTGGCGATAAGTTCGCCAGTTGAAGCCTCAAATCCTGTCCAGCGCGCCTGCACCAGCCCCTTTCGCGGCTCATCGACGACCACGACACCACGAACTTTCTCCGCCACCTCGCGTGTCCGGTCCGTGCTCGCATTATTAACGACGACGATTTCGGCATCTTCACCTAAACGGTACGATGCGCGGCTGATCTCCTGCAAGATGGCCGCCAGCGAAGCCGGGAGCAGCGTCTCCTCATTATACGCTGGAACAACAAAGCTAATTTTCATGTTCAACTTTTGGCCTCGCATCTTTCGTGGGGACGAGATTTTTCAGGAATTGCTCCGCACAGGTGCTCCAGGAAAATTTTGCCGCGTAAAGCCGGCATGCTTCGCGGTTTACGGCGAGTGCCTCCATAGCCGCTTGTCCCAAATCATTATTCAAAGCGCCCACCGGAACGGGCGATTCGCCCAGTATGTCTTTCGGCCCTGTGACTGGATAAGCTGCTACCGGAAGTCCACAAGCCAGCGCTTCAAGAACAACAAGGCCAAATGTATCGGTCTTTGAAGGAAAAACAAACACATCGGAGCTTGCATAGGCGGCCGCAAGCGCTTCACCAAACCGCGCGCCCGCAAAATGTACGTATGGATATTCGCGCTCTAATGCTTTACGCTGCGGGCCGTCTCCCACCACGAGCTTCGAGCCTGGCAGCTGGAGATTCAGAAATGCCTCAAGGTTTTTCTCCACGGCAACACGGCCGACATAAACGAAGATCGGGCGCGGCATATCCCAATTTTCCTGAATTCGTGGATTAAATGCTTCTAAATCCACGCCGCGCGGCCACGAACGGATATTCTTAAAGCCGCGCGCTGCAAGTTCGTCTCGCAGGGAATGCGTGGCGACCATAACCCCGGCTCCTGCGCCATGAAACCATCGCAGCCAGCGGTAGGTCAGGCTTGGCGGGATGCGCGTGCGGGCTTGGAGATATTCGGCAAAGCGGGTGTGGAATGCGGTGGTGAACGCAATATTGCAACGTCGGGCATAGCTGTGGGCGGCAATGCCGAGCGGCCCTTCTGTGGCGATATGCAGCGCATCTGGCGCGAATGCTTCGATCAATCTCGCCAGCTTGCGCTTTGCAAAAAATGCCAAACGAATCTCAGGATATGATGGGCAAGGAATAGATACAAAACGGTCTGGCCCGATCACCTCAACGGTTTTTCCCATCGCTATTAGTTTTTCGGTAATGGTTCGCAAAGTACGCACGACGCCATTCACCTGAGGCATCCAGGCATCGGTGACAATTAAAATTCGGTTTACCTCAGGCTTAGGCTGATACAGCACGAGGTTTTTCTAATTCAGAGGCAACGGCCTTAAGTACTACATCTTTTAAAATTTTGGACTTTCCGGCCGCGCCGCTGAGCGGAGACAGTTTGTTATGCGCTATCCAATCGATCAGTTCGAGCGTTCCATCCTGGTGCTCCACAAGCGCTGTGCAGCTTTCTACCCAGTCACCATCGTTCAGATACATTACACCGTTCACCATCCGCATTTCAGCATGGTGAATATGTCCGCACACCACGCCGTCGAAGCCGCGTTTATGTGCATCATCCGCAAGCGCGGTTTCAAACCTGTCGATGGCTTTTACGGCCTCTTTCACTTGCAGCTTTAACCAGGCGGAAAGTGACCAATAAGGATAGCCGAGACGTATCCGAATTTTATTAAAATGACGGTTGACACTTAGTGCTACTGTATATGCCCAGTCCCCCAATAGCGCCAGAATTTTAGCATGGCGCACCACGGAGTCGAATGCATCCCCATGCGTGATCAATAAGCGCTTACCTGCGGCTGTTATGTGTTCAGCTTCCATCTGCAATTTAATACCGGCGATCTCCAGATTAAGCGGCACGTATCTACGCATCATCTCATCATGGTTGCCAGGAACGTACACAACATTCGTGCCGGAGCGCGCCATTTTGAGCACGAGCCGGAGCACTTCGTCATGATGATGGTCCCAGAACCAAGATCGGCGTAGCCGCCAGCCATCGATAATATCGCCGACCAGAAATAAATTTTCGCAGGATACGGATTTCAAAAATTCGCTTAGAAAATCCGCCCGGCAGCCGCGCGTTCCCAAATGCGTGTCGGAAATGAAAACGCTCCGGTAGCGGTTGAAATTAAGCTGAGAAGGCTGTGTGATCGCATTCATGGCGCAGCCAATAGGCTAGGATTGCGCGCCGGTAAAAGAGAATGTTCCGTGACAAAAGCGCAGCCATTAAAAGTCGTATTTCATCAGATTTTTATAAAAGCGTCTTCAAATCGTCACATCGTACATGCATAATTAAAGTTTAAAATATTGCGTTGAGATTTTTAATGTTGGTTATTTTCAATCCCGCCGCCGGCCATAGACGAACCGCTTCGCTCTGGCGAGTGCTCGATCTCTTGATTGAAAACGGCATTAAAGTAGAGCTCGTGAAAACTGAATATGCCGGTCACGCAACGGAGCTTGCGCGCGACGCTGCCTGCCAAGGTGTTGCCCTGGTCGTCGCCGCGGGCGGTGACGGAACCATTGCCGAGGTGGTAAACGGGCTGCGGGGGAGCGCCACCATGCTGGGCATTATCGCGCTTGGCACCGCAAACGTTTTGGCCAAGGAACTCAAGCTTCCCACTTCGCCTCGCGCCGTCGCGAACGCGCTCGCCTACAAGCGGACGCAGTTGCTCTGGCCCGGAATCGCCCGGCTGGACAACCGCGAGCATCTCTTCGTGCAGATGGTCGGACTGGGATTCGATGGCGCCGTCGTGCACGGGCTCCCTCCGCTTCTCAAACGCGCCATCGGCCGTGGCGCCTATGTCTGGCAATCCGTGTGGGAGTCAGTCGCCTATCGCTTCCCGCAAGTGCTGCTGAAAGTGGACGGCAAAACCTTCCAGGCGGCAAGTGTTGTGGTAACCAAGGGCCGGTTTTATGGTGGCCCTTATGTGCTGGCACCCAATGCCGCCTCCACCGCGCCCGGCTTTCAAATTGCGTTGTTTGAACACCCCGGCACTATCGCCGCATTGCTCTCAGGCGCGGCGCTCCCGCTCGGCCTGCTCCCGCGCTGCCCAGGTCTGCGAATCATCGCCGGGCGTCATATAGAGTTTTCCAGCAGCAGCGGCCCGATCATGTCGCAGTCCGACGGCGATATTCTGCCTGGCACTCCGCTCAGCGTGGTCGATGCCGACGCCCCGATTCCCGTCATTACATGTTGAAAAACGCTGGTGCCGACACCCGGGATTGAACCGGGGACCTACTGATTACGAATCAGTTGCTCTACCGCTGAGCTATGTCGGCCGCTGTTGCAGCCTATACTCAAGCCGCGCCGCCGCGGCAACAGGCGGCTTATTGCCCGGCATCCCGGGCGGCGAGCTTGCCGATCGCCGACCAGTCCAATTTCTCGCCACCATGCGCCAGCAGCGTCAAAAAACGGTCCCGCAGCAGGCTGGCGAGCGGCATCGGCACCTGCAAATGCTCCGCCGCGGCCAGGGCAAGGCGAATGTCCTTCTGCCCGAGCAGGGCGGCGAAACCCGCCGGCTCGAACTTCTCTTCCACGATCATGCCGCCATAGGTTTTATAAACGGGCGCTGTAAATAGCGTTGAGGTCAGAAGATCGAGATAGGCATGAAGATCGACGCCGCCCTTGGCCACGAGCGCCATGGCCTCGCCCAGCGACTCAATAACCGAGGCGATGAGGAAGTTTCCGCTGAGCTTGACGAGATTGGCGGCCGCGGGATGCTCGCCCAGCACGAACGTCCGCTGTCCGATGGCATCAAAAATCGGCTTGGCGTGTTCAAGCGCCGCCGCGTGCCCCGCTGCTACGACGAATAATTTGCCCGCAGCTGCTGCCTCCGGCCGGCCCACCACCGGGGCTGCGACGAAACGCTGGCCCACCTTGGCGTGCGCCTCGCTCAAGCGTTCGGACAAGGCAACGCTGATCGT
Organism: Acidocella sp.; assembly: GCA_965276685.1. Classification (GTDB taxonomy): domain Bacteria; phylum Pseudomonadota; class Alphaproteobacteria; order Acetobacterales; family Acetobacteraceae; genus Acidocella. The sequence goes on from OZ255623.1 coordinate 2,912,322, forward strand.
GCTGCACGAGACGTGCAATCCGTCCCCGCTCAAAGCAGCGAGAAGGCCATGCTCACCGAACACGACGCTCTCGACCGCCTCGTCGTCCGCGAGCATCGTAACGGCCGCATCGCCGCGGACCGCTTCGGCGGGAGTTTTTGCCAACGCCGCGCCAAGCGCCAATAAATCTGCATCCTTGCCCGGCGAGCGGTTATATACCGTTACGTTGTGGCCAGCCTTGATGAGGTTGACGGCCATGCCGTGCCCCATCTGGCCGAGGCCGAGAAGGCCGATCTTCATGACAGCGGCCTTACTTTGGTGTGTTCGGATCATTCCCGCCATTCTTCGCCAGCGAGATCCCCACAAACAATGCCTCGCCCTGGCGCACGACTCGCAACGCCACGGCGGAGGCACCGGATTTGCGCGCTGCGTCGATCGCCGCTACCGCGTCATCTGGCGAGGTGATGTTTTGCGCGCCAACACCGGCCAGCAAGTCGCCAGGTTGCAGCCCAGCCTGGTCCGCGGCTGAGTTGGGTTTCACCGCCACAATAACCGCGCCCGTTGCGCCCGGTGGCAAGTTAAGCTGGCTGCGGGTATCCTGCGTGAGCGGAGCAAGCGTCAGGCCAAGCTCGCCATGGGAAGGCGGCTGCCCGGGCTGGTTTTGACCACCCTCCTGGAAACCAGCATTAGGGTTCGCGGGCATCGTGGTGACCGCCACCGATATATTCTGCTGGTGGCCTGCGCGGAGGAAACCAATGGATGTATTCTGCCCGGGATTTACATTGGCGATGTCGTCGGCAAGGTCGCTCGGATTCTTCACCGTGGCGCCGTTAACCTTGGTAATCACATCCATGGGCTTTAGCCCGGCGCGGGAGGCGGGGCTGCCGGCCGAAACAGCGGCGACCAGTGCGCCATCTGTGGCTGGGTCTGCTGTGGGCAGGCCGAGCGCCTGGGCGATCTGCGGCGAAATCTCTTGCGCCGCAACGCCGAGATAGCCGCGCACGACTTTACCGTTCGAAATGAGCTGCGTCACCACGCGCTTGATCATGTCCGACGGAATAGCGAACCCAATGCCGACCGAGCCGCCGGTGGGGGTCAGGATCGCGGTATTGATGCCGATAACCTGGCCGCGCTGGTTGAACAGCGGCCCGCCAGAATTGCCCTCGTTAATCGGCGCATCGATCTGGATGAACTTATCATAGGGCCCATCGCCGATATCCCGGCCCAGGGCAGAGACGATGCCTGCCGTAACCGTGCCGTCCAGCCCGAACGGGTTGCCCATGGCCACCACCCATTCGCCGGGCTCGACATCCTTCGACGAAGCCATCTCCACATAAGGCAACGGATGCCCAGCGCTGATTCTCAACACCGCAAGGTCTGTCTTGGGGTCGGTGCCTATCACCTTGGCAGGGTAGCTCGCGCCGCTGGAAAGCGTGACGCTGATCGTCCTCGCGTCCTTCACCACGTGGTTGTTGGTCACGACAATACCGGAGGAGCTGATGATGAAGCCCGAGCCTTTGGCTTCAACCGGCTGCGGCTGCGCTCCGTTGCCCTGCATATCGAACGGGAAGCCGGGCGGCAGACCGGGGAGCTGCGGAAAGCCGGGCGGCATGGCCCCGGCCGGGCCGCCGTCCTGGTCGTCCGAGGTCTGGTCCAGCTTCAGATGCACATCAATGGATACGACGGCGGGCGCGACATTCTTGACGAGATTGGTGAAGTCGCCAATCGGCGTGAAATTCTTCTGCACCGCGGCGGTCTCGTTCAAGCCGGAGTTATCCGCCGCCTGGGCGCGGCCAAGCCCGCCGAGCACTGCGGCACCGAGGAGGGCCAAGGTTAACGCCGTGCCGCGATTGAGTTTTGTACGCATATGAAATTTCTCTCCCGGAAGTCGTGATAACGGAACCGTAACGCACATAATGCACGTTTCATATCCGCCGGTAAGGCCCATGGGTGAAACAATGGTTACTCAAAAGCCACAGGCAATAGAAATTTCGTCAAAACAGGCTGCCGTTACAATTTTTAACGCGCTTCCGTGCCTTAAAAAAGAAAAGCGCGCCCCGGCGATGAACCACCGCCAAGGCTTTCTGTTGATACCAACCGGCAGGTATCAGAGCGTCTGGGTGACTTTTTCAAAATCCAGGCGTGGCGAGCGATTGAAAATCTTCGAAGGGTCGCCGTGCCCGATGCCACAGAGCATGTTCACGCGGAAGCTCGTGTTGGCGAAAAACTCTTCATTGACCTTCGCGGCATCGAAGCCGGACATCGGCCCGACATCGAGGCCCACCGCGCGCAGCGCCAGCATGAAATACGCCGCCTGTAGGGTGCCGTTGCGAAACGCGGTAGGCTCGATAGCAGCAGGATTGCCGGTGAAAATACCTTGCGCGTTTGGGTTATGCGGGAATATCTTTGGTAAATGCGCGTGGAACTCGGTGTCGTAGGCAATCACGGCAACCACCGGCGCGCTCATCACCTTCTCCACATTGCCCGGCGAAAGCGCTGGCTTCACCCGCTCCTTCGCCTCCGCAGAGCGCAGAAACACCACCCGCATCGGCTGGGTGTTCATGGAGGTCGGGCCCCATTTAGCAATATCATACGCCTTGCGAAGCTCTTCATCGCTCACCGGCTCAGGACGCCAGCCGTTCTGCGAACGCGCCTCCTTAAAGAGTTGTGCAAGCGCCTTTTCATCCACGTTAGACATCTCAATCCTTTGCAGTGATAGTGTTAAATGAACAACGCCAGGTTATTCATACCTGGGTTCAGGCTAAACCGGATCGGCTTTGTCGTCCAGCGGGCCACCGCTTCCGGGAAGCATTCCAGCACCGCGCCGCGCCGTAGCTGATGGCGGCGAATACGCCCACAAAGAACCCTATGGGCCAGTTCGTAATATACGATATCGCAATCGCCAGCCATACCGTAACCAGGGCAATCGCAATCGAGAGAAATACGGCAACGGCTGGCCGGGTGGTGAACGCGCGCGCAGCGGAGGCCGGTCCCACCATAAGGCTGAAGACCAGCAGCGCCCCGACGACCGGTAGTGCCATGGCCGTCGCCAAGGCTAGGATACTTAAAAAGACGACATTCATGCGGTCAGCGGAAACACCCCGTGCCCGGCTGAGTTCCGGCGATATTGAGCTGAGCAGCAAGGGGTGGAAAAACACGACGAGGATCGCAACCGCGACGATACTGACCGCGACAACCGGGACGATTTCTCCCGTGCCGATGCCGAGCACTTCGCCGAACAGCAGCGCATAGACGGCTTCCGAATATTCCGTGGACAGGCTTAAAAACAAGGTGCCGAGCCCCAGCAGGGCGATCAGCGTCAGCGCGGTCGCGACATCGTTGCGCTGGTGGCGACCAAGCCCGGAGATCCCAATCACCCCCAATCCGGAAAAAACGATCAGCCCCCAGAGTTCATTGACCCCGATCAACGCCGCAGCGGCGGCGCCGGGAAACGTACCGAGCGGCAGTGCATGAGCGGCAAAGGTCGAGCCGCGCAGCACCACAAAAAAACCGGCACTACCGGCAACGATGGCGACGATCGTGGCGACGGTCCAGCTATTGATCATGAAACTCGAAAACATGGCTAGGCTTTGCGCCCCGCCAAGCCGGAGAGAAGATATACGACAAAGATTATCGTAACGACAAAGAAACTCACGGGCCAGCCATGGCCTGAGCTCCAGTCATAGCTGTCATAGCTCAACAGAATTCCGCCCCAGGTTGCGCCAAGACCAAGAAATGCCGCCACGCATATTGCCCAGCCGGGCCGTTTGGCAAGGCGCAAGGCGCTGGCAGCGGGGCCGATGAGCAATGCCGTGGACAGAATCGCGCCGATGGTTATCGCGGAAAGCGTGACCGCAAGCGACAACACCAGCAGGTAAACCAACCCGACGATTCGCAGGTTCACGCCCCTGACCTCGGCGAGAGCCGGATCGGTGGAGCTCAGCAGCAATGGCCGGTAGATGGCGCAAACGATCAGCAGCGCGCCTGCGCCAACCGCCAGCGCGGGCCGTACAAGCCCTGCCGGAATCGCGAACATCGACCCGAACATCACCGAAATCGCCGCGCCCGTCGTGCTCTGTGTCTTTACATCGAAGTACAGAAACAAAGCGGTGAACCCAAGCCCAGCGCCGAGCACGATCCCGGTGACAAGATCACGCTGTGACGCGCGGCGCAGCCCCGCCAGCTCCATTGCGCCCGCGGATAAAACCGCCATGCCAAGAAACCCAAGCAGCGGGCTGATCCCGAGCAGAAACGATACCGAGCCGCCAGCGCTGCTGACATCGGCCAAAGCATGTCCCGCAAAGGACTGCCCCCGGATGATCGTGAAGATGCCAACAACAGCAGAAACAACGGCGGCGCCACCGCCGACCATCAGCGCCATCTGCACCGGGCCGCTGATGAAAAAACCCGGCTCAAAAACAAAATGCATGACGCTCACGGGATTTCAGAAACATGGGTGGGATGCCGTTCGACCGCCGTGGGGATTTCATCGGCGGCTCCGGCGGCGATCACCAGCACTCTTCCATGCACGCGGATAACATCGATGTGATAGCCGTAAAGCGCGCTCAACACCTCTGTCCGCACCACCTCATCGGTTCTGCCGCTGGCCGCGCGGCCATTCGCGAGGTAAACGATGCGATCCATCGCACCGAGCAGCGGATTCATATCATGCGCCGAAACCAGCACCGTGATATTATGCTCGCGAGAAACACGCCGAAGCAATGCGACGATTTCAGCAACCGCGCGGATGTCCAGATTGGCCAGCGGCTCGTCGAGCAACAGCAAATCCGGCCGGCGAATCAGCGCATGGGCGATCAGCACCCGTTGCTGCTGCCCGCCGGAAAGACTGCCAACGCGCCGATCCGCAAATCCAGCCGCATCGACCGCGTGCAGCATCTCATCGACTTTTCGGTTACGCGTTCTGGAGGGAAACGGCAGGCCAAAGCGATGGCCGTCAAGACCGAGCGCCACCACGTCGCGGGCACGCAGCGGCATATCCGGGTCGAGCAGAATTTTCTGCGGAACATATCCGGCCGAGGCCAGTCCGCGTTTTCCGCTTACTCCATCAATGCTGATTTTCCCTGCGCTGGCCGCATGAAATCCCAAAATGGTCCGCAGCAACGTGGTTTTGCCAGAGCCATTCGAGCCGATCAGCCCGCAAAACTCACCACGGCCGAGGGTGAAGCTGACGTCCTGCAAGACCCGCCGCCCCGGAAACGACACAGTCAGACCTTCGACGGCGAGCGCCTCACGGTCGTCAGGCATCGTTACGGATGTCCTTTCAACAGCGTTTCCGTGGAGGTTTTTCCGGTCGCCGCTCTGCGTAGCGCATTCACTTCCGCCAGCATCCAGCTTTGATAATCGTAGCCAGGGGCTGGCATGGTTTCATATACCGCCACAACCGGCACGCCGTTTCTCCTGGCAAGGTTCAGAAATGACTGTGTCAGCGGGTCCGTTACCTGCTGATTATACACAAGCACTTTCGCCTTATGCCCCGCCAATACAGCGTTCTGGATCGACACCTCTTGCGGCGAAGGGTCCGTGCCATTCATGATCGCCGTCCGAAGGCCCTGCGGCGTTACAATATCCGCCCCCATGGCGGCGAGCATATCGTCGGCCACCGGCTCCGTGACCGCAACCGGCATGCCCGGAAAAGCTTTTTTGAAACCCGCAATCGCCTGCAACCAAGGCTGCAAAGACGCATCGAAGTTTTTTGCATTCGCCTGGAAATAGGCTGCATGGTCTGGCTCAAGGGCAGAAAGATCAGCAACCAGAGCTTTTGCCACCGCGGGCATTGTCGCCGGGGCGTACCATAGATGCGGGTTCGGCGTGCTTGTCGGCAGGCCAAGGAGATGCGCGACATCGATGATCTGGCGGCCAGGCTTTGGCGCGGCAGCGGCCATTTTGCCGGCCCAATCGTCGTAGCCGATGCCGTTTTCGACGATGAGATCGGCATCAGCAATCCGCGCAGCAATTCGCGGACTGATTTCGAAGCTATGCGGATCGGTATTCGGATCGGTTTCGATCGCGGTCACACTGACGTACTTGCCGCCGATCTGCGAGATGACGTCGGCGTACTGGTTTTCCACACCGATGGCCGTAATCACGCTTGGCGGCGCAGCCCGCGCAAGGCCGCCACTCGCGGCGATTGCTGCCACCGCAAAAGCGATGCCCAGGGTCCGCCGACGAATTCCGCAATATTTCATTCAACCCCCGATGACGAAATGAACAAAACCTCTTGAGTTGGATTTTGATATAACATATCAATTAACCCGTCCAGCGCAGTGAGGAATTGTCTTGGCTATGCCGGAACCGGCGGTCGATATCGATGAATTGGAGGCGATCTGCCGCCAGCGCGGCGGCAGGATGACACGCCAGCGTAGGGCTGTGCTCGATCTTTTGCTCGCGCAAAAGCGGCCGTTATCCGCCTATGAGATTCGGGACATGATTCTCGCGCAGGATCCATCGGTCACGCCCGCCAGCGTTTATCGCTGCCTGGATTTCCTGCTCAGCCACGGCCTGGTGCACCGTCTTGAGACGACGAGATCCTTCATCGCCTGCGAGCATCCCGACCATCGGCACATTGTGCAGTTTCTCATCTGCCGGTCCTGCAACACGGTGGTGGAAGCGGAAGACACGAAAATCGCCGCCGCCACCGAAAATTTAGGCCAGCGCCTGGGGTTTGCGCTCGATCAGCGAACGGTCGAACTGATGGGAATTTGCGCCGCCTGCTCCGGGGCCAAGCCGTAAAATCCGGCGCTAAAGTCCATTCTGCGAGGCTTTGCTGTTGGTTCCGATCAGTCTTGATATTTCACCGCATCCTGGCGCTTGAACGAAAGTCCGATGCCAGGGCGCGAGAGGTTTGGGCGGATCAGCCCGGCTTCCGGCACCGGCGCGCCGTCGAATAGCATATGCTCAATCCGCACATGGTCATGGAACCATTCGAGGTGGCGCAGCCTTGGCACCGCGCAACAGGCGTGCAGATGCAGCGCCGGGGCGCAATGCGCCGAGAGGTCGCGCTGGAACGCCTCGCACAGCGCACCGGCTTGAAGAAAACCCGTGAACCCGCCGCAGCGCGAGGCATCCGCCTGCTGCACATCAACCGCCTCCGCATTCAACATGCGGCGAAAATACTCCGTCGTGTAGCCATACTCGCCCGCTGCGACTTCCATACGCGCGGGAGCACTCTCCCGGATAAACCGCAGCCCAGCGAGATCATCCGAAGAGACCGGCTCCTCGAACCATCGCACATCCTGCTCGGCGGCAAAGGTTCCGGCGAGCGCCAAAGCCTGCTTGGCGTGGTAAGCGCCATTGCCATCGACAAACAGGGCGGCCTTATCGCCAATGGCCTCTTTGGCTACGGCGGCACGGCGCGGGTCGTTCTCTGGTTGCGTCCCCACTTTCATTTTAACCCAGCGGCAACCGTCTCGCTCCACCCAGCCGGAAAGCTGTTCGCGCAGCTGGCCGTCGCTATAGGTCGTGAAGCCGCCGCTGCCGTAAATCGGCACGGCATCACGATATCGCCCGAGCAGCAGCGCCAGCGGCAGGCCGAGCAGCTTCGCTTTCAAATCCCAAATTGCGGTATCGACCGCCGAGATCGCGGTCGCCGCCAGCCCCTCGCGGCCCATATTGCGGACTGCCCTTTGCATCGCCGCAAAGGCCGCCGGGGGGTCCATCGCATCCAGCTTTTCAATGGCGTTGGCGAGCTTGCCGGTAATCAGCTTGGTGATCGCGCCGCTGGTATAGGTATAGCCAAGCCCGGTCTGGCCGCCGCCCGACACCTCGACCACCACAAGCGTGGTCGAATCCCAGTGGAACGTGCCATCCGCCTCCGGGCTATCGGTGGGAATGGTGTAGGAAGCCGCGGTGACATCGTCGAGAGGTGTGGTCTCTGGCATCGGCCCTATATAGACCGGGCAACGCGCCCAAGATGTTCCGATTGCGAATTTTTAACCGCCAGCGTCCGCGCGCTCGCGTTCACGCGCCTTCACCGGTTGCCGCCGCTTGAATTCCAGCGTCCCGTCCTCCATCGCGCCGAACTTCAGCAGCAGCAAATCCAGCACGTAGTTCTGGTACAGCTTCCAGGGCTTTGTCGTGCCCTGCTTGGGCAGATGCGCCAGCGCGCGCTGCACATAGCCGGAGGTGAAATCCAGAAACGGCGCTTCCGCCACCGCCGGGTCGCGCCGGGGCGTTGCCTGCACATAGCCGCGCTTGTCCATATAGTTCAGCAACCGGCACACAAAGGCGGCGGTGAGGTCCGACTTCAACGTCCATGACGCATTGGTATAGCCGAACGACGCCGCGAAATTCGGCACTTCGCTGCTCATCATCCCCTTGTAGCTCATCGTTTTCGCGGCTTCGATGCTGGTGCCGTTCACGACCAGCTCAAGCCCGCTCATCAGCTGCATCGTAAGCCCGGTCGCGGTGATAATGATCTCCGCCACGAGTTCCTTGCCGGAGCGCAGGAGAATGCCGTGCTCCGTAAACCGTTCGATCGTATCGGTTTCGATGGAAACTGTTCCAAAACGCAGCGCCAGAAACAAATCGCCATCGGGTATCAGGCAGATGCGCTGGTCCCAAGGATTATAGCGCGGCCTGAAATGCGGGGACATGTCGTAGTCCTTCCCAAGCCAGAGCCGCGCGCGCTTCTCAATATCCCTTTTCACCCATTCCGGCTTGGCCCGCGAAAGCTTGAAGAAATACATCTGAAACAGCACGTTGCGCCAGCGCGCCAGGTTCGCGACAAATTTCGCCGGCAGCACCCGCCGCAGCACGTTGGAGATTCTATCGATTGCGGGCAGCGCCACGACATAGGTGGGGGAGCGCTGCAACATCGTCACATGCGCGGCGGTTTTCGCCATCGCGGGCACCAGCGTCATCGCCGTCGCCCCGCTGCCGATGACAACCACGCGCTTGCCGGCATAGTCGAGCTCTTGCGGCCAATGCTGCGGATGAATGATCGGCCCGGCGAAATTTTTCGATCCGGGAAATTCCGGCGCGTGGCCTCCGGCGTAATCGTAATAGCCGCTGCACATGAACAGGAAATTGCAGGTGAACCGCGCGATACCATCACCGGTTTCCGCCTCGACCGTCCAGAGCGCGTCATCGGACGACCATAACGCGCGTTTCACACGATGGTTGTATCGTATATGCCGATCGACATCGTATTCGCGCGCCGTGTCGCGGACATAATCCAAAATCTCGCCGCCATCCGCGATCGCCTTGTCCTTCGTCCATGGCTTGAAGGAATAGCCGAGGGTGAACATGTCGCTGTCGGACCGCACACCGGGGTAGCGGAACAGATCCCAGGTGCCGCCGCTCGCCGCACGCGCCTCCAACACCGCGTAGGTTTTGCCGGGGCAGTGCATTTTTAAATGCGCGGCGGCGCCAATGCCGGAAAGTCCGGCCCCCACGATCACTACATCGACGTGCTGTTCATTCATCGGAACGCTCGCTCCTTTTGCGCCAGATTTTTCTGGCAAAACCGCTTCGGTTCATGTTAGTTACATATTAGGTAAACACCTAAAGCGCGCATTGCAAGCGGGCATGGGCGGCGCCAAAACCAGCCACGCCACGGGGGAACAAATGTCCATTCTGGAAAGCCAGACGCAAAAATTTTCACCAGCGGCCAGTGACGATAAGGCCATTACGGAGCTGCATCAGGCGTTCGAGGTGCAACGCGCCGCCTTCACCGCCGACCGTTACCCAAGCCTGGAGGAGCGCAAGGCCCGGCTCGGCAAGCTTATGATGATGATGCTCAGCCATCGCGAGCAAATTGGCGCGGCGTTGAGCGCCGATTTCGGCTCGCATCCGGTTCCAGCCTCGGATCTGATCGAGGTATTGGGCCCGGTCGGGCGCGCGCAATACGTTATGGAACGGCTGGAGGAATGGATGCGTCCCCAGCCGCGCGAGGTTGACCCAGCCTCGATGGGCAGCGCGAAGGCCTATATCCAGAGCCAGCCCAAGGGTGTGATCGGCAATATCGTGCCGTGGAATTTCCCCTTCGACCTTTCTGTCGGGCCGATGATCGAGATGCTGGCGGCGGGCAACCGGGTGATCGTGAAGCCCTCCGAATACACCCCCGCCTGTGCGAACCTGCTGCGCGAGATGGTGACGAAAACCTTCGATCCGGATCTGGTTTATATAGCGGTGGGCGGGCTGGACCTCGCCCGGGCGTTTTCGGAACTGCCATGGGACCATCTGCTCTACACCGGCAGCCCGAATGTGGGGCGGCAGATCATGGCGGCCGCTGCGAAAAACCTGACGCCCGTGACGCTGGAACTCGGCGGCAAATGCCCGGCCTTGCTCACGCCGGGCTCGGTCAACGCCACCAATGTCGAATCCGTCATCGGCACCAAAACCGTGAAGAACGGGCAGATGTGCATCTCCGTTGATTATGCCCTGGTGCCTCGGGCGGATGTTGAGAGCTTCGTGAAGCTCTCAAGCGATTTCATGCAGCGCTTCGCCTTGGGTTACGCGCAGAGCGAAGATTGCACCGGCATCATCTCGCTGCGCCACATGGACCGGCTGAACGAGATGCTGGAAGAGGCGAGAGGCCGGCAATGCCGCATCGTCGAGCTGGAGCCGAACGCACGAGCTGACCGCAAGACGCGCCGGATGCCTGTTTCGCTGGTCATCGACCCGCAGGATGATCTGCGGATCATGAAGGAGGAAATCTTCGGCCCGATCCTTCCCGTAGTGCCGTACGACGACCTCGATGCCGCCGTGGCGCGGATAAATGCCGGGGAGCGCCCGCTTGGCGCCTATGTGTTCGGCGATGACGCGGCCCAGACCGCGCGCGTTGTGGACCAGATCACCTGCGGCGGTGCGGCGGTGAACACCTGCGCGATTCAGGGCGCCCTGCCCTCGCTCGGCTTCGGCGGCGTGGGCATGAGCGGCATGGGCCGCCACCATGGCATCGAAGGCTTCCGGGAGTTCTCCAACCCGCGCGGCGTCGTCGTGCGCGGAGAGGGCGATCATTTCGACGCGTTCTACGCGCCCTACGCGAAGGCGGCGGCGTTGGTGCAGGCGGCGCTCGGTTAGGAGATGCTGAACGATTTTCAGGGGCGCTGGGCGCTGGTGACGGGCGCAGCCTCCGGCATCGGCTACGAGACGGCGCGCGCCTTCGCCCGCGAGGGTGCGAATGTCGTCGCGGTCGATCTCGACGCGACGCGGCTGGCGGAGACGGAATATTCTGTCTGTGCGTTAGGCGGGCGTTGCCTGGCGCTCACATGCGATGTGAGCGATGCGGCGGCGGTTGCGGCGATGGCGGAACAAGTTGCCGCCGAAATCGGAGCGCCGGATGTGGTGGTGAACAATGCGGGAGTGGGGTTTTTTGGCCCGTTTCTCGACACGCCGGCGAGCGCCTGGGAGCAGGTCGTCGGCGTGAATTTGATGGGCATCGTGCATGTGAGCAAAGCCTTTCTGCCAGGGATGATCGCAGCGGGCGGACCACGGCACCTTGTTAACATCGCCTCCGCCGCGGGCATTCATTCAGTGCCGAATTTGAGCGCCTATTCGGCCTCCAAGCACGCGGTGCTGGGCTTGTCAGATTCGCTTGCCATGGAGCTGCGGGAGACGAATATCACTGTCACTTCCGTCTGCCCCGGCATTATCGATACGCCAATCGTCCGCAACCGCCGCGCGGTGGCCGAAAGCGTGCCCGCCTCGGCGCTCGACAGGCTGGACCGGCAATATCAGGCCAAGGGCGTACACCCATCGGTTGTCGCCGGGCGGATCGTCCGGGCGGTGAAACGCGGCGAGGATTTGGTGCTGGTTGGGCCCGGCTCGGCGATCGTGTTCCATGCGCGGCGGTTTTCCCGGCGGCTGTTGCGCCGGGCTAGTGTTTCGGGTGCGCAACAGCTCGGCTATATCTGGTAGCATTCTTGAGCATCCCCCCTGCGTGTGGTTCAAGGCGGCTGACCGCCGGAGAATCAGCCACCAGATGCCGAAGTTATTTTATGGACTGAACCGCTCGCTGGGCAGCGCCATTGGCGCCATCGCGCTCATCGCCTTGCTCAGTAGCGCCGGAGCACTTGTCATGCTGAGCCATCTTTCGGCGGCAGCCGATGCGCGCAGCCATGCCTATCGGGCCATCGTGCAACTTGATACGTTCCAAGCCGCCATGCTGAACCAGGAAACCGGATTGCGCGGCTTCGTGCTGAACGATGACCCGGCATCGCTACAGCCCTATACCGACGGCAAGTCTGCGCTCGTCAAGTCGGTGGCAGAGCTCCAGCCCTTGATGGCTGGCGATAACGCGGCGCTGGGGCGGCTGGCGACGGCGGAAAAAGCCGCGCAAATCTGGCAAAGCACCGTCGCTGACCCCGCCATTTCGGATATGGCCAACCCGGCAACGCGCCTGGCAGCCGTACAGCTTGCCGGCAGCGCGGCGGCACGGCATTTGTTCAACCAGTTCCGCGGGCATCTCGCGGCGATTGACGCGGACCAGGAAAATCAGCTCTCGGCACGCAAAGCGGAGACCAAAAACTGGCTGGCGTTGGTGGCGCTGGCGCTTTGGACCGGCACGATCGTGACCCTGCTTATCTGCGGGTTGATCGGCTGGGCGGTGCATCAGCGAATTTCCCGCCCGCTGTTGCAGCTTGTTGCCGCGATGCGGCGCTTGGCGAACCGCGATTTGGCCGCGGAAATTCCCGGCACCGCGCAGCGCAATGAGGTGGGCGAAATGGCCCGCGCCTTGCTGGTGTTCAAAAACAGCATGGTCGAGCTGGACCGCACCGCATTGCTGCGCGTGACGGCGGATACGCTGCCCGCGCTGATCGGGTACATCGATGCGCGGCGGCGTGTCGGCTTCCTTAATGGCGAGTTCGACCGTTGGTTCGACCTGCACGCGCGGGATGTTTCCGAGGTTTATGGCCAGCCGCTGGCTGAGGTGTTCTCCACCAACCCGTTTCCCGGTGCGGACGAGGCACTGACGGCGGCTCTGGAAGGTGAAGAAGCGCGTTTCGAGCGGCAGCTGCTGCGCCGGGACTCGGAGTTGCGCGATATTGATGCTGTTTACCGGCCGCACCGGGCGCCGGATGGCACGGTGCTCGGCGTGGTGACGCTTCTCACCGATGTCACCGAGCGCAAGGCGATCGACCGGCAGCTCTTCCAGCACGCCCGAGATCTTCAACGCTCAAACGAGGAATTGGAGCAGTTTGCCTATGTCGCCTCGCACGACCTTAAAGCTCCGCTACGCGGCATCGAAAACCTGGTAAGCTGGATCGAGGAAGACCTTGAAGGCAGCCTGACCGGCGACACGCGGACCAACATGGACCTGCTTAAAAACCGGGTGCAGCGGCTGGAAAACCTGCTGGACGATCTGCTCGCCTATTCCCGCGCCGGGCGCCGCGAAGGGGTCTCTGAGCCGGTCGATACCAAGGCGCTGGTGGAGGAGCTGGCCGGGCTGGCCAGCCCGCCGGAGGGATTCGAGATTCTGGCCGATTCGGGCCTGCCTGTGATAAACACCGCCCGCGCGCCGCTCATTCAGGCTTTGCAGAATCTCATCAGCAACGCGATCAAGCACCATGATGCACCATCGCGCGGGCGTATATGGGTGGAAGCCCGCGCGCTGAATGGGGCGATGGAATTTGTCGTCACCGATGACGGGCCGGGCATTGCGCCTGAATTCCGCGACCGGGTTTTCGGCATGTTCCAGACCTTACGGCCCCGGGACGATGTGGAGGGCAGCGGCATGGGCCTTGCCATTGTGAAGAAGCTTGTGGAACGGCATAATGGCAAAATCTGGCTTGAGGCCGGCGCGGATGGGCGCGGCCTGGCGGTGCATTTTACTTGGAACGACGTTCCGGCGGAGGTTTAACTAGTGAAAATGGTCAATCTATTGCTCGTCGAGGACGATGATGTCGATGTGCAGGGCTTCAAGCGCGCCTTCTCGAAGCAGCGTATCGCCAACCCGATTACGGTGGCGCAGGATGGCATAGAAGGGCTAGAATATCTCCGGGGCACAAATGGCAAGACCAAGCTGCCGAGGCCCTGTATCATTTTGCTCGACCTCAACATGCCGCGCATGAATGGCATCGAATTTCTTCAAACCCTCCGGGCTGATGAAGAGCTGAAGGATTCTATCGTGTTCATGATCACGACCTCCAAGGCCGAGGAAGACAAAACCCGCGCCTATGGGCTGAACGTCGCCGGATATATCGTCAAGCAGGACCCGGTGAACACTTTTCTCGACGCGGTTTCCCTCCTCGAGCACTACTGGAGGGTTGTCGAATTTCCCGAATGAATGAATCGTTGCCAGCCATGCGGATATTATTGATCGACGACGATCAGGTCGATCGGGCCATGGTCCGGCGCGCGCTGAAAAACTCCGGGTTGAATGCGGAGCTGACCGAAGCGCTCGATGGCACCACGGGCTTAAGTTTGGCGGCGGCCCAGGATTTCGACTGTATTTTGCTGGATTACCGGCTGCCCGATATCGATGCGTTCGAAATTTTGAAGACGCTGCTGGACGGCGAACGCAGCAACCATACCGTGCTGATGCTAACCGGCGAAGCCGATGAGGCGCTGGCGCTGCGACTGATGAGCGCCGGCGCACTCGACTATATATCCAAAGCCGAGGCCACGCCGTCAAACCTCGCGCGGGCGATCCGTTACGCCACCGCGCGGCGAAATTTTTTAACGGAACTGAAAAACGCGCGCAGCGAGGCAGAGAACAAATCGCAGGTGCTGGACGCGCTGAACAAGCAGCAGCAGTTGTTGTTTTCGATCATCGCGCACGACCTGCGAAATCCTTTTCAGGCACTGCTGAATTCATCGGAGCTGTTGCGCCGCTCGGTCGCGCGGCACGATATGGCGGCGATAACTGAGCGCGCCGGGTTGATCGCGCAGGCGGCAGGCCAGGCGCATACGCTCATGGAGAGCCTGTTCAACTGGGCCAGCCTGCAGATGAACACGGTGGAAGTGAACAAGGACAAAATACCGCTGCACGAGGTCGCGCGCGAGGTGCTGGACGGCGCGGCGGAGGCGACCAAAACCAAGGGGCTTTCCCTGGCCTCGCAATGCGACAATGTGCATGTCTATGCCCATCGGGACATGCTGTTCGCGGTGCTGCGGAACCTCGTCAGCAACGCGGTAAAATTCACCCCGGCTGGGGGCGCCATCACGATCAAGGCGCTGCAACAGAACAACCTCACCGCCATCACGGTGGCGGATACTGGCGTCGGCATCTCGGAACAGCAGATGAGCGAGATATTCAAGCTGGACCAGCGCATGACCACCCAGGGCACGGCGGGCGAGACCGGCAGCGGGCTAGGGCTTTTGCTATGCCGCGACCTGGTGGAACGCCAGGGCGGCGAGCTGATGGTGGAGAGCGCCGTTGGCCAGGGGACAATTTTCTCGATCGTGTTGCCAGACCTGGAGATGGCCTGACCTTTCCTAATACAGGCAAAACGTTTAGTTCCGCTGCATGAGCTGGCTCACTGAATTCGTTCGCCCGAAAATCCGCACTTTGCTGGGCCGCCAGGAGGTGCCGGATAATCTCTGGTGCCAATGCCCGAGCTGCCAGCAGATGATCTTCCATCGGGAGCTGGAAGCGGCGAAGAAGGTCTGCCCGCATTGCGGCCACCACATGCGCGCCACCGCCGCCGAGCGCTTGGCCTGGACCTTCGACGACGGCACCTATACGCGCATCGACCTGCCGAAGGCGGTGCCGGACCCGCTGAAATTCCGCGACCAGAAGCGCTATGCCGACCGGATGCGCGACGCCCGCGACAGTACGAAGCAGGATGACGCGCTGCTAGTGGCGCATGGCACGATCGGCGGAGCGCGCGCCGTGGTGGCGGCGATGTCGTTCGAGTTCATGGGCGGCTCCATGGGCAGCGCCGTGGGCGAAGGGCTGGTGGCCGCCGCAAGGCTGGCCGTCCTGCAAGCCGCACCCTTAATTGTTTATACCGCCTCCGGCGGGGCGCGGATGCAGGAGGGCGCGATCAGCCTGATGCAGATGCCACGCACCACCATCGCGACGCAGATGGTGAAGGAAGCGGGCTTGCCTTACATTGTGGTGCTGACGGACCCGACGACCGGCGGCGTCACGGCCTCGTTCTCGATGCTGGGAGATATCCAGATTGCCGAGCCGAATGCGCTGATCGGCTTTGCCGGGGCGCGGGTGATTGAGCAGACGGTGCGGGAAAAACTGCCCGATGGCTTCCAGCGCGCCGAGTATCTGTTGGAACACGGCATCATCGACATGGTGGTAAAACGCGGCGAGCTGACGGCGGTGCTGGCCCGGTTGATTGCTCTGACGACGGCGAACAAGCGGCCCGCCGCGGCGTGACGGAGGCGCGTGGGGCTGGAGGGGCGGAGGGATATCAAGGTTTCGGCGGTGCGTAGCACCGTTGGAAAGACCCCGGAGGGGGCCACGCGCCAAAATAAGAGCAGCCGCTTTGATGCCAACCTGGAGCGGCTGCATACGCTCTACCCTAAACTGATCGACCTGAAGCTGGATCGGCTGGTCCGGCTGCTGGGCGCCTTGGATAATCCGCACCTGCGCCTTCCTCCCGTTATCCATGTCGCGGGCACCAACGGCAAAGGCAGTGTATGCGCGTTTATCCGCGCCATGGCCGAAGCCGCCGGGCTGCGCGTGCATGTGTTCACCTCGCCGCATCTGGTGCGATTCAACGAACGTATCCGGCTGGCGGGGGAGCTGGTTTCGGACGATGCGCTGGCGGCAGCCCTGGATGAGACCGAGCGCGTGAATGAGGGCAACCAGATCACGGTGTTCGAGGCGATCACCGCCGCCGCGTTTCTGCTCTTCTCGCAAACTTACGCGGATTTATGCGTGGTCGAGGTCGGCCTGGGCGGGCGGTTCGACGCGACCAATGTGGTGAGGCCGAGAGCCTGCGCCATCACCTCTATCTCGCTCGACCACCAGGATTTCCTGGGCGACACGCTGGACGTTATCGCGGGGGAAAAGGCGGGGATCATTAAGCCAGGGGTGCCGGTTGTGACTGGCGCGCAGGCTGACGCGGCGATGGCGGTGATAGAACACGAAGCCGCCCATGTGGGCGCCGCTTTGCTGCGCCGGCGGCGGGAATGGAACATCGCCGAAACGGCGGACGGTATCGTGTTCGATAATATGGTCCTGCCCCGCCCGGCGCTCGCCGGCGCGCACCAGGTAGAGAATGCCGGAATTGCGATGATGGCGCTGCGCGCTGCGGGGTTTGCGTTTGGCATGGAGGCCCTGGCGCGGGGGTTGGGCCAAGTGAAATGGCCGGCGCGGCTGCAACGCTTGAACGGCCATCTCGTATCCCTGCTGCCGCCGGGGTCGGAACTCTGGCTGGACGGCGCGCATAACCCGGGCGGGGCGGAAATTCTGGCAGCACAAATGCAGGCCTGGCCTGGCCCCACCACGCTGATTCTTGGCATGAAGCAGTCCAAGGACGTGGCCGAGGTGTTACGGCTTCTGCTGCCCCATGCCGCACAGGTTTTCGCGGTGGCGGAGCCCGAGCAGCATCTGGCGCTGCCGGTGGAGAAGATCATCGAAGCCTCTTGTGGCTTGGCGCTCCCCGGCCCGGATGTGCGCGGCGCGCTGCGGCAAATTATATCGTCGAGCCGCGTGCTGGTCTGCGGCAGCCTGTATCTGGCGGGTGAAGTTTTGAAACTGGATGGCCAATAGCGTCCGTACCTCAGTACATGTGTTGGCCGCCGTTGATAGAAAGCGTTGAACCTGTGATAAAATCGGCGTCGTCGGCGGTGAGGAACACCACGCCGCGCGCGATGTCTTCCGCCGTGCCGAGCCGCCCGCAGGGAATTTTGGCGACGATTTTTTCCAGCACATCGGGCGGCACGGCGCGCACCATTTCTGTATCCACATATCCGGGCGCGATGGCGTTAGCGGTGATGTTGAAACGCGCGCCTTCCTGCGCCAAGGCCTTGGTGAAGCCGTGAATGCCGGATTTTGCGGCGGCATAGTTCACCTGCCCGTATTGCCCGGCTTGGCCGTTGATGGAGCCGATATTGACGATCCGGCCGAATTTATGCCCCTTCATGCCATCGAAACAGGCTTTCGAGAGGTTGAAGCAGGAGCCGAGATTGGTGTCGATCACCGCATCCCACATCTCCCGGGTCATACGGGAAATGGTGGTGTCGCGTGTAATCCCGGCGTTGTTGACGAGAATTTCGATAGGACCATGGTTGGCCGCAATCGCGGAGACCGCGGTGACGCATTGCTCATAATCGCCCGCGTCGAAGCGCATCGCCTCGATCCCGCTTTCCTGGGTGAAGGCGTCCGCCGCGGCGATATTTCCTGCATAGCTCGCGATCACGTGCCGCCCGGCCTGCTTCAGCGCGACGCTGATGGCGCAGCCGATGCCGCGAGTGCCGCCGGTGACCAATGCTATTCGCGCCATATTTTCCTCCAATTATTTGAAAGCGTAATGCATTCACCCGGACCGGGGTAGCACAAAATAGCTAGTGCGCGCCGGGGGAAGCGCTGCCTTTCGGTTTTTTTAGAAAAAGCGTCACAATCGAAGCCACTGTCATGCAAACGCCGAGCATCGCGAAGGCATCGCCATAGGCGAAATAACTCGCCTGGGTCGCGACCGTGCGCCCGATTGCCAAGATCGCCTGATGACGCGCGGCATCCGCCCCGCCAAGCCCGTGCGCCTGAAAATAATGCTGGAGCAGCGCAATGCGCGACCGCGTTGCGGGTGCCAGCAGGCTTACACTCGGCGTAATGATCGCGGAATGGAATTTTTCACGGTTCGTGACAAAGGTTTGCACCAACGCGATGCCGATGGCGCCGCCCAGATTGCGTAGCATGTTGAACAGCGAGGAGGCTGAGCCGACGTCTTTAAGCGGTATTCCCGCCGTCGCAACCATACTGATCGCGGGAAATACCACGGCCTGGCCCAGCGCGCGGATGAGATCCGGGATCAAAAGCTGCGGCCCGCTGTCGTCCGGCCCTAGGTTCATGTTCATGAAGGTGCTGATCGCGAAACAGGCAAATGCCACGAACAACAGAAGCCGCACGTCGATCCGGCGCATCAGCCAGGGCGTACAGGGAATGAGCACGAGCTGGGGCAGGCCGATCCAAAGCAGCACCATGCCGGATTGCGCCGCGCTGTAGCCATGCGCCTCCGCGAGATAGACCGGGATCATATAAAGCGCGGCGTAAAGGACAAAGCCGAGCAGGATGTTGCCGATGGTCGCAAGGCTGAAATTCCATTGCGCGAACAGCCGCAGGTTCACGACCGGCGCCATATTGCCGCGGCGCAATTCCAGAAACAAAAAAGCGGCAAGAGAAATGACGGCGATGACCGAGAGGCGAAGGATGAAGGAGGAGCTGAACCAGTCATCCTTATTGCCCTCCTCCAGCACGATTTGCAGCGCGGCGAGGCCCAGAGCCATCGCGGCGATGCCGGACCAGTCGCCCTGGCGGAATTTTTGGAGCTGCATCGGCGCGGGCTTCAACCCCCACGCCAGCGCCCCCAGCATAACCGCGCCCGGCACGAGGTTGAGGAAAAATATATAGCGCCAGCCGTAGAAATCCGTGATCGCGCCGCCGATGGTCGGGCCTATTGCCGGGGCAAAAGTGGCGCTGAGGGAAAACAGCGCAAAGCCCATGGGCCGCTCGCGCATCGGCAGCATGGTAAGGACACAGACCATGGCGAGCGGGATGAGAACGCCGCCGGTAAAGCCCTGAGCTGCGCGAAACAACACCATTTGCGGAAAATTAACCGCCAGCCCGCAGGCGACCGAAAACACCAGAAACAAGATGGTATTGGCGATGAGATAGCGGCGCATCGAGAACACTTCCGCCAGCCAATAGGAAAGCGGAATGACGATGATCTCGCCAACCAGATAGGCGGTGGAGACCCAGCCGCCATTCTCCAGCCCCGTGCCGATGCCGCCCTGGATGTCCGGTAGCGAGGTGTTCACCAGCTGCGTGTTCAGCACTGCCATGAAGGCGCCGATGAGCGCGCCGCCAACCGCCGCCCGGGTACGCAGCGAGACCTTGTCCCCAGGCGGCGTCATCGCGCGGCGCGCGTATCGATCGAAGGTTCGGCGGACATGCCGGGGCGCAGCTTGCCGATAAGCTCCGGGGTCAGGTTGATGTTGATCCGCACCGGCACGCGCTGCACGATTTTGGTGAAGTTGCCGGTGGCATTATCGGGCGGCAGCAACGCGAACTCCTGGCCGGAGGCGGGCGAGATGCTGGCGACTGTGCCGGTGATGTTCAGACTGGGGAAGGCATCGACGCCGATGGTGACGGGCTGGCCGGGGCGGACATTCGTGATCTGCGTCTCTTTATAATTGGCGGTGATGAACACTTGCGAGAGCGGCACCAGCGCCATGACCTGCGTGCCGGTTTGGAGGTAATCTCCATCTGTGACAGCCTTATCCCCGGTTACGCCGGCAAACGGCGCGCGGATCTGGCAATGGCCGAGGTCGAGCACCGCCTGCGCCAGCCGCGCATTGGACTGCGCGAGGCTGGCAATGGCCTGGGCCAGATTGGCATTCAGCACATCCACCTGGCGCTTTGCCCCGAGCAAGGCCGCCTGGCTGGCGGCAAGCTGAGCGCGGGCGCCGCCCAAAGCCGAATTGGACTGCTCGGCGGCCTGTTGCGGGCTGGCGCCGCTGGCGGTGAGGCGCTGGTAGCGGCGCTGATCGCTGACCGCGAAAGCCAGCCGCGCCGTATCGCCCTGCACATTCGCTTGCGCCGCGGCAATTTTCGCCTGCTGCAAGGCCAGCTGCGCTTCGTCCGTGGTGATGGCGGCGCGCGCGGCCTGGGTGTCGGCCTGGGCCGCGGCGAGTGCCGCCTGATAATCCCGCGGGTCGATGCTGACCAGCAGCGCACCCTTTTGCACGGCCTGGTTATTGCGTACCGCGACCTGGGTGACATAGCCGCTGACCTTCGCGGCGATCAGACTCGAATCGGCGGCGATATAGGCATCGTCGGTGGCGACAAAATACTGTCCCACAAGCAGATAATAGACGAGCCAGGCAACGAGCGCGGCCGCAACAAGCAAGCCACACGCAATATAGAGCCAACGTTGCGCGGGC
The DNA here is from genome assembly GCA_965276685.1 of Acidocella sp. Taxonomy (GTDB): domain Bacteria; phylum Pseudomonadota; class Alphaproteobacteria; order Acetobacterales; family Acetobacteraceae; genus Acidocella. The sequence goes on from OZ255623.1 coordinate 2,933,328, forward strand.
GGCTTCGTCACGTCAGACACGGCATCCCCCGGCAACCTAACGCGGCGAAATTCAGACCTTTTCCACCTGTCCGTATTCGAGATCGACCGGCGTGGACCGCCCGAAAATGGAGACGGAAACCTTCACCCGGCCCTTGTCCTCGTCGATCTCCTCCACCACGCCATTGAAGCTGGTGAAGGGGCCGTCGGCGACGCGAACCTGCTCGCCGATCTCGAACAGCACGGCGGGGCGGCGATGCTCTGTGCCCTCCTGCGCCTGCTTCATGATGCGCTCGGCCTCGGCATCGGTGATCGGCGAAGGCCGCGTCTTGCTGCCCAAAAAGCCCGTGACCTTCGGCACGTCTTTCACGAGATGCCAGGCGTCATCTGTCATATCCATGTTGATGAGGACATAGCCGGGGAAAAACTTGCGCTCGGTGTTCACCTTCTGCGCGCGGCGGACTTCCGTCACCTCCTCCGCCGGGACGATGATGTCGCCGATATTCTCGGCCAGGCCCTTCAGCTCCGCCTGTTCCTTGATCTGGGTCGCGATTTTTTTCTCGAACCCTGAATATACATGCAACACGTACCAGCGCTTGGCCATTACTCGGCTCCCCTCAACTTCCCGTTCCAAAGAGCGCGCGCATGCCAGCCCCGATAACCTGATCGACCGTTAGGAAAAACGCCGATGTGACAACCACCATGGCGAGCACGAGGCCCGTGGTTTGCAAGGTCTCCTTGCGCGTGGGCCAGGTGGTCTTCACCGCCTCGGCGCGCACTTCGCGCATGAATTTCACCAGGTTGAACGCCAAAGCAGACAAACTCCAAAACAGCCATGATGTGCCGGGGTGGATGGCAGGGGCGGAGGGTCTCGAACTCTCAACCTCCGGTTTTGGAGACCGGCGCTCTAGCCAATTGAGCTACGCCCCTAAATCCGAACCAGCACGAAACGGCGTTCCACACGTTGCCGTGGCTTATGTCAAGTATTGCGGGGCGCCCGAATTTGAATATGGAGCGGGTGACGGGAATCGAACCCGCACAACCAGCTTGGAAGGCTGGGACTCTACCGTTGAGCTACACCCGCTTGGTTGGAACACCAAGGACCGGCGCGCTGAGCACATGGGACTGGTGGGGCGGCCGTGTGCGAAGCGCGAAACAAAGCTATGGAAGGGGTTGGATTCGAACCAACGTAGGCGTACGCCAGCGGATTTACAGTCCGCCCCCTTTAGCCACTCGGGCACCCTTCCGTATGGCCTGTCATTTCCCTGATCGGGGTTTGGTTGTCAACGCAATCCACCGGCGATAGTGAACAAAGCATGACCCAGCAGCGCCCCCCAAGATCGAAACCAGGCCAGCATGGCCGCAAGCCACAGGGCGGCAACGCGGGGCGGACGCAGGGTAGCAACCCCAAACTCAGCCTGGCCGGGGGCCGCAAGCCGGACCAGAAACCCGAGCGCCCGCATGACCGCCCGCCGATGCGCGAGCATGGACCGCGGGGGCAGCGCACGCCCGCCGTGCCAAGCGGTGCGGTCTGGCTTTATGGCATCCATGCGGTTGCCGCTGCTTTGGCCAACCCGGCGCGGCGGCTGCGGCGGCTCGTGGTCTCGGAGGACGCGCAGGCCATTTTGGCCGCCGAGCGACCCCAGCCCTGGCCGATCCAGCCCGAGATCGCCGGACGCGATAAAATCGATCAGTTGCTTGGCGCACGGCAAGGCAGCGGCATCGTGCATCAGGGCGTTGCCTTGCTCACGGACCAGCTTACCGCGCCACCATTGCTGGATGCGCTGAAGCGACCGGGGCCGATTCTGGTGCTCGACCAGATCTCCGACCCGCGCAATATCGGCGCGCTGATGCGAACCGCGCAGGCATTTGGCGCTTCCATGGTGGTCGCGCAGGAGCGCAACGCCCCGGAAGAGACCGGCGCGCTGGCCAAAGTCGCCTCCGGCGCGCTGGAACTCATCCCGCTGCTGCGGATCGTGAACATCTCGCGCGCGCTGATCGTGCTGAAATCCGCCAATGTCTGGGTGGTGGGGCTGGACGGCGCATCGCCGCAAAAACTCAATGGCGAGGCGTTTGCGGGACGCCGCGTGGCGCTGGTGCTGGGCAATGAGGGCGAGGGTATTCGGCGCTTAACGCGCGAGACCTGCGACGAAATCGTGGCCCTGGGAATGCCAGGCGGCATGGAAAGCCTGAACGTTTCCGCCGCCGGAGCGGTAGCGCTGTATGAGCTGACGCGCGGCAATTAAAGACCGGCTGGCAAGAAACAATTAAAATCCCGCCGCGCGCTATTTTTATTTACGGAATTTTAAGACCTGCATTCTAAAACTTCGTTGCGAACGATGTATGGAATGCGTGGACGGCAATGCAAATTGGGTTTCTGGATTTTTACGGCGGCGTTCTCAATGTTACGCAGCAACGCTCGGACCTGATCGCCAATAACATCGCGAATGCCGACACGCCGGGCTACAAAGCGACGGATGTATCGTTCGGCAACGCGCTGGCGGCGCAGTTGGGCCGCGGAGATGGCGTGCAACCGGCTACACAATATCGCGCCGATGGCACGGTTGGTTTGAATGGCAATGACGTGTCTCTCGATACCGAGCGCGTGGAAGCCGCGACAAACGGCGAGGCCATGACGGCGGCCTCAACTTTTCTGCATCAATCGACCACCGACCTGGTGACGGCACTGCGCCCGAACCCAGGCGGCATTTAGGGGAGCTAAGGAATGGGCTCGGATATTTTCAGCATCGTGGGCAGTGCATTGAACGCACAGAATGCCCGCATGGGAGCGATCGCGTCGAATCTCGCAAACGTCGATTCGATCACCCCGCCCGGCGGCACGCCCTATCGCGCGCAGCAGGTTGTGTTCGAGGCCGCACCCGCAATGGATAGCGAGGCCGGGGCCACGCCAGCGCTTGGCGTGAACGTCGCGGAAACGGTGCAGAGCGATGCAGCACCGGTGCAGAAATACGAACCCGGGAATCCCTACGCCGATGCCAAAGGCTACGTTACGGGATCGAATGTCGATCAGGCAAGCCAGATGGTCGATTTGATCGACAGCTCGAACAGTTACGCCGCCTCTGTCGCGGTGTTGCAGCAGGCGAGCCGGGTCGATCAACAAATGCTCTCCAGCTTTCAGGTGACATAATGACCAACCTCGCGATTCCAACCTCTGCCGGCGCGGCTGCCACAAATGCGTCTGTCGCCGCTTCCACCACCGCGGCCCAATCTTCCGCCGGTTCTGGTTCCGGCTCGGCCAGCAAGCTAACGCAAGGTGATTTTCTGCAACTATTGACCGCACAGTTGAAATATCAAACGCCGAACAATCCAGCGGACCCCACGCAGCTTGCCTCTGAATTCGCGGCGATTTCGACGGTCGATGGCATCAACCAGTTGAACAGCTCGGTCTCCAGCATCCAGAGCAGCACGGGCGCCGCGCAGATGGCGCAGGCCTCCAGCCTGGTTGGCCGCCAGGTCGCGGTATCGGGCGACACGCTCACGCCGAATGCTTCCGGGTCGGCAGAAGGCGCGTTCAATCTCGCCAATGCCGCCCAGAACGTAACCGTTAGCATCCTTAACCCGAGCGGTGCGGTTGCGGTGACCAAACAGCTCGGCGCGCTTAGTGCCGGTCAGCAGAGCTTTTCCTGGGGCAGCGGCACGCCTGGCACACAATATACCTATCAAATCAACGCCACCGCATCATCCGGCGGTGCGGTCAGCGCAACACCGTACAGCGTTTATACCGTCGAGGGGGTAAACGTTTCCACCACATCGCCGACGCTCAACGTGCAAGGCGCTGCGGCGCCATTGCCTGTTTCCTCCATTCAAACCGTTCTTGGAGCTTCCAAATGACCTTACAAACCGCGTTGTCCGGCCTGCTCGGCGCGCAAACCGGCCTCAATACCGTCTCCAACGATCTCGCCAACGCGAGCACCACCGCTTTCAAAAGCCAGACGGCGCTGTTCGAGGATGTTTATCCAGCTGGTTCCAGCGACGTGCCGGGAATCGGCACCGCGACGGAGGCGATTACCGGCGATTTAACCCAAGGCGATCTGACCGCGACCGGAAATCCGCTGGATGCCGCGATTCAGGGCAATGGTTACTTCGTCACCAATAATAACGGGACACAGCAATATACGAGAGATGGTTCGTTCCAGATCAACTCCTCAACCGGCCAGTTGGAAACTGTAAACGGTGCCACGCTGCTGGGTTATTCGCAAACCCCCAGCGGCGCGCTGGGCAGCACATTATCGCCCATCACCATCAACACCGGCGCGGTCGCAGCAAATCCCACGGGCAATCTCGGCCTTACGTTGAACCTTAATTCCGGCGATGCGGTGATTCCCGCTACAACAACTTTCAGCGCGAGCAATCCTGCGTCCTACGACGAATCCACTTCCGTCGTGACATACGACTCACTTGGCAATGCCAACCGGGTCGGGCTGTATCTCGTGCAAAACCCGCCCGCATCCTCTACTGCGCCTTCGACCTGGACGGTGTATGCCCAGCCTCAGTTGGCGAATGGCACCAATGTGGGCTCGCCGCAAACCCTGACGACACTGAGCTTTTCCTCCTCCGGCGCGCTCAGCTCGGGCAGCCCCGCGACGCTCAACGTGAATTGGGGCAATGGCGCGGCGAATTCGGCCATCGCGTTCAACCTCACTGGCACCACGCTAGGTGCTCAGGATTTTGCGGTGGCGGGAAACACCAATGACGGCTTTCCCCCGGGCAGCTATAGCGGCACCTCGATCGCCGCGAATGGCGAGGTGCAATCTACTTACACCAACGGCCAGACGGTAAGTGCTGGCGTGATCGGGCTGGCGAATTTCCTCAACCAGGAAGGGCTGGTGCCGGTATCCGGCAATGTTTACACCGCGTCCTCAACCTCCGGCCAGCCGGTGATGAACACGCCGGGCAGCGGCCTCGCGGGCAGCTTGAGCGGTGGCAATCTGGAAGCCTCCAACGCCTCGACCTCGGCGCTGCTGGTGCAACTCATCCAGTACCAGCAGGCGTATCAGGCGAATACATCCGTTATCCAGACCGAGCAGCAGGACAGCCAGCGGCTGGTGCAGATTTAGAGCGCGATATGATTGTCAAAACGCAACGCATTAGGCTGTTTCGCGCTCTATTCTTTTTTGAGAGGCCGATTCACGCTTTTGGTCGCCGCGCCCAGCCGGGGCCGCTCAGCAATGGCACAACGGTTGCGGTGCAGAACACCGCCGTGACGGCAAAGCAGCCGAAGGCGGATGTCATCAGCCTGCCGCGCGCGGCGAGCTTGCAGGATGTCGCGGCGGCGCTGAATGCGGTGGGCGCCACGCCATCGGATCTGATCGCGATTATCGAAGCTTTGAAGCAGGCCGGTGCGATCAACGGCACGATCAAGGTGATCTGATGAGCCTTGTTACGAACCTTTCTGCCACTACTTCGGCAAAGCCCGATCTTGCTTCCACTGTCAAACACATGACCGGCATGTTGTGGTACGAGATGCTGTCCGAGCTCAACAAAACCGGTCTGGATTCGGATTCTCTCGTCACCGGCGGGGATGATTTCCAAGGTATGTTTTTGTGGAACATCGCGCAAAACGATTTTGGAAAATATGATTCTGGTTTGCTGGCCGCGGCAATGCACCAGCTTGGCGGCGCTGCGGCTTCGGTGGCACCGGCCTCGGCGCCGGAATTCTTAGCACCTGCCTCCTCGTTGGTGCAGGCGGCGCCAGGCGCCAGCGCGCCGGCTCCAGCTGCATCTTCCGCACCGGATGGAAATGTGCTGACGCAAGCGGAAAATTTCGCAAAATCTGTCTGGCCGCAGGTGAACGCGGCGGCCCAGGTTCTGGGCGTGCCGGCCGTTGCGGTGCTGGCGCAAACGGCGCTGGAAACCGGCTGGGGGAGTGCCGCGCCGGGCAATAATCTGTTCGGCATCAAAGCCGTGGATGGGCAGACGGGCAGCAGCCGCGCGACACATGAAATGGTCGATGGCGTGCTTACCGCACAAAGCGCCACCTTCCGCGATTACCGGCGGCGCCACGGTTACGGCGCAGCTTACCAACCCCAGCGCATTGCCGGCGGATGGCGGCCCGTTCGTGCTCAGCTTCAGCAGCGGCTCCGGCTGGAGCGCGACAGACCAGGCAAGCGGGCAGAGCTATACCGCCAGCGGTACACCGCCAAGCCTCGCGGGTTTAACGCTCAACATTACCGGCGCGCCCGCCAATGGCGATAATTTCCTGCTCAACCCCGCGCCGAACGCGGCGACGGGCATCGGTGTTGCCGCGTCCAACCCGGATGCGATCGCCGCCGCAGACCCTTACGCCGCGACGCCTGGCACGTTGCAGAGCGACGGTTCGATCCTGAACGCCAATGGCGGCAGCATCACAGCCGGAACGGATAGCGTCACCAGCACGCCCGCAAGTGGTGCGGCAGTGATTCCTTCGAGCTATTTCGGGCAGAACTTGCAGGTAACGTTCATCTCGCCCACCGCCTACGGCGTTTCCACCGCAGCGAATCCCGGCACGGAGATTGCCAGCGGCGTACTAGGTGCCACGGGGGGTAATATCGCAATTGCTTACCCATCCGGCGCGGCCTCCAGCCAGTATTGGCAACTCCCGATCTCCGGCACACCGGATGCGGGCGACACGCTAACTCTGACGCCGGGCGGCCCGAGCAGCGGCAGCAACGCCGCGCGCATGGCGGCAAGCTGGACCCAGCCGGGTACGACGAGCAGCGGAACGTTGCAGCAGGGAATTGTCGGGTTTGGCACAGCACTTGGCGCCAACGCGCAGCAGGCACAGCAGCTCGCTACCGCCACGACGGCCCAGGTTACGACCGCGACGGCGAATTTGCAGAATATCAGCGGTGTGAACACCGATGCCCAGGCGGTTACACTGACCAACTACCAGCAGGCCTATCAAGCGGCGGCACAGGTCATCAGCGTCGCTCACGCGATGTTCGAATCGCTGTTGACCGCCGTGTAAAGGACCATAACGTGAAGAGAATGATTATATTTGGCGTGCTGCCGGTTGTTCTACTGGCTGCTGCGGGCGGCGGCGTTTTCGCGTATCTTTCAATATCGCATCCTCACAAACCAGCCAGCGTCATGGCGGATACACCTAAGCCCTTGCTATTCGCGGCGCTTTCGGATGTCGTAGTCAGTGTTCCGGCGGATAATGGCGATACGGCTTCATCCTTCGTGCAGTTCGCGGTGCAGTTCGCCACCACCGATCCCGGCGCGATCAGCAATTTCACGGCGCTGCAACCGATCATCAAATCGGAGATCATCAACCTGTTGATGAATGAAACGGGAAAATCACTGGGCGACCCAGGCGCCCGCGCAACGCTGGTGAAAAACTGCCTCGCCACTGCCAACAGCGTTCTGGCGCATAACGGCGGCGCGCTGCCGGCTCCGTTCACCGCCGCCTATATCACCAACCTTGTCGTGCAGAACTGATGGAATTGTCAGCCGCTATCTCTTCTGCGGGTTCGCTCATCGTTATCGTCGCATTGCTTGCCGGTGCCGCCGTCGTGCTGCGGCGGTTACGCAACACCGGATGGGGCCAGCGCGCTGCGGCGCAGAACCAGATCAAGCTTATCGCATCGCGCGCCATGGGCGGCCAGAACACGCTGGTGATCGCTGAGGCTGAGGGGAAGCGTTTTCTCATTGGGGTCAGCCGCGCCGGCATTTCCGCCATTGGCAGGCTGGACGCGGATGAATAAAAAATCCACGCTGCTTGCACTGGCCTTCGCCGCCTTGCCGCTGGCTGCCCACGCGGCCCCGGAAGGGCTGAACCTGATGAACGCCGTGGGCAGCCCTGGCGGCCAGTCCTATTCGCTCAATGTGCAGACGCTGTTGGTCATCACGGCCTTGGCGTTTCTCCCCGGCATCCTGCTGCTCATGACGGCGTTCACGCGCATCATCATCGTGCTCTCGGTAATGCGTCAGGCGCTGGGCTTGCAAACCACGCCGCCGAACATGGTACTGGCGGCTTTGGCCTTGGCGATGACCATGTTCGTGATGCAGAATGTTATCCGACAGGAGCAGGACAAGGCGCTGAATCCTTATCTCGCCGGGCAGATCAATTTCAACCAGGCGCTTGCCGCCGCCGAGCCGCCGATACAAAATTTCATGCTGGCGCAAACCCGCAAGGCGCCGCTGCATTTGTTCGTGGATTTAAGCGGCGGACACTACGCGACACAACGCGATGTTCCGATAACGGTTTTGGTTCCTGCCTTCGCAACGTCCGAACTGGAAACCGCATTTCAGATCAGCTTCCTGATCTATATCCCCTTTGTGCTGATCGACCTCGCCGTCGCCTCGGTCTTGATGTCGCTTGGCATGATCATGGTCTCGCCGACGCTCATCTCTCTGCCTCTGAAGCTGCTGATGTTCGTCTCCATCCACGGTTGGGTGCTGGTGCTGGGCACGCTCGCCAATAGTTTCGCCGCGTCATCGTAACGTGCCGATATATATAAAACTTCTGCATCTCGCCTTCTTCACCGAGCTTGCCGCGATCACGCCTATCGTCGCGGTGCTTCTCATCATCGGCTTGGCAACAGCCATCGTGCAATCCGCCTTGCAGATCGAGGATGCAACCTTCAGCCTGCTGCCGAAAACCTTCGCGATGATCGCGATTGCGGTAACGGGCGGTTTCGGCGCGCTGCGGGTGTTCGAGAATTTCGCGGTGCTGTTTATCTCCCACGCGCCGATGCTAGTGCGCCAGCCATGGAGTTGACCCAGGCGCAAATCCTGCTCTGGCTTGGGCATTTCCTATGGCCGTTTTTGCGGGTAACGGGCTTGCTGCTTACCGCGCCGGTTTTTGGCTCCTCAATGGTCCCGAACGCCGTGAAAGCGGTGCTGGCCGTGGCTTTTGCGGCGGCGCTGGCGATATTTCTGCCCAATCTGCCGGCTTTTCCCGGCGATCCGGCCTCCGCGATCTACGCGGGCATCACACAGATCGCTTATGGCGCCATGCTTGGCATGGTCATGCAGATCGTCGTCTCAGCGGTGGCGGGCGCGGGTGAGATCGCCGGGCTGGCGATGGGGTTGAGCTTCGCGGAATTGCAATTTCGGGAATCCGCAGGCGTGACGCCGGTGCTCTACGACATCATGCTCTGGGCGGGGTTGCTTGGCTATATGGCGGCGGGCGGGCCGGTCTGGCTATTCGCCGCCTTGGCGCATTCCCTCCAGCACGGCATCGGCCTGCGAGGCATCGCCTCCTGGGCGGCGCTCTGCGCGTTCGGCGGCACGCTCATCAACTCCGCTGTCTGCCTTGCCTTGCCTGTTTTAGCGGTCTCGCTCTGCGTCAATATCACCGTGGGGCTTACCACTGTTTTCGCGCCGCAGATGAATTTGCTAACCATCGGCTTTCCCTTGCTCATCCTGGCAGGGCTCTGGGTTATGGGTGGCTCCGTGTTTTACATGGGGCATGCCGTGGCCCGATTGATGACCGGAGGGATGGGCACGCTGGGCTCGATCATCCATGGCTGAAGGCGGCGAGGAGAAGAAACACGCGCCAACCGAGCGGCGGTTGCGCCAGGCCGCCGAGCGCGGCGACGTTCTGCGCGCCACCGATCTGCCGAAGGCGGCAAGCGTGGTGCTCGTGACCATGCTGGCGCTGGGCGCATCCGCGGGCATGGCAATACATTTGGCGGGATTTTGCGCCGCCTGGCTGAGCATGGCCGGAACCGCGCTACCCGCCGCTGCCTCCGGATGGGCAGGCACGGCGGCGATGGAAGTGCTTCCACTCGTTGCGCTCATCGGCGCTATCTCCGTCGCCGCAACGTTGTTTTCGGGCGGGTTCATCTTCAGCCTTCAACTTTTGCGGCCAGATTTCTCCAAACTCATGCCCTCGCACGGGCTGGGCTCGCTCGTCTCCAAACAGGGCATGACGGATACGGCCAAGGCGTTGTTGAAGTTCATTATCATCGGTGGAATTGGCGGCATTATCATTACCGCCCGCTTCCCTGGCTTCGCCGCGCTGGCCGGTTTGCCCCAGCCCAGCGGCGCGGCGGTGGCGGCGCTTGTCATGCAGGCCGTCGCCGCCATCGCCATCGTCATCGGCCTGGCCGCCGGGGCGGATATGGCGCTGCAATACTGGCTGCACCGGCAGAAGCTGCGGATGACCGATAACGAAATGCGCGACGAGATGAAGGATGCCGCGGGCAATCCGCATGTGCGCTCGCGCCAGCGCATGATGGCGCGCAAGCTCGCCCGCGCGCGGCAAATGCACCGTGTCCAGGAAGCATCCGTCATCGTTACCAACCCGACGCATTATGCCGTGGCCATTCGCTACCGCCGCGGCGCGGACCGCGCGCCCTTGCTGCTGGCCAAGGGGGTGGGGCTGCTGGCGGAGGAGATTATCAGCCGCGGGCGCGGGCTTGGGATTCCGGTGGTGGAAGCGCCGCCGCTGGCGCGCGCCGTGTACCGGCACGTGGAGCCGGGCGAGCATATGCCGGTAGCACTGTACCGCGCCTGCGCCGAGGTGCTGGCCTATGTGTGGAAGATGCAGCGCTGGCGGGCACAGGGCGGCAAGCGCCCAACGCCGCCGCCGGTGCGGGAAGCCGAAATCGACGTACCGCGGGGAATGGGGCTATGATCGCTCCATGCCGCGCCGGGATGCCACGGAAGCACTCAACGACGAGGACTACCAGACACTGGCGGCCTTCCGCCATGCGCTGAAGCGTTTCATCCATTTCAGCGAGGACGCTGCCCGGACCGCTGGCCTGACGCCGCAGCAGCACCAGGCGCTGCTGGCGATACGTGCGGCAGGGCGCGCCGCCCTTTCAGTCGGCGAGCTGGCGGAGCGGCTGTTGATCCAGCCGCATAGCGCGAGCGAGCTGGCGGACCGGCTAGCGGGCCTTGGCCTGATCATCCGCCGGAAAAACGCGCAGGACCGCCGGGGCGTGACTTTGAATGTGACGGCGGCGGGAGAAGGTCTGCTCGCCTCCCTCACCATGGCGCACCGCGACGAGCTGCGGCGCTTGCGGCCCATGCTCAGCGAGCTGCTTGTATATATCGGATAACGATATATACCGCCGCTTCGATTTTGTTTTGGATGGCGGGCATGGCGGCGGTTGACGAAAATATCGAAATTTCGCGGGAGCTTGGCGACTTCACGGCTTCGCCGCGCATTATCCGCATTGCGCTCATGGGGCTGGTGGCTGGCACGGGCGGCGTGGCCGCGGGATGGGTGCTGCTGCGGCTGATCGCCCTGGTCGGCAATATCGCCTATCATGGCGAGCTTTCAGCACGGGCGCTGTTCGCAAATGGCGCGCCATCGCATCTGCCAATATGGACCATAGCGGTACCTGTTATCGGCGCGCTCATCATCGGGTTGATGGCGCGCTTCGGGTCCGAAAAAATCCGCGGCCATGGTATCCCGGAGGCGCTGGAGGCGATCATGCTCGGCGGCTCGCGGATGGATTTGAAGATCGCGATCCTGAAACCGATCTCCTCAGCCATTTCCATCGGCACCGGCGGCCCATTCGGCGCGGAGGGGCCGATCATCATGACCGGCGGCGCCATCGGCTCGCTGTTCGCCCAGTTGTTCGCGCTCACCGATATGGAGCGCAAAACGCTGCTGGTGGCAGGCGCCTGCGCGGGAATGACGGCGGTGTTCGGCACGCCGGTTGCCGCGATATTGCTGGCGGTGGAACTTATGCTGTTCGAACTGAAGCCGCGCAGCTTTCTGCCGGTGGCGGTGGCCTGCATCACCGCAGCAATCGAACGGCGCTACGTGCTGCCCCATGCACCGCTGTTTCCTTATCTGGGCGGCGTGGTCATCGACCCGTTGCATGGGCTTGGTTGGGTGGGACTGGGCCTTGCGGCGGGGCTTGGCTCGGCCATGCTCACCATCATGGTCTATGCCGCCGAGGATTTTTTCGCGAAGCTGCCGGTGCATTGGATGTGGTGGCCGGCACTCGGCGCCATTGTGGTGGGCGTTGGCGGGCTGTTCGACCCGCGGGCGCTCGGAGTCGGCTATCCGAACATCGCGCATATGCTGAGCGGCGATCTCGCGGGTGTGTCCGCGCTCCGGCTGATGGCGGTGAAGGGCATTATCTGGTCGGTGGCGCTGGGGTCCGGCACCTCCGGCGGTGTGCTGGCGCCGCTGTTGATGATCGGCGGCGGGCTTGGCGCGGTGCTGGCGCCTTTCATGCCTTCCGCCGCGCCCGGGTTTTGGGCTGTGCTGGGCATGGCCGCGATGATGGGCGGCACGATGCGCGCGCCGCTCACCGCCACGCTGTTTGCGGTGGAGCTCACCGGCAACCATGAAGTGCTGCTGCCGGTCATCACCGCCTGCATGGCAAGCTACGCCGTAACCGTGCTGCTGATGAAGCGCTCGATCTTGACCGAGAAACTGGCAAGGCGCGGGCATCATGTTACGCGGGAATACAGCATCGACCTCGCTGCGCTGACGCGGGTGCGGGAGATTATGACACGCGATGTGGATACGCTGGACGCGGAGATGAGCGTGGGGGCGGCGATCGATTTCTTTCTGGACCCCACGCACCGCCACCGCGCCTATCCGGTGGTGAATACGGAAGGCGGGTTGGCTGGGCTGGTCTCACGCACGGACATCCTGGGCTGGATCGGCGCGAAAACACCGCGCACGGAAGGCCTCGGCATCGCACTGGCGGATCGACCCGTCCCGGCCGCCGGGCCGGACGAGACCATATCCTCGGTCGCGGTACGAATGGTGGCACGCGAGGCGGCACGGATTCCGGTCATCGATCCGGTAACGCGAAAACTGCTCGGCATTATCTCGCGTGGCGATCTGATCAAGCTCCGATGGCGGGAGTTTGAAGCTGAAAGCGTGCGAAAAGTGCATCTGCTGCGCCCGGCGAAGCGCGTAGCCGCCGCAAAGTAACGTTAGAGCGCGATGACATCAAATCGACTCATTTATGGTGCGCTTTGATGTCTGAATCGCCCTCTATTACATATGTAGAGCCGGATTCAGACTTTCGGGTCTAAAACCAGGCGTCCTCAGCCTCCAATGCCAAGCGCGAGCCCGACGCGACGGGTGCCAGCCAGGCGCCGACCTTTGGCAGTTCATAGGCGCAGAAATACCGCGCCGCCGCGATTTGCCCGTTCGCGAAATCATCGCCGCGCGGTGCTGCCACACGGGCAAGGTCGAGCCACAAAAACGCGAGCACGATATGCCCGAATGCCCAGAGAATGTTCGTCGCATTGGCAAAAGCGGCTTCCTGGCCTTGCGGCGTGGCGCCCGTGGCAAGGGCGGCGGTAAATTCGCCCATCGCGTTGCGTAGCGCCTCCGCCTCCGCCTCAAGCGCATGGCCCGCGACGCGCTGTTCAACATGCGCCAGGAAGCGCCGCAGCGACGTACCCTGGTCACGCAGCATTTTTCGCCCCAGCAAATCCAGCGCCTGGATGCCCGTGGTGCCTTCATGGATCGGGTTGAGCCGGTTGTCGCGATACAACTGCTCGACATCGAAGTCGCGCGTGTAGCCATAGCCACCATGCACCTGAATCGCGATGTCGTTGGCGGCGAGGCCATATTCCGACGGCCAGGTTTTCGCGACAGGCGTGAGCAGGCCCAGAAAATCCGCGGCTTCCTCGCGCGCCTGCGCCGATGGCGCGCTGCGCTCTTCATCCTCCAGCCGGGAACACCAAAGGCTGAGCGCCAGCGATCCTTCCGCATAGGCCTTTGCCGCGAGCAACATGCGCCGCACATCAGCATGCGCGATAATCGGCACCGGCTTGTCCCCCGGCGCGCCGAGGCGGCGGCCCTGGGTGCGTGCCCGCGCATAATCCAGCGCAAGGCGATAGCCGCGGTAGCCAAGCGCTCCTGCGCCCAGCCCAACGCCGATGCGCGCGCCGTTCATCATCTGGAACATCAACGCCAGCCCCTGCCCCGCCTCGCCCACGCGCCAGCCCACCGCGCCGCCGCGCTCGCCGAAATTCAACAGGCAGTTGGAAGTGCCGCGATAGCCCATTTTATGGTTTAGGCCCGCGACCGCGATATCGTTCGGGCGGCCCGGTTTGCCATTCTCATCCGGGATAAATTTTGGCACGATGAAAATCGAAATCCCCTTCGACCCAGCAATAAGCTTTCCATCCGAGCCAGGGATTTTCGCCAGCACGAGATGCACGATATTCTCGGCTGCGTCGTGGTCCCCGCCGGAGATCCACATCTTGTTCCCAGTTAAAAGGTAACGCTGTCCGAACGCATCCTCGCCATCCGGCACGGCGCGGGTTGCGATATCTCCCAGCGCAGAGCCAGCCTGCGGCTCGGAGAGGCACATCGTGCCGGTCCACCGCCCCTCGATCTCCGGCAGCGCGAAAGACTCGATTTGCGCGGGCGTTCCAAAACTCGCCAGCAATGCCGCATTGCCGGTGGTGAGCATGGCATAGCCGGCGGTTGCAATATTCGCCGCCATGAAATGCGCCGAGATCGCGGTATGCACGAGGCTCGGCACCCCGAGGCCGCCCTGCGCGGCGCCGAAGGGTGCTGCGGCAAACCCAGCCTCCGCATATCCGGCCAGCGCGCGCTTAACCTCCGGCAACACCCGAACCTGGCCGTTCTCCAGCCTCGGCTCCTCGCGGTCGGATTTTTTCCAATGGTCGAGAAAATGGCTCTCCGCGAGTCGCGCAGCGGTTTCCAGCATGGCGGCCACGCTGCCACGGTCATGCTCGGCAAACTCCGGCCGGGCCAGCAGAACTTGGGTGTCCAGCCAGTCCCAAAGCCAGAAGTCGAGAAGTGTTTGGTCGATCGGCCCGGGCATTATCAGCTCACCGTTGTTTAACTGGTGCAGGCATGCCCGGACGACCCATCAAGCCGGCATTTTTAGAACAACTTGAAGATGCGAAGGCCGATTGTCCGCTCCTTGGTGCCGCCGTGTGCCGCGACATCGTAATACGCAAACGCCGTCGCCTCGATGGTTGGCGAGAGGAACATCGTGCCGACGAGGCGCAGCTGGCTCTCATCGTAGCGCTGTCCACTATCCACGAGCGGATTAATCCCATAGCGGATAAGCCCTGGTATCTTCACCGTCTGCTTGCCGCCGAAGGATTGATAGAAACCACCCGCAATGCTCGCCCCAAGCTGCGGCGCGATGCCATAGATCACATAGCCGCGCAGTTCCTCAGTCGTCTGCTGCCGGTAGGTCGCGGGCAGATTTCCCAGCGGGCCGGCACTGACCTGATAATGCGTGTTGGGCTGCCATAATGTTGTTGTGCTCCAGCCTTCGAGCGCCAGATTCGGCGTTTTCGGCGTGCCCATTACAATGGTCCGTGCGCCAACCTCCATTTCCTCATACCACGCATCGCCCGGCGAACCGGCTGTGGGATTGAGCGTATATTTTTTGTTATAGCTACTGATCGGCGGCGACACCCAGGGCGAGAGCACGACATAGGTTCCGGTCTTGGGATCGTTGACCGGGAAAATGAAGAACGAAAGGTTTGGCTGCGCGAAACCGTTATGCGAAGTATCGTCCGCGCCGCCGGTCTTTTGCTGGCCTAGGAACCCGATAAACGAATCATAGGCCTGTACGCCCGCCGTAAACCCGCCGAGATCGAAGCTTCGGATATAACGCAGCGTGGTCGCGTCAAGTGCGACATGCGTATGGTTTTCATCGTCCCCGCGCACCGGCGTATCAACCGAGTCATTCTCGAACTGGTTATAAAAACCAAGAATATTGACGTTCACCGGCGGCGCCACGCTGTCATTCGGCAGCGGGTCGCTGTTCGCCAGCGCCGGTAAAGCGGAGCCGAGGCACATCGCCATCGTTGCCCCAAAAACCGACGCCAGCATTTTGTTCTTCAGTTTTAACATCGTGAAGTTCTCCAGTTCTGTATTTAAGTTTGTTGTTGTTAAGCCACCGTCACATCATTCCGCCGGCTGCCGGTTGAGCGCCGCCAGCTCGTTCGCAACCAGCGCATTATGCGCCGCCTCGTCGTCGCGCGCTCGCGCCGGGCTCCAGCGGCCGCGCATCACGAAGATAGTGGCAAGAAACACGAGCACGCCAAAGTTGCAAACTCCGAACCAGACGCGCCACTGCCCGGGTGCCGCCGCCGCCGCCGCGCCAATAGCCTGCATATGCGCGACCAGAGCCGGTGAGGGCGCAACACCCGACATTTTCGCCCG
Source organism: Acidocella sp. (assembly GCA_965276685.1). Lineage (GTDB taxonomy): Bacteria > Pseudomonadota > Alphaproteobacteria > Acetobacterales > Acetobacteraceae > Acidocella. The sequence continues at coordinate 2,949,399 of OZ255623.1, forward strand.
GTTGAAAGCCGCCATGTAAGGCGCGGCATTGACCAATGTGTTCATGGAGCTGACGACCAGCGGCAAGGCAATGAGCGACGCGGTGACAACCAGGCGTAGCAGCCAGCCCCAGACCGCCAGCCCCGTCGCGGTGAGCGCCGGGTTGCGGGCTTCCACCGTTTCCGTAAAGCTCGCCATCCAGGTCACGTAGGCAAAACCCACGAAGATGGACTGTACGCTGCTGATGACCGCCAGGAAGGTGAAGCTCGGGGTTTGTCCCACCTCGGCGATATAAATCGCGGTCAGCACCAAAGCGCCAATCGCGCCGCCGAGCATGAAAGGCTTACGCACCCGGAAACGGTCCGAGACCACCCCGGCCACGACCAGTGCAACCGCATTGCTTGCCCAGGCCCAGTTGCCCAGCTCATTGGCTTCGTTCACACTGAAGCCAAAGAGCGACACGAGATAGATAACGCCAAAGCCGACCGCGGTGTAGTAGAAGAGCAGCAGCACCGAGACGCCAAGCGCCGAGATGATCACATCGGCATGCATCATCTGCCGCCATGGGTGGCGCAGGCTCGCCTCGATATTCAGCCCGCGCGCCTTAAGCTCAACGAGGACACGGTCGCGCTCCGTCACCATCAGCTGGTCGCGCAATGCCGGGGCCAGCTCCCGCAGGAACAGGAAAGCCAGCACAAAGATTACCAGCGTGACGATGCCGCAGATATAATACTGGCTCTGCCAGGTATTATATACCGGCAGCGTTGCCGTATTGATCGCGCTGACCGCGAGGCTGCCGAGCACTGGCCCCACCGTCCAGAATCCCATCGCCGTCGCGCGTCCCACCTGCGGTGAGAAGTCGCGGATCAGCGCCGGGGTTGCCACCAGGATGATCCCCTCGACAAATGCCACGCACCAATAGGCAATGCCCCATTGCAGCGCCGTGGTTACGTTGGGTATCCAGAACAAGGTGATCGCGCCGACAATGAGCAGGCCGTAAACCACAAGGTTTGCGCGGCCGAAACGATCCGTCAGCCCTGCGAGGAGCGAGGCGAACGCGCCGAGCAAATTGCCCGCCGCGATCAAATAGACGAAAATGGTGAACGGTATTTTCAGCTGCGGCAGCATCAGGGTTGCGACCCCGCCGCCAACATAGAGCGCGTAATATAAAACGATCGTGATCGCGACCACCAGAAGCAGCAACCACCGCCGCTGTGCACGCTCAGGGTAACGCGTCAGTTCGCGGTTGAACGGCGAATTGCGCCGCTCAACCGCGCCCGATACCGTAGCTGAAGCCATTCGTTTTCTCCCGTCTTTTCTTGTTTTGATTAATGCAGCGTTTCACTCTTAAGATTCAAAGTCCACTTCGGACTGTCCGGACTGGTGACTTTAACGACCGTCTGATCCTGCGCGGAGTACCAGATATTCATTTTAGACGACCCCTTGAACGGCGGGGAGGACCAATGGTCAACGCAAACCATTTTATAGGCAGGCACGCTGCCAGCCGGTACATCTACCGTATCGAGTGAAACGACGTTGCAATTCTGGTCGCTGTCCCAGCTGTTGCCATCATCATCGGTATAACCGGAGTATTTCGCTTCCCAGCTTTTGCCTACGGAGAGCGGGAATTGCACACCCGAAAAATACGGCTTGAACTGCACCAGAACCTTGCCAGTGCCATCGGTTATTTTAACAAAATCATCGTTGCTAGCGAGATTATACGCTGTATCGTTACCGCACTTGCTAATGACATAGCCATTCTGGTTGATCGAGGTGACAGTCCATGTCGAGCACGCGACCGACATGTATTTTCCGGTATAGACAAACACATCGCCCACGGCAGGCTTCGGCTGCGTGGCCGGCGCGTCCGCCCTTGCCCCGCTTATACCGCCCAGCAATGCCGCTGAAATGATACCAAAACCGGTCAAAGCACGTTTCATCGTTAGAAACCGCATTTTTTGTTCTCCCTACAAGGCCGGAATTTGCTTGCGTCCGGCGACTTAGGTATATACCTAACACAAATAATACCGCTGTCACCAGAAAAATTTCGCAAAACAGGGGCATTTTCGATGGGAGTTGAACGTTCCGCAAATCGGGTGAGCCAGTAGGAATGCCCTCCGGCGATAACATCCAGGTCACGCCGCGCCTGGCGCCTGCAACGCCGGAAGCCGCGATGATCCGCGAACGCGTTCTGGACGTTTGCCGCCGTTTGTTCAACGAACAAGGATTCCCCAACGTCACCACGGCGCGCATTGCCGCGGCGCTCGGCATGAACGAAGGGCGGCTGCATTATTACTTCAACACCAAGGCGCAGATCGTCACACCCTTATTCGAGGCGTTTGAAAGCTCGATTTCCGCCGCCGCGGCGCACGGGCTGGACGCTCCCGGTCGGCTCGACCGCTATGCAGACTACCAGCGCAACTGGTTCGTCGTGATGTGGCGATATCGTTTTTTCTACCGCGACCAGCGCGCGCTGCATCGGATCGCGCCCCGGCTGAAACGCCGCTCGGCGAAACTCTCCGAACTCAACCGCCTGCAATTGCGCCGGGTGCTTGAGGATATGGCGGGACTCGGGCTGATTCATGCTTCATCCGCTGAGCTTGAACGTCTTTCTCTCAACTGCTGGATCGTCTCCAGCTACTGGATCGATTATGTCGCGACGTTGCGCGAGGATGACAGAATTACGCCAGAAGATCTCGAAGGCGGCATTCGCCAGATCGACAGCTTGTTTTCGCCCTATCTCACTAAATACGGGCAGGTTCAACACGCGCGCCGCCGCAAATTCGCCGAAATTTCAGCAGAACAACTCGATCCATAATTCAAGCGGCTTTCGACAATATCTGCACCGACAACCAATCCGCGCTCAACGCCGGTTTGCTCTCGCCTTTTATTTCCACCGTAGCGGCAAGGCGCATCAGGAAACGATTCTGCGATTGCTGCTCTATCGCGGCCAGCACAAAACTGCCACGGATTTCACTGCCAACCCGTACCGGCGAAACAAAACGTAACCGGTCAAACCCGTAGTTGATGCTCATCGCCACATCGGCCAGCCGGGGGACCACCTGCTGAGAAAAATGGCTGAGCAGAGAAACGGTTAGAAAGCCATGGGCGATCGTGCCGCCGAACGGCGTTTTGGCCGCGCGAACGGGATCGATATGAATATACTGGCGATCAAGCGTTACCTCCGCGAAGGCGTCGATCATCGGCTGATCCACCGTCAGCCATGGAGAAGCGCCAAGCACCTCGCCGATGCGGGATTGCAAATCCCGGAAACTAACAGGCTTTTGTACGGCTTGATCCATGATTTTCTGTCAGTTCCTGTAGCTGTTATCGGTACGGTCGAGCTTACGCAGCAGGCCCGGCCATGCCAGTTGGCCGCCCATGCCGCGCGTTACCTGGGCGGATTGCGCGCGAATGCCGTCCAGAATCGGTTGCGGAATTTTCACCAGTTCGACGCCGCCCGATTGCGCCGCAATCTGAATTTCGCAGGCTCGTTGCAGAATATACATCGCTTGAAACGCATCGGCGACCGAACCGCCGACCGTCAGAAGGCCATGGTTCGCCAAAAGCATGAAGTGACGCGCGCCCAAATCCGCCACCAGCCGCGGCTTCTCATCTTCGTTCAACGCAACGCCCTCATAACCATGGTAGGCGATGCTTGCCAACGGAAACAGCGATTGCTGGGAAATCGGCAGCAGCCCATTCTTCTGGCAGGCGACCGCGACGCCCGCCGTGGTATGCAGATGGATGACGCAATTCGCGTCCTCCCGCGCCGCATGAACCGCCGAATGGATGGTAAAGCCCGCCGGGTTGATCCCGTAGGTGCTCTCCATCACCTTGTTTCCGAGCAGATCGACTTTCACGAGGCTGGAGGCCGTAACTTCCTCGAACATCATGCCATACGGGTTGATGAGGAAATGATGATCGCCGCCTGGCACGCGCGCCGAGATATGCGTGAATACGAGATCGTCCCAGCCATAAGCCGCAATCAGCCGGTAGCACGCGGCGAGATCGACACGCATCTGCCATTCGGCTTCGCTCACCCGGCCTTTGACGGAAGACTGAACATTCATGACCGAAACTCCCTTGCGAATTAGTCCTTGATGCTGTTGGGATCGCTCGGGCTGCGGCCTGCCAGAATATCCTGTAGCCGCAACTCCACCGCGCCCAGTATTTTCGGATGCGTAATGCAGTAAAAACGGTTTTCCTCAACCGCCTCGAACGTCATCCGCCCGATGTCCTGCGGCGAGAGCTTGCCGGATGCGAGCGCCTTGTCCGAATGCTGCCGCGCGATCTTCTGGCTCGCGGTCATCTCCCGCTCCTCGCGCTTGTCCAGCCGGTTGCGATGGGATTCGCCGATGCCGGTCTGCACGAAAGCGGGGCAGAGCAGCGTCACGCCAATCTTTGCCTTCGCCAGCTTTAAATCCTGATAGAGTGTTTCGGTCAGCGTCACCACCGCGTGCTTGGAAACGTTATAAACGCCCATCAGCGGCGGGGAGAGTAGGCCCGCGACCGATGCGGTGTTCACGATATGGCCGGCCTCGCCGCTTGCCAGCATCCGGGGAACAAAGGCACGGATGCCATGGACCACGCCCCAGAGATTGACGCCAAGCACCCATTGCCAGTCCGCTTCAGAATTCTCCCAGACGAAACCGCCAGACCCGACGCCCGCATTGTTGAAGAGCAGATGCGCGGCGCCGAACCGCTCATAGGCCAGGGCTGCCAGCGCCTCGACCTCCTCGCCCTTGGCGACATCAACTTGGAGCACGGCGAGATCAGCACCTTGTCCGGCAAGCTCGTCCTGCGTTGCCTTCAGCGCGTCCGCCTGCACATCGGCCAGGACCAGTCTCATACCGCGTGCCGCGGCGATCCGCGCGAATTCCCGCCCGAAGCCGGACCCGGCCCCGGTAATGACCGCGACCCGCCCGGCGAAGTCCCTCATGGACGCTGCGCTTTCGGTAAAGAACTTATCGGCATGGCGCTTTCCCTTCCCAATTCGTTACCCCGATCATGGCGCTTTGCCGCAGTCAGTGCAAGCGGGGCGGGAGAAGCTTCCGCAATCCCATCAAATAGGCCACAAAGCGGCATGATGGAGGAACCTGCCCAGGCCGAGCTTATCGCCGTGCTGGTCGCCGTGACTGATGGCGACCCGCGCTTTCTCACGATCGACGCCGGTTTCGCCCTCCCTTCCGGTCCACTGGAATCCGGCCATCGCTCACTGCAAGCCGGGCTGCGCGCCTGGGTGGAACGCCAGACCCATCACCCGCTCGGCTATGTCGAGCAGCTCTACACCTTCGCCGACCAGCAGCGCGGCCATCATTCCCGCAGCGTTTCCATCAGCTATCTCGCCCTCACCCGTGAGTCCGCCGCGACCTACCCGGATGCGAGTTGGCGGAGCTGGTACGATTACTTCCCCTGGGAGGACCGGCGCCACAGCCGCGATATAACCGGAAGCGTCATCATCCCCGCGCTAAAGACATGGCGCGAGGCGGCGCCGGGCCGCGCGCATCGCATCGCCAGCCTGTTCGGCCAGCATGGCCGGGGCTGGAACGAGGAGCTGGTGCTGCAACGCTACGAGCTGGTTTACGAGGCCGGGCTGATCCATGAGGCAATGCGGGATAAAGCACGCGCCGCAACGCCCTTGCCAGGGCTGGAAATGACGCATGACCATCGGCGGATCCTCGCCACTGCCATCGCCCGGCTGCGTGCGAAGATAAAGTACCGGCCTGTCGTGTTCGAGCTGTTGGCGCGGGACTTTACGATGTTGGAGTTGCAGCAGACCATGGAGGCGCTGGCCGGGCATGGGCTGCACAAGCCGAATTTCCGGCGGCTGATCGAACAGCAGGAGCTGGTGGAGGAAACCGGGGATTTCACCTCCGGGCTGGCAGGCAGGCCGGCCAAGCTTTTCCGCTTCCGGCCGTCGGTCATCGAGGAGCGCGGCCTCTCCGGCACAAAGCTGCCCCTCGTCCGATAAAGCTTGCAATGTAATTCTCAAAGTGAGTATAAGGGCGCCTCGAGACAATATACTCACTTTGAGTATAAAGGAGCGTGTGATGCCGTTTGACCCGATTTACGATCGGCTTACCCCTGTCATCCCCCCGATCGAATGGGCCACGATGGAGGAGGATGTCCTCGCGATCAATGCGTTGAAGCGCGAGCGCCACGCCGTGATCCTCGCGCATAATTACCAGACCCCGGAAATTTTCCACGGCGTCGCGGATATCGTGGGCGACAGCCTGGCCCTGGCGCGGGAGGCCGTAACGGCAGAGGCCGATGTCATCCTGCTGGCGGGCGTGCATTTCATGGCGGAAACCGCGAAGCTGCTGAATCCGGCCAAGACCGTGCTGATCCCGGACACAAGAGCCGGCTGCTCGCTCGCGGAATCCATCACGCCGGAGGACATCGCCTTGCTGCGCGCCGCGCACCCTGGCGTGCCGGTGGTTGCCTATGTAAACACCTCGGCGGCGGTTAAGGCGGCGTCGGACATCTGCTGCACTTCCGGCAACGCCAAGCGCATCGTGGAATCCCTGGGCGTCGAGAAGGTCATCATGCTGCCGGATGAATATCTGGCGCAGAACATCGCGCGCGAAACGCAGGTGAAGATCATCGCCTGGGCCGGGCATTGCGAGGTGCATGAGCGCTTCACCGCCGCGGAAATCACCGCCCTGCGGCAGAGCCATCCGGGCGTAGTGATATTGGCCCATCCCGAATGCCCTCCGGAGGTCGTTGCGGTGTCGGATTTCTCTGGCTCCACCGCGGTGATGGCCGATTATGTGTCCAGCAAAAAGCCCGCGCGCGTCGCGCTCATCACGGAATGTTCGATGAGCGACAACATCGCGCTGATGAACAAGGATGTGGAGTTCGTGCGGCCCTGCAACCTTTGCCCGCATATGAAGCGCATTACGTTGAAAAATATCCGCGCGGCGCTGGAAACCATGCAGACCGAAGTGACCATCGACCCGGCACATTTCGCGCCTGCCCGGCTGGCAGTCGAGAGGATGCTGGCCGTTAAATGATCATCATCGGCGGCGGCATCGCGGGGTTGATGGCCGCTCTGGCCGCAGCCCCGGCGCCGGTGATGCTGCTCAACCCGTCCGGGCTTGGGACGAATGCGGCGAGCGCGATGTCCCAGGGCGGGCTGGCCGCCGCTATTGGGGCTGATGACAGCACGGCGCTGCATATTGCGGACACGCTCAAAGCCGGGGCCGGGCTGTGCGACGAGAAGGCGGTTGCGAGGATTGCCGGGACGGGGCCGCAGCTCATTGAAATCCTGCTGGCTTATGGGGTGCGATTCGACCGGGATGGCGCAAACAATCTCGCGCTCGGGCTCGAGGCAGCACATTCCCGCCCGCGCATTCTGCACGCCAATGGCGACCAGACGGGGGCGGAAATCCTGCGCGCGCTCATTGCCGCCGCCAAGCAAACCCCGTCCATCAACATCGTCGAGGCCACCGCCCGGCATGTTTTCGTGGGGGGTAACGGCGTGAGCGGCGTGCTGGCCAGCCGCGGCGATGAAATTCTTTCCTTACCCACAGACCGTGTACTACTGGCGACCGGCGGCATCGGCGGCTTGTTCCTGCACAGCACCAACCCCGCCGGCGCCATTGGCCACGGGCTGATGCTGGCCGCCCAGGCAGGGGCAAGATTAAAGGATTTGGAGTTCATCCAATTCCACCCGACCGCGTTGGACGTGGAAAGCCCGTCCCTGCCGCTGATCTCCGAGGCGGTGCGCGGCGAAGGCGCCATCCTTATCGACGAACAGGGCTTGGCCTTCATGAACGGGGCCGACCTCGCACCCCGCGACATCGTGGCGCGCGCGGTATTCGCGCATCAGGCAAACGGACATAAGGTGTTTCTGGACGCGCGCGGCGTTGGGGCACGTTTCGCCACGCGCTTCCCCAGCATCACCGCCATCTGTGCCCAAGCGGGCATCGACCCGCAAACCCAGCCGATCCCGGTCCGCCCCGCAGCGCATTATCACATGGGCGGTGTCGAAGTGAACGCCACCGGCCGCAGCAACATCGAGGGGTTATTCGCGGCAGGCGAGGTTGCCTGCACAGGGCTGCACGGCGCCAACCGGCTGGCCAGCAACTCTCTGCTGGAGGCCGCGATCTGCGGCACTGAAGCGGGCCGCGCCATGGCGGCCAGCGACGCCAGGGCCATTGAACCTCTGCCGCGGATTGCGCCGCCGCCCGCGCCGGATGTGACGCCCGTCCGGGCCATCATGTCCGCGCATCTCGGCGTGTTGCGGGACGCGGCGGGATTAAAAAGCGCCATTGCTCAATTCAACGCCTTGGGTACGGACAACGCCGTTGCCCGGCTCGGGCTTTCCATCGCACAAGCCGCCCTCGCCCGCACCACCTCCGTTGGGGCGCACGCCCGGCGTGACGAGCCGAACGCGATCCATAAAGCAGCCTGAGGACAACATGAGCCTAAGCAAACTTCCCGATATCATGATCGAGCCATGCGTGCGGGCGGCCCTGCTGGAAGACCTCGGCCGCGCAGGGGATATTACCTCGGATGCCGTCATCGCGTCCGGCACCATCGCCCGGGTGGCGCTCGTTGCCCGCGAGCCCGGCACCATCGCGGGGCTGGACTTTGCCCGGCTGGCCTTTGCGCTGATCGACCCCGAAATCCGCATGACGGTCCATCACGTGGACAGCGCGCGGGTCACGCCCGGCGTGATCGTCGCCGATATATCCGGCCCGGCGCGCGGCATTCTTACCGCTGAGCGGGTCGCCTTGAATTTTCTCGGGCATCTGAGCGGCATCGCTACCGCCACGTCCGGCATTGCGGACGCCATTGCCCATACCAAAGCGAAGATCAGCTGTACCCGGAAAACCACGCCGGGCCTTCGGTTTGCCGAGAAATACGCGGTGCGCGCGGGCGGCGGAGCCAACCATCGCTTCGGACTGGACGATGCCGTGCTCATCAAGGACAACCACATCGCCATCGCGGGCGGCATTGCCAGCGCCATCCAGGCCGCGCGGTCGAACATCGGGCATCTGGTCAAGATCGAGGTGGAGATCGACGCGCTTTCCCAGCTCGACGAGGCGTTGAGCGAGCGTCCGGACGCCATTCTGCTTGACAATATGAACCCGGCAGTCTTGCAAGAGGCCGTTGCCCGCATCGCGGGGCGGGCTATCACCGAAGCCTCCGGGCGGATCAACGCCGAAACCGCACCCGGCATCGCTGAATCCGGGGTGGATCTGCTCTCCGCGGGGTGGTTGACCCATAGCGCCCGCGTGCTCGACATCGGCCTGGATTTTATTTGATTGCATGTTTCTCAATAGCTTATTGACCATATCGGCTTATCTCGCCATTAATCGATTCAAGACACGCGGCTTCAACTGGACATGACGCAGCCGGCAATTTTTTGGGGACGTATTGCTCTGAAACGCTCTTCCTCATCTCAGTTACAGGGTTTTTCCTCGCAGCTGAGGAAACCGTTACGCGCCCATTCCGCTATCCGGAATTTTCTCAACGGCAAATTCGGCAGCGGTCTGCGCGCTCTCGGCGTCAGCCCCACGCGAGTCGAGCGGTTGCGCCGGGTCGCGGGGCTGGGGTCCGCCCAAAAGCGCATGGGAAGAATCATATTCTACGGCGTTGCCCGCGCCACGGTCCGCACATCGGCGGCAAAATTCTGCGCGCCGGTTATGAAGCGATTTTTTCCCGCTTTGTCGAATCGCCTCGAATACAGGCATCGAATCTACTTGGGTTTGGCGACAAAGGTGAGTAGTTTTTTCGATGTTCCGAATGGGCAGAAGCCTGCCGGCGAAAAACCTTCTGGATTGACAAGGAATGCACGCCGGATTCAGCATCGGCTTCTGGCGTTGATGCAAGACGGCTCGAACGCAACGAAACTATGAAAGTCCTCCTCGATTTGCAGGCCGCTCAGACGGGGGATACGGCCGCCACTGAGTTCGCCAAGGCCATCGCCAGCCGCGCCGCACTTGGCAATGTATGGATTTTATTGAACGGCGCGTTTCCTGAAACAGTCGAGCCGCTGCGTGCTGCGTTTGAAAACCTGGTGCCGCAAAGCCAGATCCGGCTGTTCGACGCGCCGGCCCCCGTTGCGGCGAACGACCCGAAAAACGCTTGGCGTCGGCAGGCGGCGGAACAGCTTCGCGAAGCTCTTTTAGCCGAGATTGCGCCGGATATCATTCATTGCGGCAGCATGTTTCACGGCTGGGCAGACGACGTGGTGATGAGCATCGGCGGCTTCGAGCGCACAGCCCCCGTGGTGGTAAGCCTGTTCGACTTTCCACCGCTGAACGGGCAGTCAGCAACGGACCGGGAGTATGAAAAATTCTATTTCCGCCGTCTGCAATCGCTGAAAAACGCTGATCTGGTTTTTACCGCTTCCACGCTTTCCTGCCGCGCCCTCGTCGATGCCTTGCATCTTCCGCCACGCAATGCCGTCGTGATTTCGGGCTCCTGGGACGCTTGTGCTGAAAAGGCGCTCGATGTGTTCGCGGAAATTCATAGCCTGGAACGCGCGGTGAAAAATACAATGGCGCCGCGTTCGCCGCCGCATGTGAAGCCCCGGCTGGCGTTCGTCTCGCCGCTGCCGCCGTCGCGCTCCGGCGTTTCCGACTATAGCGCCGAGCTGCTACCAGCGCTTGCGTTTTATTACGATATCGAAGTTATTCCTGCCGATTCTGGCGTTTCCAGCGCCTGGATCGAAGCCAACTTCCCGGTGCAATCAGCCGAATGGTTCGGCGAAAATGGCGCGAGCTTTGACCGCATCATTTACCAATTCGGCAACTCCACCTTCCATGACTACATGATCGATCTTCTGGCGCGGTGGCCAGGCGTTGTCGTGCTGCATGATTTTTTTCTCTCCGATCTGATCAGCGGACACGAGGTGGCTTCCGGCGATCGCGATTTGTTTCGCTGCGCCTTGTATGAATCGCATGGGTATAAGGCGCTGCTCGACGAGCACAACAGCGGGCGAGGCGCTGCGATTGCAAATTATCCGATGAATTTGCAGATTATCGAAGCTTCCGGCGGCATCATCGTGCATTCGCGCTACGCCTTGGCCCAGGCGCGGCATTGGTATAACCGTTATATCGAGGACTTCGCGGTCATCCCGCAGCTTCGCGCGCCGCCGCCCGCGCCGGAAATACTTCCGCGACAGCAGCTAAACCTGGGCGAAGATGATTTCATCGTCATCGCCTGCGGTTTTATCGATCCCAACAAAATGGGAGAGCGCCTGACCACGGCGTGGCTCGCCTCGCCCTGCGCGGACGACCCGCGCTGCCATCTTATCTTCGTCGGTGAATACAACAAGGGGCCGTTTGGCGAGACCATGCGGCGCTTGGTTGCCTCTGCCTCGGGCCGGTCGAAGATCACCGTCACGGGTTTCGTTACCGCGGAACAATACGAAGCCTACCAGAACGCTGCCGACGCCGCCGTGCAGCTTCGCACACGCTCGCGCGGCGAAACATCCCGGGCGGTACTGGACTGTCTCGCCCACGGCATTCCCACCATCGTCAATGCGAATGGTACGATGTCGGAAATCCCCGGCGATACCGCAATCATCATTCCCGATAAGTTTTCCGACCAGGAACTCATCGGCGCGTTGCTGCTCGTCAAGTCCAACAGCGCAAAACGCGCGGAACTCGCGCGCAATGCCAAAGCCTATGTCGCGCAGGAATGCAATCCGGCTCACGTCGCGGCACTCTACGCGGAAGCGGTTGAGCATTTTTTCTATAACCATCGCAAGTTCCGCGAAAACAGGCTGCTCTGCAACCTCGCACGGCTGAACCAGCCCTCCAACGAGGATATTGATGCTATATCGACGAGCATTGACAAGAACAGGTTGAAACTCAACCGCCGGCCCCTCCTGCTATACGATGTCTCCGCGATCGCCAGAGACGACTTAAAAACCGGTATTCAGCGCGTTACCCGTAATATCCTCTGCGCGCTGCTTGAAACCGAGCAGCGCAAATATCGCGTCGAGCCGGTGTATGACGACGGCGAGATGATTCGCTATGCGCGGAATTTTACGCTGGAGGCGATCGGCATTTCCAACCCAGGGCTTGAGGATGAGGTTGCGGACATTGCCCCGGGCGATATTTTCATCGCGGTTGATTTCGATGCGCTCGGCATCGTGCGCAACGCCGCGAAGCTCCGCGCCTGGCGCGCCGCGGGAGTAAAAATTTGTTTCGTGATCTACGATATTCTGCCTATTACGAACCCGGAATTTTTTCCGCCGGGTGCGGAGCTGCCCCATCTGGAATGGCTGGAAATCGCAGTTGAGGTTGCAGACTGCCTGGCCTGTATTTCGCAGACCGTTGCCGGGGAGGTGCGGCGCTGGGTTGCGCGGAAGGCGGTTACCCGGCAGCGCGCGTTGGAAATCTCCTGGTTCCATCTAGGCGCGGACATCCGGCCTAGTAATGCCCGGCCACTCCCGGAGACCCTTGTTTCTGCCTTCGGCCCAGTGCCAACATTGTTGATGGTCGGCACTATTGAGCCTCGCAAGGGTCATTTGCAGGCCCTGGCCGCCGTGGAGCTGCTCTGGAGCCGCAATATCGACATCCATCTCGTCATCGTTGGCGGCGAAGGCTGGGTGCATTTGCCGGACCGCCAGCGCCGCAGCATCCCCACGATTACCCGCCGTCTACATGACCATCCGGAACTCAACAAAAGAGTGTTCTGGGCGAAATCTCTTAGCGACGGCGAACTGGAGAGCGTATATCTCGCTTCCACCTGCCTGCTCGCTGCGTCAGAGGGCGAAGGTTTTGGTCTGCCGCTGATCGAAGCCGCGCAATATGGCCTTCCCCTCATCGCGCGGGATATTCCGGTGTTCCGTGAGGTCGCCGGAAATTTCGCGTTTTATTTCGACGGCCTCTCGCCCGAGGCGCTGGCCGCGGCGATCGTGAATTGGCTCGAATTGCGCCGTGCCGGGCAAGCGCAAAGCACCTCCGCCATGCCCTGGATAAGCTGGTCTGAATCCGCTCTGCAACTCCAAGAGATTATCTCCCACGATGAAAACGCCTTATGCGATGGTGTCGCGGAATCTCGTGCAATGAAGCAAAGTAATGACGTCCCCGCGCAGTTGGCGCAATGATGGCACTGTTACGCCAGCGCGCGCGACAAAGGCAGCAACCCACCGGCGTCCCGGCAACGAAATGAACATTAAACCAGACTCGATCATTGCCCCGTTGCTTGCCACGGCAATGCTCTTTTAGTTCGCAATGAACTCTGCGGGAATGACGATGCTGAATAAAGGTGCATATTGCTGAGCGCCGAACGTATCGGTTTCCCCGATGCTGCCTTGCGGCCAGGGGCGGCGGATTGTAAACTTGAACGCCAAAGCTGGTTCAAAAAATTGAAAGGTGATGATCTCCGAATCTGCAACACCGTACAGGCGCGCCAGCGATTCGCGCGTGACGGCGCCGCTCGCTTTTACCTGCCGATAAACATCCGGTCTATCGAACATAACATCGAAGGTGAGTTCGAAGGGGCCTGAATTTTTGCTGCGGATAACTTTCGCAAGTTCGGCAAGCTTCTTATCAGCGCTCATGCTCAGAACTCCATAAACTGAATAGGAAAAAGCTCTGTCGCACTGTCAACTTCCATGAGATGATAAATATTGAATTTGCAAACCGGTCCAATTTCATTTTCCATGGGCGTAAGCGGAAACGCCATGTTACCTCCCGTAGCCAGCTGCCCAGGATAGGGCGCATGGAGGCAAGCAACACGTGCGGTATTACAAATGGCGTTGGCGATCTCCTGCGTGGGGCCGACGGCTTCACACAGCAAACATAGCTCATGCGGCTTGGCATCTTTGATAGGTTCGAGCTCGCCCATAACGCCGTTTTTACCATAAGCATGAAATATCAACTTAGACCGGCCGTCGCGCATCGTTTCGTGATGACTTGCAGCATATTGCTGAATGCGTGCAAGAAAACTGTCTATCTGGCCGATGAGAATCGGATCGCGTATGCCCGCGATAAAAATTGTCCGGTGCCCTACAATTTTTGCACCCTCGAGCTTCACGACGTATTTGCCTGGCTCGAAAATGCTGTTCTTGACCCGCACGCTACGCTCATCCAGACTTTCGTAGGCCGCCTGGCGCAGGTCGAGTAATCCGCCTGGACCTGCCAACAGATCGGGGCGCGTTTTTTCGTAAAGCGTGTGCGCCGCGACCGAGAGCGGCGTACAACGTTCGGCCGGGTTCATGGGCGTAAGATCGAAACTATCTTTCCGGACAGTCGCGAGGATGACATGGCCTTTCGGCTCGGCGCAGACCCCGCCGCATTCCATAATCTTACCCATGTGCCAAGCAACTCCGGGATTGAACCCGCGGCGAAGGCACAAGGCCGCGTAAGGCGCGGGGTCATAGGCCCTGCCCGCGACAATAATGTCGAGATCCGGCGCTTCCTCCAACGCTTTTACGAACGGTTCGGCGCCCATTTGCGCGACGATATTTTCAGCAGCGTCTATGTCTTCCGGCATCAGCTCAGCCACCGGACCGCAAGGACCGATCCGGCCATCCTGAAGGCGTTGTTTGATGACCTGACGCGGAACATCCGCATAGATTGCCGCGGCCTTCAGCTTGTAGCCCTTCGCCTCCGAAATTTCACGGACTAAACCCATGATGTAATCAACCTGAGCGTTGGTTCCCGTTCCCCCCGCTGAGCCGATGAGCACCGGAATTTTATATTTGTTGCAGGCTTCGAGCATCGGTTCGAGATCGCGAATATAGGCCGAGCGGCTATTGGTGCGTTTGCCGAGTGCCAGTTCCTGCGGCCCGTTATCGGTCGAGCCGGAATCGATGACGATCGCGTCGATACCGGCTTCGACCGCCTTCCAAAAATGCTCTTTTGGATAACCGTAACCAAGCATTCCAACTGGCGTGAGAATTTTCAATTCATCCGGCATGGCATCTACGTCTCCAAAACCAACGGGTGAGCCTTTACTCTCGCTCAAATAATCTGCGAGGCAACAAAAAGTATGCGAGTGATGGGAGCAGGATCATGGCTCCGAGCATATTCCAGAGGAACATGAAGGAGAGCAGGATGCCCATATCGGCCTGGAATTTGATAGGCGCGAAGGCCCAGGTGATGACGCCCGCGGCGAGGGTAAAGCCGGTAAGCAGCACGACTTTTCCGGTAAACAGCAGCGTGCGGTGATACGCTTCGGACAGCGTGGCACCGGCGCGCCGCTGTTTCATGACGATGCCCAGCACGTACAGCGCGTAATCTACCCCAATGCCGACGCCGAGCGCCATGACGGGCAGGGTTGCGACCTTGATGCCGATATTGAGCCAGACCATGAGCGCCTGCGCGAGGATGGACGTAAGCACCAGCGGCAGCACGGCGCAGAGCACCGCGCGCCAGGAGCGGAAGACGATGAAGCAGAAGAAAATAACCGTGGCATAGACCAGCACCAGCATGGTCTGGCTGGCGTGCGCGATGACGATATTGGTCGCGGCCTCAATCCCCGCATTGCCGCCGGCCAGCGAGATTTTATACACCGGCGACTGGTTTTTCGGGTTGGCGATGAACTTCTGGATGGTGCCGATGACCGCGTTCAGCGTTGAGGCTTTATGGTCGGTGAGCGAGACATAAAGCGGGTCGAAATCACAATCGAAATTGCTGAGTGCTGCGGGGATGCGGATAGAAAGACTGCTCAGCAGCGGCTGGTTGTCGGTCAAGCTCTCCCATTTCGGCGAATTCTCGGTCAACAGCATGGTGAGATTGGCAGCAAACGTGCCAAGCGAGGCCGTGGACTCCACCTGCGGCATCTGGTCAAGCTGCCATCCAAGGTTATTCAGCGCATATAGTGCGGGATAGGCGACGCAGCCATTCGCCTCAGTGTCCATCATCACCACCAGCGTATCGCTGCCCGTGGAGTAGTGGCTGGCGATGTAAGCGTTGTCTTTGTTGTAAGTGGAGTTCTGCCGCAGCTCCGGTGCGCCGGGATTGACGTCCCCCACCTGCGCGTTACGGCCAACATAGAGGCCAATAGCGCCAAGCAGCAGGGCCAAGGCAATCGCCGCCGTCGCATAGCGCTTGGTGGTGAATTTATCGAGAAAGTTCCAGACCGGATGATCGACGCGCCCGGTTGGGGAAGAGCGCCGCAAGCTGCGGGCGGCGGCGGTGGGGCTGACGCCGGTATAGCTCAGCATCATCGGCAGCATGATGAGATTGGTGAAGATCAGCATGGCGACGCCGATGCTGGCGAGCAGCGCGAGTTCACGAATCGCGTCGATATGGATGGTCATGAGCACGGCAAAGCTGGCGGCGTCGCAGACGAGTGCCGAGAAGCCCGGCAGGAACAGCCGCCGGAAGGTGTAGCGCGCGGCGACCAGCGGATGCGTGCCGCGACCGATATCCTGCATCACGCCGTTCATTTTCTGCGCGCCGTGGCTCATGCCGATGGCAAAGACCAGAAACGGCACCAGCACCGAATATGGCGTGAGATCGAAGTGCAGCAGCGGCAACATGCCCATCTGCCAGATGACCGCGACGAGCGAGGCCATGATGACCAGAAACGTGCTGCGGACGCAGCGCGTGTACCAGAACAGCACCGCGCCAGCGATGACCGCGGAGATTGCGAAGAAAATCATGATCACGCCGATGTCGTTGATCATGTCGCCAACGACCATGCCGAAGCCGATGATATGCAGCGTCACGCCTTCGCCGGCGTATTGCGCCCGGATCTGGTTGAGGCTGCGCGCCAGCTTGCCGTAGTCGAGCGCATGGCCGGTCAGGCCGTCATATTCCAGGAGAGGGATGAAAATGCTGCTGGATTTGAAATCATTGCTGACGAGATCGCCGACGCGGCCGGTCTTGCCTATGTTCTGGGCGACGATGGCGAGCTGCTGCGGGCTGCCGTCGTAGCCCTGTCCGATCACCGGGCCGCTGACGATGCCATCGCCCGTGACCGCAACCCAGCGGGTCGATGGCGTCCAGAGCGAGCTCATCGCGGCACGGTCAACATTCGGCAACAGATAGATCTGGTCGCTGATTTTTTGCAGTACGCTAAGATAATGCGCGTCGATAATGGTGCCATGGTCTGCCTGCACGGCGATACGGACGGCGTTACCCTGCGAGCGGAGATCATCGTAATGGTGGAGAAAATTGACGATGAACGCCTGATGCGTTGGGATCATCTTCTCGAAGCTGGCGTTCAGCTTAGCGTGTGTCGCCTCGAAGCCAAGAAACAGCGTGACCAGCAGGCAAATGATGAGAATGATCGGACGATTGTTGAACAGCACGCGCTCCGGCACTGAGCCGGAACCATGATCGAAATCGGTCGGATCAGATATAACGGGCGGCTGGTCGTTCGTCGGCAAGTCCAAGTTAAGATCCCATATTTAGAGAGTGAGCGCGGGCAACCGCGCGGCGCCGCTTTGCCCGGCGATCACCAGGCTGCCATCGGGCGCTGCCTCGATGTCGAAGATCAGCAGATGCGGAACCCCCTGCACAACAGTGAAGCTTTGCCCGTTGTCAACGCTCCGGTAGAGCACGCCACCTTCCGAGGCAATGAGGATATGCCCATTGCTGAGGCGGCGCGCAGCGGTGAGATTATCCTGTGTTCCGAGATCCATCGCGCTCCAGGTCATTCCCGCATCGGCCGAGCGGAAACAAGTCCCGGCGACACCGAAGACGATAACATTGCCATCCACCGTGCCCACCACGCCGAACAAGGTCACGCTAGAGGGTGACGCCACGGCTGGAAAGGTCGCACTGCCATCGGGTGAGCGGAACACCACGCCGGCCTCGCCCACAACATACAGGTCATTCCCAATCGCCGCGGCGCCGTATAGATTATGGCTGAGCCGGTCGCCAATGTTGAGGCTCCAATCGACCCAGGTTTTGCCAGCATCGTTGCTGAACATCGCCATCCGGTACGCGCCGAAGGCAAATATTTTCTCAGGGCTAAAGACACCCAAGCAGAGAAAGGGCTTGGCTGGACCCGCGGCGACAAAGAAATTTGCCCGGCGCATCGCCAACGGCAGGCCGGGCGAGGCATTGTTGGGCTGCGCGACCGCCGCCTGTGCTGCGGCCAGCGTGAGGGCATTGACCTGAACACCGTTCAGTTGAAGCTGCCAGCTTTGCCCTGCATCCGTGGTTTTTAAAATCACCCCAAAATGCCCCGCGGCCCAGCCGATCTCCGGCGTGGCGAAGGCGATGCAGACCAGATCGACATTCACCGGCACGCGCGCCTGCGCCCAGTGCGCGCCATCGTCATCGGAATAGACGATGACGCCGTGCTTACCTGTTGCGACCAGACGGCTGCCCGCGCGCGTAATCGCGAACAAGGTTGCATGGCCAGGGCGGCGCACGGGAATCGCCGCCGTATCGAGCGCGGCAAACCCCGTGCGCGATTCCGCACTCGCCACGCCCGGCAAAAGCAGCGCGCCCGCCGAAAGCAATAACGAACGTCGGGGTAGAAGCATTGTCACAGGCAGCTAATACTGCGCCGCCGCCGCCATGTTCTCCGGATCAAACGTTGACTCCGGCAGGCTGTCGTAAAAACGAATCGTCGGATGCGCCTTCTCGTTCCAGGGATTGCCTGGCGTACAATAATCGCCGGTCTGCAGATTATAGACCACTTCCGATGGATAAAGCGTACCCGGCGCATCCGGGCGCACCAGATTGAAAATCATGGCGATTTGATAGAGATTTTCGTTGGCATCCCACATATCGGCAACGCCGATCTCCCAGGTGTCCTCATCGACATAAAACTTCCTTCGTGCCATCACATTGCGTTCCCCAGGATGCAATGTTGCCTCAACCACCCATACGCGATGTAATTCCCAGCGGACGGCGTTAGGGTCGAGAAAATGCGCTAAATGAATATCTTCAGCTCGCAATAAGGCCAAGCCATTATTGTTGTAAGGAATATACATCTCTTTCTTGCCGATGTATTTCCAATCGTATTTTTCCAGCGAGCCGCTAAAGCCGGACCCGGTATCGTCATAGTTAGCAATACCATCGACGTATGAGTTCGGCGTGTCGAATTGCAGTTCCGGCGCTTTGCGAACCCGCGCCTGCCCTGGCAGCAATATCCAGGCCTGGTTCGGATTATCATGCGGATCGGTCTTGTACCAGGCAATATCTTCGGAACCTATGAGATTTGGCGGACCCGTAAATGTGTCCTTCAACCGGAACTGAATTCCATCAAAGGCGTTTCGGTTGCCGGATTTATCATAATAGGGAAAGTTGAAATTCTGGACAGCGCGGGAAGTAAGCACCGCTTTTTGCCCGTTATTCACAACATAGTCATAGCTAACGCCTGTGCGCGCATAACCCGGCCACTTTGCATTAGAATTCCAGATGATCTGCGCGCCGGCAACTGCTGGATCGCTCACATCGGGAATTGGAAACGGAATGCCGCCATAAGCATTGAGAAAGCCAAACCGCGCGCCCGCCGGGCTTAACGTGGCGGTTGTCGCATTAATCGCGATGTTATCATAGACAAATTGCGGCGCGGACGAGGTGCGATGCGTTGGATAAACTTTGATGCTAAAACCATATTTTTTTATCATTGCCATGACACCATCCGACAGACGGTCGGCATGCTGGCTCATATTGCCGGCATCAACCACCACCACAGGTTTCTCATCCGCAAAAAAGTCCGGCATGTAGTCGCCCGGCTGCCAGCCGTCCGGCAATGTCGTGTATCCGCCGGTCCAGGCTGGAATGCTGCCATCGGCATTTCCCGCACGCTCCGCGCCAAACGGCGTCAACGTGGTTTTCAGCAGCGATGGGTCTTTTGCACTCTGCGCGCTGGCGTGGCCAAACTTCAATGCGATCAGGCTGCTCCCGGCGAGCAGTCCAAAATTCCGTCTATTCATGAGTGTTACTCCAAGGACCAGAATTAAAATGTATGTTGAAGATTGAAGGACACATATCCACGGTCAGCCAATGGATTCGTAACCAGATCGGCCTTCCCGAAATAATCGACATACGTCAGGCCAGCGACCCATGTAGCCTTATACGTACCCGTTACGCCTACGCTGATCTCCCCGGTGCCATGGTTCATGGTCTGGTCGATCTGCGAGCGGCCCAGAAAGTCGTAGGTGAACCCGATAGGCAGTGTGACCACGAGGTTCGGCAGCACGTCATTATACGTCGGCGTTATAACCGTTTCAAAAGCGGCGGCGGACGCTTGCCGCCCTGGCGTTAATTGATCCTTATTCGCCGAAATATGGATCACGTGATTGAATTCGACCTCGCTATCGATCTGCACGCCGCCCGGCGCCAAAGGAACGGCTGGCGCGAGATAAAGTTCGGAGGCTTGCGCGTGCAGCGTATTTCCCACCGGATATATCGGATCGTTGCTGGCGTTACCAGCATTGCCGGCTGGTGTCGTAATGACCTGAGCGTATAAAGGCTCGTTGATCCGGCCCGCGACTTCGCCCGCGACATTTACCGGGCCAATCGTGCTGGAAAGGCTGGTGCCGTAGAGCTGGATGTCGCGCGGATATACCAGCCGGTAATTACCGAGTGAGGTGCCATTTGGCGTCGTCGTAACACCCGTCACCGTGGCGTAGATTTCAGGCGTTTTTGCGTCATAGCGCAGGGCAAACAGGCCGACATCATAATTACCGAACTCGTCCTGCACCGAGGCGCCAAATTCGCCGTTTTGCGATGGCGGATTCAAATCGGGCGCCCGGAACAAATATAATGCCTGGCCGGCGAGCGGAATTATCCGCTCTCCGCCTTTGTCGAGAAAGTCGTTATTGCTGAAATAAGCACCAACCCCCTGAAACAGGTCGTGCTGTTCTTCAAACTGGTAATAGGCCTGAAACGTCAGCCCGTTCCCCGGTTGATAGGTCACGACTACTTGGCCAGTCGGCAAGAGCACCTGCTGCGTCTGCGGGTTCGGCAGACCTTGGGCGGTGATGATATCGATCGGCGCCATCGCGCCTGAAATGCCGTTCATCGCGAAGAACAGGCTCTGTCCCCAGGTCAGCGTCTGCCGCCCAACCTTGAGCGAGATCAACTGACCATCGTCGAACGGATGCTGTGCGAAGGCAAACGCATCCAACAGGCGCGCCTCCTGGCCATTCACATTCCGGGTTCCGCTGGTAAAATCGTTGCTTTTTGCAACAGAGTACGGATTCAGATCCCCTGGCTGGTTGTCTTGGTTTGTGCCAAGGTATGCGGTGTTCAGATAGAAATCGCCGCTTACGTGCATCCCGTAATTGCCGTCTTTGACATCCAACACCGGCAATGCATCGATCTCATTGCTGAAAAAACCGTGCTGGAAGTCGAGATCGCCCTCGCTCGTATTCACGGCAAGGAGGTTTTGCGATCCACCCGCAGGATAAAGCGGCTTCGTCAGAAATGTTGACGGGTTGTTGACACGATACGCAGCAGAATAGTCAATCGTCGTGGTAAGATTGACCTCTAAATTATTGCCGCTGGAGGATCCATCATAAAGATTGACCGCGCCGGCTACGCCCGGAAGCATCAGAAACAATCCAGCCGTCGCTACGCCGGCCATTCCGGTTTGCCTGGTAGAACGTGAATGACTTTTGAGAACGAGAGACGTATTTTGCTTTGGAAAGCCTTTTAGACAAAGCATATTATCTTCCCCGTTGTTTTGCTTTTCATGTGAATCATGACTTCAACTTTTTGTTTTCAATCTTTGCTGGCTGGCGCGGCTTCCGCTTGGGCGTTAAACCACGGCGGATCGCAAAAGCTCGGATATATTGGAAATGCTCTCAATCCGATTGACAACTCCGATAATTTCTTTGGCCTTCGGCACGTCGAGCACGCGCGTCGCATTTGCGATGAACTTTGTCTCGATCTCAGCGGCGCTAAGCGCACGCTCCGGCGTACCCGTACTCGTCGCCTCGCGCCGGGTTAAAACGGTCCCGTCTCTCAGCGTAATGCGTAACTCTCCGGGAAAATGAACCGGGAAGTCGCTGAGCTTGTCTTCCGAACAGGTGATGCGTTCTTCCAACGCCAACACCTCTGGGTTCGAAATTCCCATATCGTGGAAGGCCGCGAGATCGACCTTCCCTGTGGCCAAAGCCAGAGCAACCACATACGGCACGCTGAACATGGCTGCATAAACGGTTTTTGGCCGCGCTGGCGGATAGACCATGTGATGCAAACGCGGCGTCAGCGGGCAATCGATGCTGGCAATATCTTCAATCTTAACCTGCGGACGTAAAAACAACGCCGCATCCACAAAGGCATGGATGAAATGGCAACAGGGATAGGGCTTCAACGCGATCCCTGAAAGCAGCCATGTTTTCCCAAGGTCGAAATCGGGAGAAAGTGCGCCTGCCGGAATCCTGCCCAAATGTGTGTGGTAAAAGCCGTGATCGCCCTCAAGCACCGTTCGTGGCCCTTTAAAGCCGCTGATGCCCATGGCAACCGCGGCGTAGCCAGCGTGGGCGGACCAGCCCGGATGCATCCGCTTCAGCCAATTGCCGTGGGTCTCCAAAATTCCACCCGCCTGGCTGCCGCATAGCCCAACGGCCGAGACCAGGCTGGCTTTATCGGCGCCGAGAAGCCGCCCGGCGACGAAAGCCGCAGCAAAGGTTCCGCACAAGGCCGTGGGATGAAACCCGCGGTCGTGGAAACCTCCCTCCGCAGCGCGCGCCAGCCGGCAACCGATTTCCAGCCCCACAATAAAACTTGTCAGAACTTCCTCGCCGCTCGCCCCGGCCGCCTCACCCGCCGCCAAAGCCGCCGCCAAAGCCGGCGCGGTAGCGTGGTAAATCGCGCTGATATGCGTATCATCGAAATCAAGGCCGTGTATCAATGTACCGTTTACCAAAGCAGCCCCCGCCGCCGGCAGTGCTACTCCGCTGGCAATCGCATGCGCTTCGTCACCATGGCCAAGCATTTTCGCGGCGTTGAGAATAGGCGCCGCGAAGTCGAACGCTGATGAGGCCAGCGCAATACCAAGGCCATCTAAGAGATGACCTTTGGCCTTCAGAACCAAATCCTTCGGTATGTCGGAAAGCTTTAACCCAAGCGCAAAATCGGCCAGGACTTCTGAGACAGATAGCGTGGATTTTTCATCCGCTTTGGTCAAGACATTCCTCCGAAAGATACACAATCAGTCAGTTATTTGCAGCATAATTGACAGATGCGCGCGCATCACACAATTTCGCTATGGCTATTAACTTATAGGGTGGAATTATAACTCGACAGGAAAAGTCCTGTGCGTTATCTTAGCTGGCTTTGCTATCCACGTCCTGATTTAAGCCGGCCATCTCGGCCCGCAAAGCCGTACAGAATGCACGGGCTGACGGCGAAAGCGTATGGCCCGGAAGCGATACAATGCCGAACTCACGAACCAGGGAAATGTCGCTTAATGCGGCTACACTGAATCGGGTATCGTCGATGATACCGCCTGCACGCAGGATAATACTGGGCAGCAATGTCAGGCCCAGCCCGGTCGAGACAAAACCTAGCAGCGTTGAAACATTGGTAACGGTATTCACGGGCGACAGGATGAGATCACGGGCGGCGAGACCGGCGGCGAGTTCCGTTATTTTTGCCTGATAATTGCTCAGCAGCAAAAAAGGATGGCGCGTTAAAACTTCGCTCGATGCGATTCCATCCGCCAGCGCCGCATGGCCGCGCGGGCCAACCAGCATAAAATAATCGGTCGCGAGCTTTTCATACGCAATACCGGGGAAATTACCGGCAACTTCTTCGGCAAGCACCGCAAAATCCACCCGCCGAGCACGCAAATCCGGTATCAGCTTGATCGTAACTTCGTCATGCAGCTCAATTTTGATCATCGGATTACGGCGCGTGAAACGCTGGATCACCGGCGGCATGAAAATAGCCGCCAGCATGGGGGTTGTCGCTAGTGCCACATGCTGGCCACGGGCTTCGGCATCCTCTTGAAATTCATCGAGCACGGCATGTAACTCATTTAAAATCGGCTCTACCCTGGCACGTAACCGCTCTCCCGCTGGGGTCAGCACCACCGCGCGCGTCGTGCGCTCAAAAAGCCGGGCGCGCACGGCACGCTCCAGGCGTTGCATCCGGTTGCTTATAGAGGGCTGAGAAAGCGAGAGACGTTCCGCGGCCTTACTGAAGCTGCCGAGTTCTGCAATGGCGAGAAAGGTCTCCAGCTCCTCCGGTCCGATATTCAACCGGGCTTTTCGCGCCGGTTGCGGCTGCGGAACACTGGTAGCCATGCTTCTCCCTCTGCACGCGCAAACGCGCCTCGCCGCGAATATGCGGTGAAGCACGTTTTAACGCAATATTTGGCGCAAAGAGCCGAAGCAGAGCAGCCAGGGAGCTTCGGTCAACCCGCCGAAGGGATATCGAGACCCAGATTTTCCCGCAATGTTTTCCCGGCATAGTCCTGGTGAAACACCCCCCGGCGCTGCAATTCAGGCACCACCAGCCGTCCGAAATCCTCGTAGGCGCCAGGACGGTGCGTGGCGGAAAGCACAAACCCGTCACAGACTTCCGTCCTGAACCAATCCTCCAACTCGTCGGCTACATCGGCGCCAGTACCGCAGAAAACCGGCATTTCATGGATTGTGCCGCGTTTGGAGAGCATGAGAAAATCTCGCGGGGTCGGGTTGGTTTTGCCGCTAACCTCCATAATGCGCCGCTTTACGCCAACGTTTTCGCTCATCTCCGCCATATGCGCGTCGCTCAGGGGCTCATCGAGCCCGACTTTCACGAAATCGAAATTGACCATTTCAGCAAGCAAGGTCAGCCCATCCTGCGGGGCGGGCAGCGATTCGATGTATGCAAGTTTTTCTTTCGCGATGGCTCGGGTCTCGCCCACCACCGTGGTGATTGCCGGAGCATATTTTACCTTGTCCGGATCCCGGCCGGCATTGGCCACAGCGTCTTTCAGCTGCCGGTAGGAGGCTCGCCCGGCCTCAGCGGAGCGCACGGCGGCAAAGATCAGTTCGCCCCATTTGCCGGCGAATTTAAGGCCCCGGCCGCTCTGCCCCGCCTGCATAATGACCGGATGCCCCTGCGGTGAGCGCGGCACCGTAAACGGCCCGCGGGACTTAAACCATTTACCAATATGGTTGAGCTGGCGAATTTTTTCCGGGTCGGCGAACAAACCGCTCGCACGATCGGCGACGATGGCATCATCACCCCAGGTTGCCCAATGTCCCAAAACCACCTCGATAAATTCATCGGCCCGGTCATAGCGCAGGTCATGTTCGAGATGCTCGCTCTGACCGAAATTAGCAGCCTCTGAATCGTTCAAGGAAGTTACAACGTTCCAGGCTGCCCGTCCTTCCAGCATCAAATCCAGCGTTGCAAAAACCCGCGCGACGTGAAACGGCTCGTAATAGGTCGTGGAATAGGTTCCACCCAAGCCAATATTGCGCGTAGCCAGGCCCATGGCGGTGAGAATAGGGATTAAATCCATTTTTACGGCGCGGATGCCGTGGCTCACCGTCTCTTCGTAGCTATCTCCAAGGCTATCCGGCATCGCCAGGCGATCGTCGAAAAATGCCAGATGGAACTTACTTTCTTCCAAACTCCGGGCAATGCGTTGATAATAAGCAGCAGACATGAAATCTTCCGAACCGCCTATATGCCGCCAGGAACCGGGGTAATTCGAGCAATTCTGCGCCTGCAAAAATGCGATCATTGCGATTCCACCGCGCGGCAACTCTTTACTCATGGCGTTTCTCCGGCCGTTTGTTCTAACGGCAGAAGCCATTCAACCTACAGCTAAGCAATTCAATTCTGGCTATGGATTTGTTTGCCGCATGAATAAGACGCAAGCCGGGCTTAGCCGCCGCATCTGTGGCGATTGTAGTTGGAGCAGTGTTGAAGTTAGAGCGATGTCAATGAGCGATCGGAAGGGAAAGGCGAGCGATGATTTGCATTGCCCGTCAGCTAGAACACTTGGCTTCATCGCTCATTGGGCAATATTTTATCTCGATGTTCTGGCGCCTGGGAAAATTTGGTCCGTTCCAGGGCGGTTCACACGCCTCTTTCATTGCGAAATAACTTTGAATTTCAAAACGCTCCTCGGCGAAGGCGGTGCGGCCCGGCTTCATCGCCGATATTGCCGCGAAGCGGCAAACGATAATTGTATCGCACAAGCCTAATACTGGCATTCAAGGCCCATTACACAACGATACGGCGTATGGGGCGGTGCTGGGCGCAGGCGATAAAAGACTTAATGTCGTTATCCGCAACCTCTGAAAACGCTGATCGGTAAATCGGCGAAATACGTTATGGAAGCGGTTCGTGACCCGCCTCTGGGCAAAGCAAACGCGGCAGTCGCCCCGGCGGGCGATGCAGCCGCCGATGCAGTAACACCCATTCATATTCTCGCTATGGCAGACGGTAGAATGCGGGCTAACGCACCCCACCATTGATGTACCGCCTTCGACAAGGTCCCGCCCGTGCCTATCCTATGATACAATCCTGCGAACATTCCAAAAATGTCCACCGGACTAATAAAAATCAATGGTTTAAACGCAAATGGCGGAGGGGATGGGATTCGAACCCACGATACGCCTTGACAGCGTATAACGGTTTAGCAAACCGCCGCCTTCAGCCTCTCGGCCACCCCTCCGCACGCGCCAGCGCTTGCGCCGCGTTATTGCTTCATAAGGGGCGCGGCGGCTGAGGTAAAGCCACATCTTAACCCAAGCACATTATTCAACATCCCCCATAGCCATGGTTAACAAACTGATTCTGGACGAAATCTTGGAAAGTCAAAACAAAAAATTGCTGCACTGCAAAATTTTTCTTGCATCATTCGCCGAGTTATCGTAAGTATGGATCACAGGATGAGCTTGGCTCTCCTGTTTCTTGGACGTTTCCTCCCTAAACTTGGCGGCGCTTCGGCGCCGCCTTTTTTTATTCGGCAGCGTGAGCGCCAAGCGCGCCCCAGCTTTGGCTCGCCTCGATCACCGCTTCCAGAAACCGTGTCATCTGGCGCTGCGTCGGGCCAAATTGCGCGCTGCGCGCAAAATTACGCTCATTCATGTAGAGCGAGCGGGAAAGCTCAACCTGGATCGCCTGCACGCCATCACGCGGCTTGCCGTAGTGGCGCGTGATATACCCGCCGGAATAGGGCTCGTTGCGGTGAACGCTAAGTCCCATGCCCTCGAAACATGTTTGGATATGGCCGGTCCAGCCGGGCGCACAGCAAGTGCCATGCCCATCCCCCAGGATCACATCGGGTTGCGTCATCCGCCGGCCCGGCAGGCTTGGCATGGAGTGGCAATCGATGACGAGGCACGTCCCGAATTGCGCCACCGTTTTATCGATCTGCGCGCGTAGAGCCGCATGAAACGGCTTCCAGCAGGCATTGACCCGCGCCTGCGCCTCGGCAAAGCGCAGCTTGCCCGCGTAAATTGCCTCGCCGGTGCCGACAATGCGCGCGATGGTGCCAAGCCCGGAATGTACACGCGGGCTGTTGGTGTTCGCATAATCCGGCAGTGCATCGGCGAACATTGCCGGGTCAAGTTCCCATGGTTCGCGATTCACATCGCAATAAGCGCGGGGGAATTCCGCCGCGAGCAGAGGGATGCCAAGCTTCGGCGCCGCCTCGAACAGCTCCTCGACGAAACTATCCTCACTGCGGCGGATCGCAACGGCATCGAGCCGCGAGGAAGCCAGAAAACCGGCGTCGTAGCGCCGCCCGGAGTGTGGCGAGGTGAGGATCACCGCAGCCATCTGCCGGGCCGGTTGCAACAACAAACAGGGCACATTTTCAGCCATGCGCCATTTACTCAGCATGGCCGGTTTTTGCCAAGGCGATTATAGCATTTTGCGAAGCCCGCGGCCCCACAAGTGCGCGATGCAGCCGTTGGCTCATGCCCACCACGCGGCGCGGTGCGATGAGCAGCACGATGGCCGCGAAGGCCGCCGCCGAAACCCCGGCGGATACAACAAACTGCGCGGCCAGCCCGAGCCCCGGCAGCGCCAGCAGCGCCGCGTAAGCCGCAAAGCGCCCGGCAGCCAGCCCAAGGCAGGGCAGCGCCAATAGCCGCAGCATCGGCATCACCGGACGCGCCAGGCCCATCTTCAATGCCACGATGAAAAGCACCACGCCCAGCACGCCTCGCCCGGCCAGAGCCCAGGCCAGAGCGGTCAGGCCAAACGGCGCGGCAAACCACGCCGCCGCCATAATCGTCGCCGCATTCGCCCAGGCGAAATGCGAGACGAGCCTCGTGCGCCCGGCGGTGGTGAGGAGCGGGTTGATAACGCCGTAAAGCGCCGTCACCGGCGCCATCAGCGTCAAAATCGCGAACACCGGCACGGCGGCCTCCCATTGCGCGCCAAACATCATCAATACGATTGGCTTGGCGGCGGCGCCGGAAACTGCGCTCACAAAAAAAATGATCATCGAAAGCAGGTCGAGCATCTGCCGGGTGGTCTCGTACAGCCGGGCGGAGTCGTGCCGCACCGCGACAAACACCGGCAGGAACACCTTGCGCGCCGGTAGAAAGGCGATCTCCTGCAAAACCTCGATAAGCCGCTGCGCGATACGGAACCGCCCGAGCGATTCAACCGGCATCCGCAACCCAACCAGCATCACATAGCCGGTGACCGAAATGTAATCGACGAACGCCGCCTGCATCAGCGGAAAGGAAAACTTGAAGCTTGCCCGCAATACCGCGCGCGATGGCAGCGCGGGCGGCACCCAGCGCGCCACGGCAGAGGCCGCGACGGCGTAAAACGCGATGCCCACCATGCGCTGGTAAATCAGCGCATCTATGCCGTGCCCCATGTAAGCGAAAGGTAGCGCCACCAGCCCACCGGAAATCGTGCTGCCCAGAGAGATCAGCCCCAGCGCCTTGAAGCGGAAGACAGTGCTGAGCCGCGCCGATGGCACGATGAGAAACGACGTCAGCACGACATTCAACGCCATGATCCGCAGCACGATGGTGAGTTTGGGCTGGCCATAGAGTGCCGAGATTTCCGGCGCGATGACGAAGAGCACAGCCATGAAGCCGGCCGAGGCGAGGATTTGCGACCAGAACGCCCCCGCCTCGATGTTCCGGTCGCCTGGGCTGCTCTGCACCTGCTCGCCAGCGCCACTGTTGGAGACAACGCGCGCCAAATCCGATATTGCCGACGCAATCGCGATGAGCCCCACCACGGATGCGGGAATGGTCCGCAACAAGAGGCCGAGGATGATGAACCCGAAGCCGCGTTCGGCCAGGACGGTGGCAAAATTCCACGCTGCTCCGCGCGCCGCCCCCCGTGCCAGGTTCATGTCAGCCTCCTTGCCGCAGTCCCGTATTTGATTGAACGCCTGGCAGCAAGAGCAGAAAATTCAACCCAACATCACAAGGCCGAATAGGGCCAGAATAAGCGCCACCGGCATAATCCAGATGCCCAGCCGCAGGAACTGCCACGGCGTTACCAATAGCCCTTCCCGCCGCAGGGCGAGGAGCCACAAAATGGTAGCGAGCGAGCCGGTAACGGAGAGATTTGGTCCAAGATCCACGCCGATAAGCGCCGCCGCGCGCAACGAGGCGGAAGCATGAAGCGCCGCATGGCCAGCCAGCAATCCGGCAGGCAGATTGTTGACGAGGTTCGCGACGACACCGAGGCCGATGCCCGTGCCCCATGGCGAGGCCCGGCCCATCAACCGCCCCAGCGCCAGCGATGCGCCGGTACGGTCCAGCGCCGCCACCATCACAAACAGTGCCGCGACCAGCGGCAGAATGCTCCAAGGGATGTTTCTGAGCAGCGCCCATGGCGCCTGCCGCGCCGGAACGAGCACAAAAACAGCGGTGACGATCCCCGCCAGCAAGGTTGGCGGACCGAGTGCGATGCCAAAGCCCGAAGCCGCCGTGAGCAGTGCCGCGGCGGCGATCAGCCCGTAGCCGGTATGCCGCCCGGCGCGGGAGAGTTCAGGCGCGATTTCCGGCAGCGCGATACCGGCCATCAGGGCTTTGCGTTGCGTCAACCACAGCAGCAAAAATGTCGCCGCGATTGCGAACACCGACGGCAGCGCAAACCGCGCCAGCCACGGCAGCAAGGCGGGTAGGCTGCCGCGATAAACCACCAAATTGGCCGGGTTCGAGATCGGCAGCACGAAGGACGCCGCATTCGCCACAAAGGCGCAGACCAGCAGAAACGGCAGCGGACGCTCCGCCTTCACGGCGCGGGCCATCGCCGCCACGGCGGGGGTGAACACCACGGCGGTCGCATCGTTGGAGAGAAACACCGTGATCACCACCGCCATGCCATAAATCATGGCAAACAGCCGTGCCGCCGAGCCGCAGGCGTGCCGCGCCACCAAATCAGCGGCCCAGCCAAATAAGCCCTGCTCGCGCGCCATTTCCGCCAGCAGCATCATGCCGGCGAGGAAGAGATAGACATTCCACCCCTGCCCCGCGCCGCGCAATGCCGCGCCCGGGGGCACCAGCCCGGAAACCACCAGAAGCAACGCGCCAGCTGCGGCGGGATAAACCTCCCGCACACCCCAAGGCCGCAGGATAACCCCCGCGACGCTCAAGCCGATAATGCCCCAGATAATATAATTCATGGCTCCGGCTTAACGATGAGCGGAATTTCTGCAATGCAGCGGATGACATAATTCCAGGAGCTTAGATGAGTCTCGTCCACGCCATTTTCTTCGCCATCCTGCAAGGGGCGAGCGAGCTTTTCCCCGTCAGCAGCCTGGGCCATGCGGTAATTGTCCCGGCGGTACTGCATTGGGGGGTCAACCAGGCCAGCCCCGGCTTCCTGCCGTTTTTGGTCATGCTGCATCTCGGCACCGCCATCGGCATGTTGATCTATTTCCGCGCCGAGTGGCTGGGGATGCTAAGCGGCGTACTGGGCTTACGCTACGCGGCGGAAAACACGGTTGAGCGGCAGCTCGTGCTGCGGCTCATCCTGGCTACCCTGCCCGCCGTCATCATCGGCGTGATCGTGAAAAAGCCCGTGGCGCATTTGTTCGCCGCACCCATCATCGCTTGCGTGTTTCTGGTGTTGAACGCCGGGCTTCTGGTGCTGGGCGAGCGGATGCGGCGGCGCGCCGTAAAGCGAAGCGAAACGCTCTCTTACCTCGATGCGATCATCATCGGTTTCTTTCAATGCCTCGCCTTCCTGCCCGGCATTTCGCGCTCGGGCGCTGCCATTGTCGGGGGTTTGAGGCGCGGCGTGGGGCATGAGGAAGCAGCGAAATTCTCCTTCCTCATGGGAACACCCGTGATTATCGCGGCCAGCGTGGTGGAGATACCGAAACTTCTGCACGCGCATGAGCTGCACGCGCTGTTCGGCCTATCCCTTCTCGCGGCTGTCATCGCCGGAATCGTTGCCTACGCCAGCACGGCGTTTCTCATGCGCTATTTTCGTGACCATGACTCCTGGGCATTGCTCCCTTTCGCGTGGTATTGCGCGATTGTGGGTGCGGGAAGTTTTGCGCTGCTGCTCGTGGGGCTATGATGAAGCGATTTTTTTTCCTCCTGTTTTTGCTTTTACCGCTGGCCGCGCAAGCTGCCGTAAACCTCGCGACAGCGCCAATCGGGCGGACGGACCTGCCCTGGTGGCAGATACGCTGGGAACATAGCCTGGCGCAGGCCAAGGCCGACCCGGACGCCAAAGTCATCTGGCTCGGCGATTCCATCACGCAATATTGGCAGCGCCAGGGCACGCTCGGCTACGACAACGTGATGCCCGTATGGGACCGTTATTATGCGCCATATCATGCGCTGGATTTCGGTTTTGTGGGGGATACGACATCGAGCCTGATCTGGCGGCTGGACCATGGCGAGGTTGCCGGGCTGCACCCGAAGCTCACGATCATCCTGATCGGCGCGAATAACCTCGGCCATGTGCATTGGAATGCGGCGATGACCGTACCCGGCATCGAAGCGGTGGTGGCGAACGCTCATGCGCGCCTGCCCGGCTCGCATATTCTGCTGCTGGGCGTTCTGCCCTCCATCCGCTCCGCCTGGGTGGACCAGCAGACGGTGCTTATCAACGCGGCCCTGGCCCGGCGCTACACGGGCGACCCGGTGGTGACATTCGCCAACCCTGGCACATTGCTACTGAAGGATGGCCATGCCGACGCCAGTCTTTATGTCGATCCGCGCCTTGTGCCGCCCCGCCCAGCCCTGCACCCGGACGCCGCCGGGATGGCAGGCATCGCGGCTTATATTCAGCCGGTGGTAAGGAAATATGCGGGTTAGGGTATCTCTTTAATGAAGAGGAAGAGGATGACGGACGTCCCGAAGATCTAAATCCATTCATTGCTTTAGGTGAGGATATTTGGGATGTTTATAACGAGCTTTTTGGAAGCAATCAGCTCTCTCTGGAGAGTCCAGCATTTTAGATAGCCCGTACAATCCCACTGCAGTTGATGGACGCATTCTTCCCCCTTATGAGGCCAACCCGGCTCATGATCCGAGCAGCCCGCAGTTCAATTCTGCCAAATCTATCGAGCCATTTGATGCACAGGGGGCTTATGAGGACGGCGCTGTCCGGACCGGGATAGGAACGTGGTACTCACAGGGAGCTGAAGGATACTATAGATATTTTCTAATAATGCCGGAACCGTCCATTTCAGCGGGGTTGTCCCTGAAAGTTAGGTTCCGTCTGCAGATCTCAGACAGCTAGGACAGTAAGTTGGAGTTCGGAGAAAAAAGCCGCTTTGGAATTTCTGTAGCTCTCGATTCTGAGCATGGTGGTGCGTGGCTGTTTGGAAAGTTTTGCTATTGGATCGGAGGTATTCAGATTGGGAAGTACGAACAAGGTACATCGATAAGAGACGTATTTTTCCAGTCAAAATGGATCGACAGCGACAATAAACGCGGGCGAGTTTATCTTCCGTTTTGTGATGCGCCGGATATTGAAGTGTTTAGTCTCATCGATTCTTCTCTCTTTGGGTCTAATTCCAACGAAAGCTCTCTCTCAATGGCGGTCTCAATGGCCCAATTTAATGTTTCTATTCCTGTGGATGTCTTTGATGATTGGAAAGTGTTCTTGATTGAGTGTGTTTCTTTTTCGAAGGTTCTTTTCATGAATCAATCTGATCAAGAGATACGAACATTCACCTTAGACAGCGGCGAATTCGAGAATATATTTTCTCAATTTTATAGATATATGGAAAATCTTGTTGACAAGCACACAGGGGAACGGCCGGCCCGGTAGGTGCCCCCTTCGATCAATTCTCCCTTCATGTGCTCGTCCGATCAAGAACGCTCGCCATGCTCGCCCTTCGGGCTGCGTGTGGCTCCGCGCCGCTTCGCGGTGGCCGCTGGTGAGGCCGTCCTTTGACGGCTTGCGCGCATTGCGAGATTCTGAACTTGGCCGTGGCGCGGAAACGGCCTTCTTCGACCGAACCCGGAAACGGAATTTTCTGCCGGGCATCCTGGCGCCAAACGATACACAGAATGATCCACTGAATTAAGTTTTGGTTGTCCGGCTTTTGCCGTATCCTCCGTTCATGCCCAAGCCCGCCCTCTTCACCCCGGCTGAGATATCGGCTTTGACCTCCCGGTTGCGTGAGTTTTGGCGTCCTGGGAGTCAGCAAGGTAGAACGGGCTGAGCGCAACGAAGCCCATCGATTCAAGCTCCACACATACGTTAAAATCTTCTCACAGAATCAACAAATTTCTTAACCAGTTCTGGCGATTTAACGCCCGGTGCGGTCTCCGCACCTGAAGATACATCCACCCCCGGCGCGGCGGTTTTGGCAACGGCGGCAGCGACATTTTCCGGCGTCAGCCCGCCCGCCAATAGCCAAAATTTTTTTTGCGGCCAGCGTTTCACCAAATTCCAGTCAGCCGTCACTGCATTGCCGCCGGGGCGGGTCGAGCCCGGTGGGGGCTTTGCCTCCACCACGTAGCCGTCCACGCTCTCGCCAAATGCGGG
The DNA here is from genome assembly GCA_965276685.1 of Acidocella sp. Classification (GTDB taxonomy): domain Bacteria; phylum Pseudomonadota; class Alphaproteobacteria; order Acetobacterales; family Acetobacteraceae; genus Acidocella. Next base: position 2,983,160 of record OZ255623.1, read on the forward strand.
AAAATCCGCCTCCGACGCAACACCCATCGCGCGCCAGACGGGCATGGCAAAGTGCGCTTTTAACCCCGCAACCTCGCTAGCCGAACCATAAATCTGCAAAATATCGAGCGGGACTTCGCCCAAAACCGCCTCGATTTCCACGGCTGTGGGATTCACAAACAGCCCGACGCGCTTCGGGCCGCCAACATGCCGGGCGGAAAGTTCCGCCGCTTGGCCCCCCGTGACATATCGCGGCGAGGGCGGGAAAAACACGAAGCCCAGATAGTCCGCGCCTGCTTCCACCGTAGCATCGAACGCCGCGCTGCTATTGATGCCGCAAATTTTAATCAACGCGCTCACTGGATCGACGCCGCAATCGCCGTCGCCGCCGCACCTGGATCTTGCGCCGTCGTTATAGGCCGCCCGACCACGATATAATCCGCCCCGGCCGCAATCGCCTGTTCCGGCGTCATCACCCTTGCCTGATCGCCCACCGCACTCCCGGCAGGCCGGATGCCCGGCACAACCAATATCGGCTTTTCCCCGAATGCATCCCGCAGTACCGCAATTTCATGCGCCGAGCACACCAGCCCGTCCGCGCCATTGGCCAAGGCAAGCCGCGCCAGCCGCAGCACCTGTTGAGTCGTCCCGCCCGCAACACCCGCTTCCGCCAGCGCGCTCGCATCCAGGCTGGTGAGCACCGTTACGGCGAGAATCTTCGGCGCGTTCGGCGCTGCTGCCGCGGCTTCCGCCGCCGCCGCAACCATGGCCGCCCCCCCGCCCGCATGGATGGTCAGCATCGCCGCACCCAAAGGTGCGACAGCACGAACCGCGGCCGCCACCGTATTCGGGATATCGTGCAATTTAAGGTCCAGGAACACCGGCGCGCCGCCTGCAACCGCCAGCCCTGCCGGGCCGTTCGCCAGAAAATACTCCAGCCCGAGCTTTACCAACCCGCAATGCGGCGCCACGGCGCGGATCAACTCACGGGCAGCGCTCACGTCCGGCGTGTCAATCGCCGCGATCAGCCGTTTGGTCATGGCGCGGACGGCGGTGTTCGGCCTGCTTCCAGCTCAGCAGCCCGCCTTTCGGCCCGCCGGGCGCGGCGCTGCGCCGTTACCCGCGCGGGCAGATGGAACAACAGCCCGAGCAGAAAGCCCAGAACCAGCACGCCCAGAATGACCCAGCCCAAAACCAGCGAGACATGACCAAAGGGCCAGAATTGAAACTGCTCGAACTTGCGGTTGGAGAGCAGAAAGATCAGCAGCACCACGAAAACGATGAAGCCGATAACGGCTTTGATAAAATTCAGGTTTTAGCTCCCGCATTCTTTTTGGGAGACGCTGAGATGGGCTTGTTGATGCGCTCCCGCAACTCCTTCCCGGCCTTGAAAAACGGCACGGATTTTTGCGCGACCTCCACCGTCTCGCCCGTGCGGGGGTTGCGCCCGGCCCTGGCGTTGCGCTGCTTCACCGTAAAGGCGCCAAAGCCACGCAGCTCCACCCGCTCGCCACGGGAAAGCGCTTGCGTCATTTCATCGAACAACGCCGCCACAATGCGCTCAACATCCGCAACAGTCAGATGCGGATTATCCTCCGCCAACCCGGCGATCAGCTCAGAACGTGTCATGTTTTGCCCCCAACCCGCCAGACGATGCCAGCGCGGCGCGGCGCGGTCAATAATTGTTAAAAACAACAAAAAAGCCGGGAAATTTCTTTCCCGGCTTTCAGTCTCAAGCAAACATCCGAGGCTTATTCCTCGGTCGCCTGGTTCCGGCGGCGGATGGCAGCGCCCAGAATATCGCCCAGCGAGGCGCCGGAGTCGGACGAGCCGAATTCCGCCACCGCGCTCTTGTCCTCGTCGATCTCCTTGCCCTTGATGGTGAGCTGAAGCTTGCGCGCGGCGCGATCGACCGTGGTGATCTTGGCATCGACCGTATCGCCAACGGCGAAACGCTCGGAGCGCTGGTCGGCCTTGTCGCGGGCGAGCTCGGCGCGGCGGATAAAGCCGGTGAGAACCTCATCGACCTTGACCTCGACGCCATTGGCCTGCACCGCGGTCACGATACACGTAACGATCTGGCCTTTGTGGATCTTATCCAGCACGCCAGCGGCGGGATCGACCTCAAGCTGTTTCACGCCCAGGCTGATGCGCTCTTTCTCAACGTCGATATCGAGCACCTTGGCTTTGACCATATCACCCTTGTTGTACTTGGTGATCGCGGTCTCCCCGGCATCGTCCCAGGAAAGGTCGGACATGTGGATCATGCCGTCGATCTCGGGGCCAATGGCGATGAACAGGCCGAACTCCGTGATGTTGCGAATCTCGCCTTCCAGCACGGAGCCGATCGGGTGCTCGTCCTGGAACTCTTCCCACGGGTTGCGCGTAACCTGCTTCAGCCCAAGCGAGATGCGGCGCTTGGAGGCGTCCACGTCCAACACCACAACATCCACTTCCTGGCTGGTCGAAACAATCTTGCCGGGATGCGCATTCTTCTTGGTCCAGGACATTTCGGACACATGCACAAGGCCCTCTACCCCCGGCTCCAGCTCCACAAAGGCGCCGTAATCGGTGATATTGGTAACGCGGCCGGAGGCTTTGACGCCGGGGGGATATTTCGCATCCACACCTTCCCACGGGTCGGCCTCAAGCTGTTTCATGCCGAGCGAAATACGCTGCGTATCGGCGTTGAAGCGGATGACCTGCACCTTGACCGGTTGGCCAATGACCAGCGCCTCGGCGGGGTGATTGATGCGCTTCCAGGCGATGTCGGTCACATGCAGCAGGCCATCGACGCCGCCCAAATCCACGAAGGCGCCGTAATCGGTGATGTTCTTCACCACGCCGTCGAGAATCTGGCCTTCCTTCAGGCCCAGGATCAGCTCGGAGCGTTGCTCGGCCCGGGTTTCCTCCAGCACGGCGCGGCGGGAGACCACGATATTGCCGCGCGCGCGGTCCATCTTCAAAATCTGGAACGGCTGGGCGACGCCCATCAAGGGCCCGACATCGCGTACCGGGCGGATATCCACCTGGCTGCCCGGCAAAAACGCCGTGGCGCCGCCGAGATCGACCGTGAAGCCGCCCTTAACCCGGCCATGGATCACGCCGTTGACGCGCGCCTGCGCCTCAAAGGATTTCTCAAGCTGGGTCCAGCTCTCCTCGCGGCGCGCTTTCTCGCGGCTGAGGACCATCGCGCCGTCTTTATCCTCATAGCGCTCGATATAAAGGTCGAACACGTCGCCCTTCTTCACTTCCGGCTTGGCGCCGACGGGGGCGAACTCGCGCAAAGGCACCCTGCCCTCGCTCTTCAGACCGACATCGACGATCACGAAATCATCGTCGATCCGCAGCACGAGGCCGGAGACGACAGAACCTTCAAACCCGGCATTGGCGCCGAGCGAGGAATCCAGGAGGGCCGCAAAATCATCGGCGCCGGAATAGGCTGGGGCGTCGGAATGGCGTTGGGCGATTGCGGTTGAAGCCATGAAGCGGGGGTTGTCCTTGAATGCGGGCGCTGTTGCCCGGTGGAATGCGCGGCCCCTTGGCGGAGCAACGGCTAGAGCACCCAGGGCATTGAATGCACCAAGGGTGTCCGGTTAAGTGAACGGGCGTCTCTTAGACCCAACGCGGCTAAAGTCAAGCTGACCCCATGGCTTCGCGTTCGCGTTTTAGCTGCTATAAGCCGGTCCCGATGACAAATTTCCGCACCGGCCTTTGCCGCTCCGCCTTGCTCGCCATCGCCCTTTCCCTGGGGGGCTGTGCCTTAATCGCCAACCACCAGCGCGAGGAGAATGATTTCGCCAGCGGAGGCAAGCTGCCGGCGGCGGATGCGCTCTACGCCCAGGGCGTGAAGCAGATCCAGAACGAGAATTACGACAAGGCGGTCAAGGATTTCGACGCGGTGGAGGAGAACTACCCATATTCCACCTGGGCAACCCACGCCCAGCTGCTCGCGGGCTACGCGCAATACCGGCAGCAGAATTACGACGACGCGATCAACGCGCTCAACCGCTACATCGCCCTGCACCCGGAAAACCAGGACGTGGCCTACGCTTATTACCTGAAGGCGCTTTGCTATTACGAGCAGATCGACGACGTGCAGCGCGACCAGACCACGACCTATGAGGCGATTCAGACGCTTACGGATGTGACCACCCGCTTCCCCGACTCGGTTTATGCCCGTGATGCGCGGATTAAGCTGCGGCTGGCCACCAACCGGCTGGCAGGGCACGACATGGTGGTCGGCCGGTATTACGAGAAGCAGCATCTCTATGCCGCGGCGGTGGGGCGCTATCAGGACGTGATAACCGGCTTCCCGACCACGACCTATACGGCGGAAGCGCTGGAACGGCTGACGGAATGCTATCTCGACCTTGGCCTGCCGGATGCGGCGCAACGCACGGCCTCGGTGCTTGCTTATAACTACCCCGGCAGTTCCTGGTATCAGGCGGCCTATGGCAAGCTGCGGGACCATAATCTGGTGGCCGGCGCGCAAACGCCCGCACCGGCGAAATCGCATTGGTTCTGGATTTTTTAGAGCATTGAAATGCTGAACAGCCTTTCGATCCGCGATGTGGTGCTGATCGAGCGGCTGGATTTGCATTTTGCCGCCGGGCTGACGACGCTGACCGGCGAGACCGGCGCGGGCAAATCCATACTGCTGGATAGTCTGGGCCTTGCCCTGGGCGCACGGGCCGATACCGGGCTGATCCGCTCCGGCGCGGAGCAGGCAGTGGTGGCGGCGGCGTTTTCCGTGGGAATCGAGCACCCGGCGCTGGCACTGCTGCGGGAGCATGGGCTGGATGCCGGGCCGGAAATTCTGCTGCGCCGGATCGTGAGCCGCGACGGCCGCTCCCGCGCACTGGTGAACGACCAGCCTGTGAGCGTGGCGTTTTTAAAATCCTTAAGCGCGCAGTTGATCGAGGTGCAGGGCCAGCACGAGCAGGTGGGGCTTGCGGACCCAGCGAACCATATTTCGCTGCTGGATGCGTTCGGCGTGCCGGTTCCGGCGCGCGACGCGGCGGCCGTGGCGCATAACGCCTGGAAGGACGCGGCGGCGCGGCTGAAGGCGGCGGAGAAGAGGATAGAGGAGACCGCGCGGGAGGAAGATTTTCTGCGCCATGCGGTCGATGAACTCTCCAGGCTAAACCCCCAGCCCGGCGAGGAGGAAGAGCTGGCGGCGGAACGGCTGCGCCTGCAATCCGGCGAGCGGCGGGCCGCGGCGATTGCCGCCGCTTTGGCCGAGTTGACGCCGAAAGACCGCCGCGCGCTGGGTCCAGCCTCGCATCTGCGCGCTGCGGCGCGAGCGCTGGCCAAGCTGGCGTCTCCAAATGGCGAGCATCCGGCGGCGGAAGCGATGGCGGCGATAGAACGCGCGGAGGAAGCGCTGAGCGAGGCGGAAACGCTGCTGGGACGCTTGGCAGCGGAGGCCGAGGACGACCCGCGCGCGCTGGAAGCCGCCGAGGAACGGTTATTCGCCTTGCGCGCCGCCGCGCGCAAGCACGCCGTGGCGGTGGTGCTGCTGCCGGAGTTTCTGACGCAGTTACGGGACAAGCTGGCGGCGCTGGAGACCGGCGTGGCGGATATTGCGGCGTTGACCAAGGAGACCGCAGCCAGGCGCTCCGCCTATGTGCAGGCCGCAGCCACGCTATCGGAGCTGCGCGAGCGCGCCGGAGCGGCGCTGATGCAGGGGCTGGCTAAGGAATTGCCGCCGCTCAAGCTGGAGCGGGCAAGGTTCGTCGTGGAAACGGTGATGCTGCCGGAGCCTGCCTGGGGGCCGCGCGGGGCGGACGGGGTGCGGTTTTTAATCGCGACCAACCCCGGCGAGGCGCCGGGCGCGTTGGATAAGATCGCCTCCGGCGGCGAGCTTTCGCGATTGATGCTGGGGCTGAAAGTGGTGCTGACCGGCGGCGCCGCGGTGGAAACGCTGATTTTCGACGAGGTGGATTCCGGCATCGGCGGCGCCACGGCGGCGGCGGTGGGGGAGCGGCTGGCGCGCGTGGCGGAGGCTGTGCAGGTGCTGGTGGTGACGCACTCCCCGCAAGTGGCGGCGCGGGGGAGCGCGCAGATGCGGGTGGCCAAGCGCGTCGCCGATGACCGCGCCGTGACGATGGTGGAAGTGCTGCGCGAGGGCGACCGGCGCGAGGAAATCGCCCGGATGCTGGCTGGGGAGTTCATTACCGATGCGGCGCGCGACGCGGCGGCAAGTTTACTGGCGATATGAGGGAAAGAGCGCGGTTCTTTTTGGTAAAAAAGAACCAAAAAACTTTTGGATTTATAAAAATCGCCATGCCGGCGAAGGCCGGCATTTACGAATTTCGTTCGTCATGAATCATCGTTTCAACGAGCTTATGGCCCGCATCGCCGAGGCGAATGTTGCATATCATGGCAAGGATGCGCCGGTGATGACAGACGCCGAATACGACGCGCTGCGGCGGGAAGCTGACGAGATACTGGTGGCGCATCCGGAGCTTGGCGGGCAGGTTCTGGAGGAGGTTGGTGCAAAGACCGCGCTGGGGTTTAAGAAAATTCAACACGCCTCGCCGATGCTCTCGCTTGATAATGTTTTCGCGCCCGAAGAGTTCGCGGAGTTCTGCGCGCGGATACGGCGGTTTCTGGGATTGGATGATGCGCCTCTGAAGTTCGTCGCGGAGCCGAAAATCGACGGGCTTTCGATCTCGCTCAGCTACGAAGGACGGAATTTTGTGCGGGCGGCGACGCGCGGCGACGGCGCGCAAGGCGAAGATGTGACGCAAAATATTTTAACGCTGCCGGTGCCAAAGAACTTGCCGCCGGACGCGCCGGAGCGGATCGAGATTCGTGGCGAGATCTATATGACCAAGGCGGATTTTTTGGCGCTGAACGAGGCCCAGGAGCGCCAATTCGCCAACCCGCGCAATGCAGCGGCGGGCTCGCTGCGGCAGCTCGACGTTTCAATCACCGCTAAGCGTAAGCTCTCGCTTTTTGCCTATGCACAAGGAGAATCGTCATCGCCTGTGGCGAAGACCCATTGGGAATATCTGCAAAAGCTCGAAGCCTGGGGATTTTCGGTCAATCCGCTTTCTAAAAAAATCTCCGAGGCGGAAACTGAGAGTTTCCAGAAAAGCATCAGCCTGGAACGCGGTGAACTGCCGTATGACATCGACGGCGTGGTGTATAAGCTCGACGATCTCGCGTTGCAGTCCCGGCTTGGGTTTGCCGGGCGCGCGCCGCGCTGGGCAACCGCGTGGAAGTTTCCCGCAGAACGCGCGAGCACGGTGCTGGAGGACATCGAAATCCAGGTCGGGCGCACCGGGGCGCTGACGCCGCGCGCGCATCTGGCGCCCGTGAATGTCGGCGGCGTGCTGGTGCAGCACGCAACCTTGCACAATGAGGATGAGATCATCCGCAAGGATGTACGCATCGGCGATACGGTGGAGTTGCAACGCGCGGGCGATGTGATTCCGCAGATACTGGGTGTGCTCAAGCGCGGCGAGCATAGCGTGCCCTACGTGTTTCCCACGCATTGCCCGGCCTGCGGCAGCTTGGCCGTGCGAGACACGGATGAAGCCGTGCGGCGCTGCACCGGTGGCCTGACCTGCCCCGCGCAGGTGGTGGAGCGGCTGATCCATTTCTGCTCGCGGGGCGCGTTCGATATCGAAGGCATGGGCGAGAAGACGATTCTGGAATTTCATCGCGATGGGCTGGTAAAATCCGCGCCGGATATTTTCTGGCTGCCCGCGCACGAGCCGGAGATCGCGGTACGGGAGGGCTGGGGCAAAACCTCCGCGGCGAAGCTGAGCGCGGCAGTGCGGGACAAGCAAACAATCCCCCTGCCCCGCTTTATTTTCGCGCTCGGCATAAGGCGGATTGGCGAGAACAACGCGAAATTGCTGGCGCGGCACTATGGCAGCTACGTGAACTGGCGGAAGAGCATGGCGGCGGCGACCGTCGTGGGATCTGACGCGCGGCTGGAGTTGGGGTCGATTTCCGGCATTGGCCCGGCGATTGCGACGGATCTGGCGGCGTTTTTCAACGAACAGCATAATCTGGACACGCTGGCGGCCATGGAGAAACACTTAAGCATTACCGATGCCGTTGGTGCAGGAGATGCGGATTCGCCGCTCGCGGGCAAGATTATTGTGTTTACCGGCACGCTGAGCATGGCGCGGCCGGAGGCGAAGGCGCGCGCGGAATTGTTGGGCGCTAAGGTGACGGAATCGGTTTCCAAAAAAACGGATTACGTGGTGGTTGGCGAAGATGCCGGGTCCAAGGCCAAAAAGGCAGCGGAGCTGGGGTTGAAGATACTGAGCGAGGAAGAGTTCAGGGAGATAGCTAAATTATAAGGGAGGAAAAAATGCTGGAACGCTTGTACAAATATTGGGTTTATGGCGGGTTTCTTGCTGGGCTGACGCTATTCGCGCTCTGCCCGTTGATATTGCCCGCATGGCCCGAGACATTGCGCCTTACCTTCCTCGCGCTGCCGATTTATATGGTGCACCAATACGAGGAGCATGACGCCGACCGGTTCCGGACGTGGTTCAATCAAACGCTCGGTAAGGGCTTGGAGCTTTTAACTCCGGTGGCGGTGTTCGTTATCAACATTCCGGTTGTTTGGGGTTTCATTTGCATCGCGTGTTATCTGTGCGCTTTCGTGAACCCGGGATTGGGTTTGATCGCGATTTACATGTTGTTGGTAAATGGGATCGGGCATACGGCTCAGGCGATAATATCAAAGCGATATAATCCGGGTCTTGGTAGCTCTATACTAGTTTTTTTGCCATTTTCGATATTCGGCATCGTTCAGTTTGGCGAGCTCAATGCCGGAGGATGGCGCTGGAACATGATTGCGTTGGCTGTGAGTATAATAAGCCATGTAGCGATTATTCTGTACGCCACGGCGCGACGGCGCAGGTTATTGGCCGCATAGTTTTAGAGATGCTCCACGTGGAGCTTTTTTCTCAAAATATTTACTAACATATTGTTATATAGAGGAAAGAAAAAGCTTGCACCCCAAATTGTGCGGGGTTTGTTCCGGAAAAACAATAAGGTGTGGTCAATAGGGTATTGCGTTGAAGACGTGGATGCCGGCCTTCGCCGGCATGAAGGGGAGGATGCGGACAAAGCGGAGCCGCCATGGCCGTTGGCGTTTACATCCTCCCAAGGCCTGCGTGTGCAGGTGGGCGCCAGATACCCGGACCAAGGCCCGGACAGAGCCAGCTCCCGAGGGAGATGCTTAACGGCCCTGGGGATGATTTGCCTGACGAACCCGGCAGCTCCAGCTTTAACTTAGGCGTCTGTGAGGTCCGCTGCAATCTCTTCCGCGCGGGCGGCGACGCGGCGCAGCTTGGCGCGATGCTCGGCATCGGCTTTGGGTATGGGCGGGGGTGCGGCGGGAGCGGCGTTGCGCGTGTCGTGCAGCTCATCGGCCAGCAAAAGTGCCGCGAGCATAAGCAGCCGCGCCTCCCCCGACTGGCCGCCGATGGATTTGATACTGTTGATGCGCTGCTCGATCTCGCCCGCCATACGTTCCAGGTGCTGCTCCTGGCCGTCCTCACAGCCGACCGTGTAGGCGTAGCCGTTGATGCGAATGGTAACTTGCGCCATGGGTATTACTCCGTGAGCTGATCGGCGGATTTGGGCGGCTCAAGCCCGGCGCGCAAGCGCAAGATCAGCATGTCGAGGGATTTGGCGAGCGCTGAACGGTCGATCTCCCGCGCTCCCGCGCCGGATGCCGGTTTGGGCGCCTGGGCGATCGCCGAAATTTTGCGAAGCGCGGTTTCAATGCGGTTCAGGATCTCGTCTTCGGATTCGGTTTCGGACATGGCTTGCATACAAGCCGAGGCGCCCGTTACTGGTCAAGTTGATATGGGCGAACCGGGCATGACGATAATTTCACCCGCTGTTATGGTGCATAGCCTGGGCCACGCGCAGCTGGCGCTTGGGCCCCGCCGTCCGGTAACGCTACTTAGCGCGCCCGCTGCGGCGCAGTATGCCGGTTGCCTGTGGTGGCGGGAATTGTTGGCGCAAGCCGGATTTGGTGATCTTGCCCTGCTGGACTGCGGCGATGCGCCAGGCCGAGCGCTGGAGGCGCTGAAGCTGGGGCTACAAGGTATCGTGCTGCGCTGCCCGCCGGCGGCGTTCGCGGTGGTGGCGGAGATTGCCGCCGCGCAAGGTGCGATGCTGCTGGATGAAGCGCCCCCAGCGCTGGATTTGGGGCAAAAGGGCGCGGAACGGCGGCTGAACGCATGGCTCGGCGGATGACATTTCGATTCGCCTGCATTACATGCGGCGAGGTTTTTGAATTTAAGGATGAGGCTGATGGCGATTACGCAGGCGGTTAAGAATATTCTCTCACATTATGAGAGCGACAACCCGGGCACTAAGGCGAATCTGGCGCGAATTTTGATGGCGGGTAAACTCGGCGGCACCGGCAAGCTGGTGATTCTGCCCGTGGACCAGGGATTTGAGCATGGCCCCGCCCGGTCCTTCGCGCCCAACCCGGCGGCTTACGACCCGCATTATCATTTTCAGCTCGCGATCGATGCCGGGCTTTCCGCCTATGCGGCCCCTTTGGGGATGATCGAGGCCGGAGCCGGGACGTTCGCGGGGCAAATTCCGACGATTTTGAAGGTGAACTCCTCGAACAGCCTGGCCACCGACAAGAACCAGGCGCTGACCGGCTCGGTGAACGATGCGCTGCGGCTGGGCTGCTCGGCGATCGGCTTCACGATCTATCCGGGTAGCGAATTCGCCTTCGACCTGATGGAAGAGATTCGTGAATACGCCGAGGAAGCCAAGGCGGCGGGGCTGGCCGTGGTGGTATGGTCCTACCCGCGCGGGCCGGAGCTGGACAAGGCCGCCGAAACGGCGTTCGACATCTGCGCCTATGCCGCGCATATGGCCGCTCTCCTGGGCGCGCATATCATTAAAGTGAAGCCGCCGACGGAGGTGATCTCGCTCGAAGCCGCGAAAAAATCCTACGCCAATATCGACGGTTCGACGATGGCGAAACGGGTGGCGCATGTCGTGCAATCCTGCTTCGCGGGTAAGCGCATCGTGGTGTTCTCGGGTGGTGAGTCCAAGGGGCTGGATGGGTTGTATAACGAGGTTCGCGGCCTGCGCGACGGCGGGGCGAATGGCTCGATCATTGGCCGCAACACCTTCCAGCGCCCGCGCGAGGAAGCCCTGGCGATGCTGAACACGATCATCGAGATCTATCAGGGTAAAAATTAAGCTTGGACTGCCGCTTATATCTGGTTACGCCGCCGGTTCTGCCTGAGAGATTCGAGGACCGGCTGGCGGCGGCGTTGGATGCCGGCGATGTCGGCGCCGTGCAGCTGCGGCTGAAGGATGTGACGGATACGGCGTTGCAGAAAATCATCGAGCGCCTGCGCCCGGTGGTGCAATCCCGCAACGTGGCGTTTTTGCTGAACGACAGGCCGGACCTCGCGGTGAAGCTCGGTTGCGATGGCGCGCATGTCGGCCAGACCGACATGAAGGCCGCGCAGGCGCGGAAGATTTTAGGCGATCTGACGCTGGGCGTGACCTGTCACAACTCCAGGCACTTAGGCATGGAAGCTGGAGAGGCGGGGGCGGATTACGTCGCCTTTGGCGCGTTCTACCCCACGCTGACGAAAGAACCGCTCGCCATAGCGGAGATCGAGACGCTGCAATGGTGGGCGCAGTTCATGGAAGTGCCATGCGTCGCCATTGGCGGCATTACGGCAGAAAATTGCACGCCACTGGTGCAGGCGGGGGCAGAGTTTCTGGCGGTGGTGGGTGCGGTGTGGAACCACCCCGGCGGCGCTGCGGCCGGGGTGAAAACGATGTTGGAAGCGATTAAGGCAGCAGAACCTTGTTGACAACCTGAATCACGCCGTTTGATTGATTGACATTGGCGATGGTGATTTCAGCCGTGCGGCCTTTCGCATCAGTGACATCGACATTATTGCCGCTCATGGTGAACGTAAGGTCTGGACCAGCTACGGTTGGCAGCATCGCTTTGCCGTTGTCTTTTTGAATCAAGGCTTCCAGGCGCGACGTATCGTACTTGCCTGAGACGACGTGATATTCGAGGATCATTGTGAGCTTCGCCTTGTTGGCGGGCTTGAGCAGCGTGTTCACCGTGCCAGATGGCAGGGCCGCGAAGGCCTCATTGGTCGGTGCGAACACGGTGAACGGACCAGGGCCTTCGAGCGTTGCCACGAGACCCGCGGCCTTCACGGCGGCGACGAGGGTTGTATGGTCCTTCGAGTTCAATGCATTTTGCACGATGTTTTTGGAAGGATACATAGCGGCGCCGCCGACCATCGGGTCGGAGCTCATGCCCATGCTCATGCTTTGCGCGCCAGCGAAGCCAGCGGTGCCAAGCAGCAGGGTGGCGGTTAATAGAGTGCTTTTAAGTTTCATGTGTTGGCTCTTTCTTATTCACGCGGCTGTGATTGATTGCTTTGCCGCGCGCACAAGATAAGGCATGCTATTTGGTTATTACGAGGCTGGAAGCTGTCACGCCTGAGTGAGTTTCATTCGTCTCACGGAATCGTTACGGGTTTTCTTCCATCGCGTAACGGCGGCAGTGGTTGAGATACGCTGCTTCATGCGCCGATACGAGATCGACCACGCTGTTCCAGAGCCAGGATGGCGCGTCGAGCGATTTCGTGCGGTTTTTTTTCAGCTCGTTCAGCCATTGCTTGCGATCCGCCGCCCCCATTTGCCGTGCGTGCGCGCGGCCGACGACCTGCGCGAGGAATGCCGCCATTTCCACGGCCTCGGCCTGCGAAAGCTGTTCGATCTCCAATTTCAAATCCTGCGGCAGAAGCTCGCGTATGAATACCGGCTTCTCCAGCAGCCGGGCGGGCAGCATCCGGCCACCCAGAGCGGGGGAGAGATGCTTCGCCCCCGCGACCACACGCTCGGCATTGTCGCGCGGCATTTCGGCTTTGGTATCGCGCGGTGCCGCGGGTGCCACAGCCTCCTTGATGTCGATGAGGCAGTGGCGTTCGTTTTTGCCTGTGCCGGCAGCGGCGAGGACGGAAAAGCGAAGCAGGCCCAAAGAGCTGCACCCTTTGCGCCAATAAGCAGCATCGAGCACGCGCACCTCCGCGTCGTCGTCGCGCGCGCGCAGGGAGGCGACGAGGCGCTGCATCCCGGGCGTGGCGAACAGCGCCTCGATCGCGCCGCGCTCATCCTGCCCCAGCGGCCAGAATCGCTTACCGAGCGGAATGACCGGCTCGACGCCCTCAATCCGTTCGTCGGCGAGGTGCTTCCAGGAGCGCCCGGAGGCCTCGCGCATCAAGAGCTTGACGATTTTCGGCATGTCGTCGGGGTCGTCGATATGCTCGGCCTGCGGCGTAAAAGCAGCCTCATAGCCTTCGATCATCCGCTCCATCATCCGGGCAGTGGTAAGGCCAGGAAGGTCCGAACCGCGCGCCGCCATGGCGAGCGAGAGGCCCAGGCGGATGAGGTCGTGCACCGGGTTGCCGATAACGGTCTGGTCCAGGTCGCGGATTTGGATGGCGATAGCGCCCTTGGTGTTGGCGATGGGCCCGAGGTTGCCGACATGGCAGTCGCCGCAGATCCATGCCTCCGGCCCTTCCGGCAGGGCTGGCCGGTTTGAGGCTTCCAGCCATTCATAAAACCGCACGGTGCTGCCGCGCACATAGGCGTGGGCGGAGGCGGCCATTTTGCGGTTGCGCTCCGCTGCGAGGAGTTTTGCGCGCTCGCTGGGGTCGGGGAAATTATTTTGCTTCATGCTGCCAGTCATCACGGAACCGGCAGCGGCACAAGCGTAGGGGGCGGTAATGGGTCAGTTTGAATCTGGTGACAACTCAATGCGGGCATAGGCGAGTCCAAGAGGCGGTCTGAGGACCGGACGTTCAGCGCTGCGCTTCACCGACAGCAATGCGCCCTTCCCGGTCATTTGAGGCTCTGGTCTCTGTTCCTGAAACCGGACATTTAGTCTTTGAGGAGATTTCGCCATGCCCACATCAGCCGTGCTGATAGCGGCTGGGCTCGCGAGCGACTTAATGGCATTCTCATTGTCCTCCGTGATATGATAAAAGCACATGTCGCGCTAAATGTTTTTCCGCTGGGCGGTTCCCTCGGCTCAGAGAACTCCCTCGGCAGCCTTAAGGTGCTTGGAATTTTGTGGTTGGCCTTGCGAAATATAACACCTTCAAACGGAAGAACGAAAATCGATGCCTAGCTTCAGACATAAAAAGCTGAAAGAAAAAATCCTCGAGCTCGACACTCCACCGAGTGACACCGAAGCTTTTCGTCATTGGGTCAAAGCGGGGGCGCATCTCAGCTTTTTAAAATCGAACGCTAAGACAGACGAGATCGTCATTTTTGGCGCGGGTCCGTATAGCTTTGTCCATTCTATCGTCGTGCCCAATGACCACTTGGGCGGCGCGACAGACGACGATCTGCTTCACTGGAGCTGCAATCCCTGCACGAGTGCCGCAAGCTATGTGTCCGGGGGCGGTCACAACGGCATGTGGGTTGAGCGCGGCGGGGATGGCAGAGGGTCAAAGTTGCTAGATACCGGAAGAGACTTAATTTTTGCCCGTACGTTCGAGGGGTGGTCCGGAGCGGGCAGCAATTACTATGAACTGAATCAGGAGTACGCCCACCTCACCTCCATTCACTGGCGCCTCGAAGAGCAGGCCTATTGCCGCTTCGATGAAAACGGCGACCTCCGGCATGTTGTTTCATCAACGGTCCGGGACGGCGATGATATCTCCCTCGTCACCTTCACATTCCGGGAACTGGAAGAATATCTCAGCATTTCAAACCAGTCCCTTATCAGGATGTACGACTTCACGCTACTCAAGCGCGATCAGTTTATGGCCTGGCCAAATATCGGCGAAGAGCTTCATCGGGAGTCGGACGAGTTTTTCTATCGACAGCGTGGTTCTGGGGAAGCCTTCTATACCCGCGGTATTCAAATCATACGCCCGCGGCGGACGATCGGTGAGGTCTCGAAGGACGTGACCGACGGCTGGTCCGGCAGGCGAAATAAAATGTATGCCGAGTTTCTAGCATATGACTGGCGAAATAAACGCATTGCCCGGATTTCCACCGATCCGGCGGCTACGACCAACTATTTCCAAGCCGACGGTAACAACAAGCCTTTCGAATTGTCACCCGCATTTTTCCGGCCTGAGGTTCTTTCCAAATATAAAACGGATCGAGAAAAATACACGATCAAGGACCGGGAGGTGAGCTGTCGGGCCGCATGGCACCTACGGAGTTATGACGTAAATGAAGCGGGGCAAATACACGTCTACATATGTGATCTTCGCAGTCTGCCATATTCCGAGCAGTTGCATTGGCAATCGTTCAATGTTGAACCAAAAACTGGGATATCCGAGAGGGCATTCGTAAACGACTTCGAGGGTAAATTCGTTACTTTCAGGCATCCTCGCGAAAAGATCATGAGCATCGCGTTACGGTGGCAAGAACAGAATGTTCGCTGGTGGAAGCTCCGTGACGCGGATTTGCTCAACCGAGCCAACGTACCGCTCACTTCTAGCAAGGACGAATGGTCCGAGGCGGTGATGGATATCACCAAGATCTTCATTGAGGGGTTTGATACCAAGGCGATCCGCAACCAATGCGATAAGGTGGGAATGACCTACGGAAACGATGACCGCACGATCACACTGCTGGAGAAGCGGTTGAACTTCGACCGCCATGTCGACCGCTCTTTTCCTCTGGATGGCTTGCGGGAAGCCCAGCGCATCCGGTCGAAGATCGGAGGTCATACAAAAGGAATAGAGGCCCAGCAAATTCTACAGGCTGTTGTGTCAGAGCATGGTTCGTTCACCGAGCATTTTACGAACCTCTGCAAACGAATCGTCGCCGAGCTTGAAGCAATCGGATTAATCTTCGAAGGGGAAGCGGCCGGATGAGGTTCGTCTTTCTTTGTGAAATAGAGACCAGCAAAAATGCGTAATTCGACGGCGACCTGAATGGCCGCTATCCACTGCTCATCAACCAAAACCTGCCCTTCCCCTTTCGGCCCGTCTCGCCATAAGACGATTGTCCGGTATCCGCTTTTGTCAGCCGTAAGCTGACTGGCAAAACTCCACCATCGCAGAAACTCAAACTGACCCACTACCAGATGGATCGCACCCTATACGGCCTCCGCCATCCGGGGCGCGGCTCCAGCGAGTTCCTCACGGATCATCTTCTCGAACATCCGCCGCCCGCGCGCGCAGACGTTATCGGCCCGCAGAAGAAGCTCCGATGGCCTGCCGCCGCAATGCTCGATCATCTTTTCGATATAGCGCGAGGCGGAGATGTCTTCCTGAAGTGCGGGCTGAAGGCCGGCCACGATATTTTCAGCGGAAGCCGGGTCTTCATCCGCCCAGCTATGTCCTGCCGCGAAGAAATAATGCGCGGTGGTGCGCGTGGCCGGGGTAATGGCGTGAAAAATTCGCAAAGAGCCGATCATTTCGCTGTTGCTGCCGTCGGCGTTGACGCGGTAGCTGCTATCCGCGCCGTAATGCAGGCAGGGCATGAACAGCCGCAGGCCAAAGGTGCGGTTGACGCGGCCATGGTAGTTCATCATTTGCGCGAAATAGACCGGACAATCGATGTCCGATTGAATAAACCGGCTTTCGATCCAATTCGGGCCTTCCGTCAGCACCGGAATCTGGTCCGCGCCGCCACCGCCGCCGCCAAACGTGTCGAGATGCAGATAGCTGATATGGGTCAGGTCGAACAGATTGTCGTGCATCAGCATGTATCGGCCGGGTACGAGGTTATAAGCATCTCCGGCGCAGCGGAAGGAAGGATCGGTCAGGCCCATCTCGAAATGGTCGGGAATCAGGCTCTCGTCGGCCAGGGCTGGGTCGCCCGGCCAAATCCATATCCATTTCCATTGCTCTGAGACGGGGTAGGATTTGATCTTGCAGACATTGGGGATCATGTCCTGGCTGGGGATTTCAGCGCAGAAGCCGTCCGGCCGGAAGGTGATGCCGTGGTAGCCGCACTGGATGTTATCCCCGACGACGCGGCTTTTGCCGAGCGGGAAGCTGCGGTGCGGGCAGCGGCCTTCGACCGCGACGGGCGTGCCGTCCTCCCGCCGGTAGAACGCGACGGGTTCGTCCAGAATCCAGCGCTCCATCGGGATCCGCGTGACCTCGGACGACCAAGCGGCGAGATACCATTGGTTTTTAGCGGCGAATAAGCCTTCAGCCAGCGGATACATCTCTTCCCTCTCCTCTTATTTTATCGAGCCTTTATTATAACAGGCGGATAGCGCAGTATTGTATGATCGAGACCGGGTTTTGTAGGATATTCCGGCGGGAGCGGTAAATGAATTTGACGCCATTTTCTTACCAGGAAACGCATCGGCTGCCGCAACGCCTGGACAACCAGACCGCGCGGACGAGCGAAGAGAAGGGCTGGACATCGCTTTTCGCATCCGTGCAGACGGAAGCTAGTTTTGAAGGGTTTTTTCCCGCGATCAAAAACCATCTGGTCACGATTACGCTGAAGCAGCCGGTGCGCTTTAAAGGACGGATTGGCGTACAAGAGAAAAATATCGTTCTGCCGCCGGGGAGCATGACCCTGACGCCCGCGGGAGCGGATTTGGATGTATGCGCCGGTGTGGACCGTGGCAGCTATGAGACGGTTTATCTGTATCTGCGGCATGAGCTGCTAGATGAGATTTATGCTGAGATGTTCGGAGATGCGGAGGATTATGCGCTCGCGCCGTGCATTGGCGTGATGGATGCGATGGCCCAAGCCATTGCCGATGAAATTCGACAGATGCTGATTTTTCCCGGACACGCCGACAGGTTTTACGCTGAGAGCCTGGGCCGGACGCTGGCGGTGCATTTATTACGCAACCACACATCCGGCACCAAAGCCAAAACCGGAAAAGCGCCGGAAGCATTGCGCCGGGCGATGGAATATATCGAGATTTCGCTTGATGAAAACCTGAGTCTGACGTCGATCGCGCAGGCGGCGGACACCAGCACGGCGCAGCTGACACGCGCGTTTAAAAAATCCGAAAACTGTACGCCCTACGAATATGTCGTGCGGACGCGCGTTGACCGGGCAAAGCGCCTGCTGATTTCCGGCGAAACTCCCTTAGCGGAAATTGCGGTGCAATGCGGCTTCAGCGACCAGCCGCATATGAACCACATCGTCCGGCGCGCCACGGGGCTAACGCCGGGTGCGATCCGCAAAGGCCGTTAGGCCTTATTGGCGCGGCGTTGGTCAAGTTCCGCAATGGCCTCGGCTTCCTTTTGCATCATGCGTGCGAAGGCCGGGCGTTCCATCAGCCGGTTGTGCAGCGCATCGAGCGTGGGGAATTGCGAAAAGTCGAAGCCAGCGCGGCGTGCGACCGAAATCGTCCAGTTGAGATAGACGTCGATGACGGAGAATTCGCCAAGCCACCAGCCGGATTTTGCCAGATGCTGCTCCGCAAAGCCGTAGGATTTTTTCGCCAGGTATCTGGACTTGGCCCGCACACCTTCCTCGTCGCCTTCCGTCAGGCGTGACGGGTTGGCGAGGCCGCGCACGATGGGGTGCAGCGTGCCGCCGCAGAAAGAAAGACCCTGTGCGCGGCGGGCGAGTGCGAGCGGCGAGCTATCCTGCGGAAACAGCCCGGCCTGTGGCGCAAGCGCAGCGATATAGGTCTGGATCGCGGCATTCTCGGTTAAAATCTGGCCGTCGATACGCAATGCCGGGACTTTGCCGAGCGGGGAAATAGCGCCGTATTGCGGCGATGCCTGCTCGTTTGTCTTCAGGTCAACGAGCTGCACCTGGTAATCGAGCCCAGCTTGCTCAAGCGAGAACACGGCAACCGATGAGCAAGCACCGGGGAAATGGTAGAGAACGAGTTCGGGCATGGGGTTTCCTTTTTAAGCGTTTTGATAATCACGACTGCGGGAATCATAGCTCTATCTGCCGCCCGACCTCAATGACCTGGGCGGGGGCGAGATTGAAGCGATCCACCATATGAACGGCGTTGCGGTACATGAAGGCGAAGAACACGCGCTGCCAGCCCAAGATACCCTTTGCAGATGATCCTCCGGCGACATCGTCGCGCCCACCAAAATAAAGCGCGTGGCTGAGATCGGCAAAACAGCCCTGGCTTTTGGCGGCTTCCAGTGCGGCAGGGATGTCCGGCACCTCGACGAAGCCAAAGGCCAGAGTGATATGCCAGATGCCGTCGCCGATTTTATCGAGCTTCATGCGCGCATCCAAGGCGACGCGGGGGGTTTGCGCGAACTGAATCGTCAGGCTGATCGCGGTTGAGGGCAGTGCTCCGAACTGCGCGACGTGGCGCGCCATGAGCGGGGGGACCAAAGCATCGGAGCGGCTGAGGAAAATGCCAGTACCGGCGATGCGCGGGATTTCCCCCGCCGCCAGGCGTTGCAAAAATGGCTCCGGCTTTTCCGTCAGCGCGATAAGTTTCCCGCGCAGCTGTGTGGTGCCGCGCCGCCATGTCACCATGGTGGTGAAGATGACAGCGCCGAACAACAGGGGAACCCAGCCGCCGGAAGCAACTTTGAGCAGATTTGCCGAGAAGAATGCGAGATCGACGACCAGGAACAACCCGGCAAGCGCTGCCGCGCGCAACCGCCCCCAGCCCCAATGCTCGCGCATCGCCGCGTAAAGCAAGGTGGTGGTGAGAAGCATGGTGGTGGAAACAGCGGTGCCATAAGCGCCCGAGAGGCGCGCGGAACTGCGGAAGCTGATGGTTAGAAGCAGGGTGAAGATCATCATCGTCCAGTTCACGAACGGCACATAGATCTGGCCGTATTCCGTGTCCGAAGTCTGGCGGATATGCAGGCCGGGGAACCAGCCGAGCTGCATGGCCTGGCGGGTGAGGGAGAAGGAGCCGGTGATGATCGCCTGGCTGGCGATGATGGTCGCCACCACGGCGATGACGACGACAGGGTAAAGCGCCCAGCCGGGGACGAGCAGAAAGAACGGGTTGGCGCCGGGCTGCATTGGGCCGAAGAGCAAGGCGGTCTCCCCGGCGTAGTTTAGCAGAAGCGCGGGCAGGACGATGAAGAACCAGGAGGCGCGGATCGGGTTGCGGCCGATATGTCCCATGTCGGCATACAGCGCCTCCCCGCCAGTAACCGCCAGGAACACGCCGCCCAGCACGATGAAGCTTGCCCCGCCTTGCGCGATGAGGAAATGCACCGCGTAATACGGGTTGATCGCGGCCAGTACCGCCGGATGCCGCAAAATGCCGGAGACGCCGAGCGCTGCGATGACCACGAACCAGCAGAGCATGACCGGGCCGAACAGCCCGCCGATGCGCGCCGTGCCGAAGCGCTGCGCCGCGAACAGCGCCAGAAGAATCACCACCGCCAGCGGCATGATATAGGGTTTCAGCGTATTGGTGGCGACGTTCACGCCTTCCAGCGCGCTCAATACCGAGATGGAGGGGGTGATGATGCCATCGCCGTAGATGAGCGCCGCGCCGAACAGCCCACAGGCCACCAGAGTATATCCCTTCCGGGTATTGTTACGGTCCAGCAGCGACAACAACGCTAATATGCCGCCCTCGCCATGGTTGTCCGCGCGCATCACCACCACGCAGTATTTGAGCGAGATGATGATGAGCAAAGCCCAGCAGATGAGAGAAAGACTGCCCAGGGCCAGGACGGGGTTGATATGGCCGCCCGCGTCTTGCAACACCGTTTGCATGGTATAAAGCGGGCTGGTGCCGAGGTCGCCATAGACGATGCCAAGCGCCGCGAGGGCGAGGCCGGGGCTGGCC
Organism: Acidocella sp.; assembly: GCA_965276685.1. GTDB lineage: Bacteria > Pseudomonadota > Alphaproteobacteria > Acetobacterales > Acetobacteraceae > Acidocella. The sequence continues at coordinate 3,003,876 of OZ255623.1, forward strand.
TTGGCGGCGCCGCGGGCGGGGGTCTGCGTCATCGGGCCTCCGGGCTGTTACGGCGTTATATGGACCGGTAACCCGATAACGCCATAACTTATGGAAGCTCTTATTGCGCGCGGGCCTCCCGCGCGGCGGCGACCATATTTTCCAAAGCGGCGCGAACCTCCGGCCATTTCCGGGTTTTCAGCCCGCAATCCGGGTTAACCCAAAGCTGGCTGGCGGGGATGGAGGCAGAGGCGGCGGCAAGCAGCGCCGACATTTCCTGAATGTCCGGGATGCGGGGCGAGTGGATGTCATAAACCCCCGGCCCGATCTCCGCCGGGTAGCGGTAGCCCGCGAAGGCATCGAGCAGTTCCATCTTCGAGCGCGCGGTCTCGATGGAGATGACATCGGCGTCCATCGCGCCGATGGCGGCGATGATGCCGTTGAACTCTGAATAGCACATATGGGTGTGGATTTGCGTGGCATCCGCGACGCCGGACGCGGTGATGCGGAAGCATTCGACGGCCCAGTTGAGATAGGAATCCCAGACGCCACGGCGCAGCGGCAGGCCCTCGCGCAAGGCGGCCTCGTCGATCTGGATGATCCGCGCCCCCGCTTTTTCCAGGTCCACCACCTCGTCGCGGATGGCGAAGGCGATCTGCCGGCAAGTGGCGCTGCGCGGCTGGTCGTCGCGCACGAAGGACCAGTTGAGGATCGTGACCGGGCCGGTGAGCATCCCTTTCATCGGCAGGCGGGTGAGGGACTGCGCGTAGCGCCACCATTCGACCGTCATGGGCTTGGGCCGCGCGACATCGCCATAGATGATCGGCGGGCGGACATAGCGCGAGCCATAGGACTGCACCCAGCCATGCTGGGTGAAAGCAAAGCCGGAAAGCTGCTCGCCAAAATACTGCACCATATCGTTGCGCTCGAACTCGCCGTGCACCAGCACGTCCAGCCCGATTTCCTCCTGCCAGCGAACGGTGCGAGCGGTCTCATCCCGCAGAAAGGTTTGGTAGGCGGCATGGGTGATGGCGCCCTTGCCGTGCTCGGCGCGGGCCTTGCGGATTTCCGGCGTTTGCGGAAACGAGCCGATGGTGGTGGTGGGATATTCAGGCAATTTAAGCTGGAGGCGGCGTCTCGCCGCAAAGGGCGAGGCGCGGCGGGCGGCATTTGGCGAGGCGTTTAAAGCACGCGCCTGGACTTCGGCGTTGTTAAGGCGCGGCGAGGTGCGGCGGGAGGCGACGGCGGCGGTGGATGCATCGAGTGCCGCGCGCACGGAGTCGCGGCCCTGATTGATGGCTTTCGCGAGAAGCGCCAGCTCGGCGATTTTCTGTACCGCAAAAGCCAGCCAGTTTTTGATCTCGGCATCGAGCGAGGTTTCACGGTCAAGGTCGATGGGGCAATGCAAAAGCGAGCAGGAGGGTGCCAGGATTATCTCCCGGCCTGAGGCGATCGCGGGCGCGATGAAGTCCAGCAGAGCGTTGAGATCCGCCTTCCAGACATTGCGCCCGCTGACGAGGCCGAGCGATAACACAAGGTTCGGCCTTGCGTTTGCCAGAACCGCGCCGAGCTGCTCCGGTGCGGCGGCGAGGTCGAAATGCAAGCCATGCACCGGCAGAGCGAGAGCCGTCGGCAGATTATCGCCGATTGCGCTGAAATAGGTGGTGAGCATCAGGCGCGGACCGGCGGCGCTTAAAGCTTCGTAAGCCTGGGCATAGGCCCGCCGCGCGGCATCCGGGATATCTGTCACTAGGCAGGGTTCGTCGATCTGTACCCAGGCCGCACCCGCTTGGGATAGCGATTCCAGGAGTTCGGCATAGACCGGCAGCAGGCGCGGCAGCAGAGTTAAGGGGTCGAAGCCCTCACCCTTTGCCTTGCCGAGCAGGAGATAACTCACCGGCCCAAGCAGCACGGGGCGGGTCTCAATGCCCAGCGCCTTGGCTTCCAGATACTCATCGAGCGCCTTGATCGCGGCGAGGCGGAAGCTCTGGCCCGGCTCAAACTCGGGCACGAGGTAGTGGTAATTCGTGTCGAACCATTTGGTCATCTCAGCGGCGGGAACGCCGCTGCCGGAATGGGCGCGGCCATGCGCGCAGGCCTCATCGCCTCCCTGCGAGCCGCGTGCCATGGCGAAGTAGGTCTCAAGCCTGCCAGCCTCGCCATAGAGAGCCGGAACGGCGCCCAGCATGAAGCTCGTATCCAGCACGTGGTCGTAGAGAGAGAAATCGTTGGATGGGATGATGTCCGCGCCAAGGTCACGCTGGCGCTGCCATGCCCCCGCTCGCAGCCCGGCGGCGGTGGCGTGCAAGACGGATGCATCGGTTTTCCCAGCCCAGTAGCTCTCGAGCGCGGTTTTGAGTTCGCGTTTCGCGCCGATGCGGGGGAAGCCAAGCGTGGTGATGGTAACGGTCATGGACATGCCTCTGATGGTTGGAGGCGGGGAAGAAGCGCCACGCCTGTGCTAATGTCAAGAACAAACATAAACATATCTTTATGTCTAAATAAACCTTTGGCTTGCGATGATATAAGGATGTCTTTATGTATGCAGGATGAGACCGGCCCTCGATATTTTCCGCGCGCTCGCGGACCCAACACGTTTGCGGATTCTCGGCCTGTTGCGGGCGATGGAGCTCTCGGTCGGCGAGCTGGCGCAGGTGCTGGGGCAGAGCCAGCCGCGCGTCTCCCGGCACATAAAAATTCTTGCCGATGCGGGCATTGCCGAGCGGCGGCGGGAGGGAAGCTGGGTGTTTCTGGGCCTGGGCGCGCCCAGGCGGATGGACCCGCTGGTGGCCGCGATAGACACTTGGGCGGCGGAAACCGGGCGGGACCATTGGGCCGTGGCGGATATTGCGCGGCTGGCCGCCGTGCGGGCCGACCGGGCGCGGGCGGCGGAGGAATATTTCAACGCCCATGCCGCGGAATGGGACGCAATGCGCTCCCTGCACGTGGCGGAAAGCGAGGTTGAAACGGCGATTGCAGAGGCGCTGACGGGCCGGGGGATTGGCCGGCTGGTGGATATTGGCACCGGGACGGGGCGGATGATCGAGCTGTTCGGGGCTGGGGCGGAGGGCGCCATTGGCGTGGACCGCAGCCCGGAGATGCTGCGGCTGGCGCGGGCAAAACTGGCCGGGGCGGCGCTGCCCAATATCGAGCTCCGCCAAGGAGACATGTATGCGCTGCCGCTGCCCGATGGCTCAGCCGATACCGTCATTCTGCATCAGGTGCTGCATTATGCGCAGTCCCCCGATGCGGCGATTGCCGAGGCGGCGCGGCTGCTGGCGGCCAATGGCAGGCTGTTAATTGTCGATTTCGGCCCGCATGAGAAAGAGGAGCTGCGCAGCCAGCACGCCCATGCGCGGCTGGGGTTCGGCGATGAGCAGATGGCGGGCTGGTTTGTCGCCGCCGGGCTGGCAAGCGGCGCTGCAAGGCAACTTAAAGGCGGCGAGCTGACGGTGAAGCTATGGCTCGGGCGGCGGCCGGCTGGAACCGGGCTGAAAGTCGTTGCCGCATGAACCTCGAGGCTGAGCCTGGCGGAGATATCGCGGTTTCCTTCGAGTTTTTTCCGCCAAAGACGGAGAAAACGCAGGCGGCGCTATGGGAGACGGTGCAGGCGCTCAAACCGCTCAAGCCGCGGTTTGTCTCCGTGACCTATGGCGCGGATGGCTCGACGCGCGAGGGCACGTTTGCAACCGTCACCCGTATCGCCAATGAGGCGGCCATGCCGGTGGCGGCGCATCTCACCTGCGTGGGGGCAACCAAGGCCGAGGTTTTGCAGGTTGCGCGAGCATATTGGAACGGGGGCGTGCGGCATATCGTGGCGCTGCGGGGCGACGCGCCGCCGGGGCAGCGGTTCGCGCCGCACTCGCAAGGGTTTGCCAATGCCGCGGCACTCACCGCCGCGCTCAAGGAAATGGCGGATTTCGAGATTTCGGTTGCAGCCTATCCGGAATGCCACCCTGATTCGGGCAGCTTCGCGGCAGATATCGAGAATTTGAAAGCCAAGATCGGCGCCGGGGCCAACAGAGCGATCTCCCAGTTCTTTTTCTCCGCCGAAACTTTTCTACGCTTCCGGGACCGCGCCGCGGCGGCGGGGATAGATGCCGAGATCGTGCCGGGGATTCTGCCAGTGTTGAGCGTGGCGCAGGCGCGGAAATTCGCCAGCCAATGCGGGGCGGATATTCCAGCCTGGATGGACCGGCTGTTCGATGGGCTGGACGAGCATCCGGAGACACGGCAGCTCGTAGCGGCGGCGGTGGCGGCGGAAATGTGCCGGGCGCTTTATGCCGGGGGTGTGCGCGCATTCCATTTCTACACCCTCAACCGCGCGCCGCTGAGCCATGCGATATGCCATATGCTGGGCAAGAAAGCCGCCGGGTTTGCCACTATGGAGGCGAATCGTTAGAAGCCCGTGAACGCTGGTGACGGCGTTTTATGTAGCATCTGGAGATTCAACTAAATGCCGACCGCCCTGATTACCGGGATTACAGGACAAGACGGCGCTTATCTATCGAAATTCCTGCTGGACAAGGGTTATCGCGTCATCGGGATGCTGCGGCGCTCAGCGTCGTCCGATGTGATCGGCGAGCGGCTGCGCTGGCTCGGCGTGCTGGACCAGATTGAGATGGTGGATGGCAACCTCACCGATCTTTCGAGCCTGATCCGGCTCGTGGGCGATTATAAGCCCGATGAGGTGTATAATCTGGCGGCGCAAAGCTTCGTCGCGACATCGTGGCAGCAGCCGCTCCTGACAGGGAATGTGACCGGAATGGGTGCGGTGAACATGCTGGAGGCATTGCGGATCGCGCATCCCGGCGCGCGGTTCTACCAGGCGTCATCTTCCGAGATGTTCGGGAAGATCCAGGCGCAGCAGCAATCCGAGACGACGCCGTTCTACCCGCGCTCGCCCTATGCCGCCGCGAAGCTCTACGCGCATTGGATGACGGTGAATTACCGCGAAAGCTTCGGGATGCACGCCTCCTCCGGCATTCTGTTCAACCATGAAAGCCCGCTGCGCGGCATCGAGTTCGTGACGCGGCGGATTACCGACGGCGTGGCCCGGATCAAGCTCGGGATAACGGATCATCTCTCGCTCGGGAATTTGGACGCCAAGCGCGACTGGGGCCATGCGCGCGACTATGTGCAGGCGATGTGGATGATGCTGCAACAGGACACGCCGGATGATTACGTGATCGCGACCGGGCGGACGGAAAGCGTGCGGGAGTTCTGCAACCTTGCCTTCTCGCATGTTGGGCTGCGGTATGAGGACCATGTGCGGGTGGACAAGGCGCGGTTTCGCCCGGCGGAGGTCGATGTGCTGCACGGCGATGCCGGAAAGGCGGAGAGGAAATTCGGCTGGCGCGCACAGGTGAGCTTAGGCGAACTTGCGGTGGAAATGGTGGATGCGGATTTGGCGCGCTTAAGCCGTGCCTGAGACGATTCTCGTTACCGGCGCTTCCGGCTTTGTTGGGGGCCACTTGTTGCCCGCCTTGCGGGCGGCATTTCCGGCGGCGCAGGTTGTGGGAACCGCCCAGGAGACGATGGATATTACAAACCCCGGAGAGGTGCTCCGGGTGATGGCGGATTTGAAGCCGGATGTGTGCATCCATCTGGCGGGCATCGCCTCGATAGGAGCCGCGGTGGCGGATGAGGCGCGCTGCTGGGCGGTGAACCTGCACGGCAGCCTGAACGTGGCGGATGCGATAAAGGCGGAGGCGCCGGGCTGCCGGATGATCTTCATCTCCAGCTCCGAGGTTTATGGCGCGAGTTTTAAAGCAGGCCTGGCGTTGAGCGAGAGGGCAGTGCTGGCGCCGATGAATTTATACGCCGCGAGCAAGGCCGCTGCCGATTTGGCTCTTGGCGCGCGGGTGGCGCAAGGCTTGCGGCTGCTGCGGTTGCGGCCCTTCAACCATACCGGGCCGGGGCAGAGCGAGGCTTTCGTGGTGCCGGCTTTCGCCGGGCAGATCGCGCGGATCGAGGCCGGGCTGGCGCCCCCGGTGATTTCGGTCGGCGCGCTGGAGCCGGAGCGAGATTTTCTCGACATACGCGACGTCTGCGCTGCCTATGTTGCCTGTGTGAAAAATGACGCGAAACTTGGGCCGGATGTCGTTCTCAACATCGCCTCCGGCCGGGGGGTTAAAATTGCCACCGTGCTGGAGACGCTGCTGGCGCAAAGCCGGTGCAGCATTGCGGTGGAGCAGGACGCCGCACGCCTGCGTCCGGCCGAAATTATGACGGCGGTGGGCGACGCCACAAGCGCCGCCGAGCGGCTGGGCTGGCAGCCTGAGTGCCCGCTTGGCGAAACCCTGGAGCGGGTGCTGGATTTCGCCCGGCAAGGGGTTTCAGGCGTGTAGCTTAACGTGGATGTTCTTCTCGCGCGTGAAGGCGATGAGTTCCTCGAGACACTCCTCCCGCCCGATGCCGGACTGCTTGTAGCCGCCAAAGGGTGCGCCCAGAAAATGCGAGCAGACCTGATTGATCCAGACATACCCGGCCTCGACCTCAGCCGCGGTGCGATGCGCCTGGTCGAGATTATTCGTGAAAATGGAGCAGGTCAGCCCGTATTCGACGCTGTTCACGGCCTTGAGCATTTCCGCCTGGCCGTTCCAGCGCAGGATGGATTGCACCGGGCCGAAGTTTTCCTCCGACGCGATGCGCATGTCCTGTGTCACGTTGGTGAAAACCGTGGGTTCGATGAAGAACCCGTTTGCAAGCGCGGCATCGGTTGGCGCTTTGCCGCCGCAGAGGACGCTGGCACCCTGTTCGATCCCGGAGGCGATGAAGGATTTTACCCGTTCGAACTGCGCCTTGCTGACCAGCGCGCCCATGGTCGTAGCCGGGTCTGTTGGGAGACCCGGTTTGTACTTGGCGATATGCTCGGGAATGCGCGCGAGCACCGCGTCATGGATTGAATCGTGCAGGAACACCCGGCTGACCGAGCCGCAGGATTGCCCGCACCAGGTATAATTCATGCCCAGCACGGCGGCAGCGGCGACCTCCTCCGGGTCTGCATCCGGGAAGGCGATGAGCGCATTTTTGCCGCCAAGCTCGAACAAAACAGGCTTTAATGTATCAGCCGCGGCGCGCATGATGGCGCGGCCGGTGGGGACGCTGCCGACCAGCGTGACGATGGCGATATCCTTATGCGACGCCAGCGCCGCGCCCACCTCGCGCCCGCCGGTGAGCACGCTGAACACGCCGGGCGGCAACAGATCGCCCACAAGTTCCGCCAGCCTAAGCCCGGAGAGCGGCGCTTGCTCAGGCGGTTTCATGATGATCGCGTTCCCCGCCGCCAAGGGCGCTGCCATCTTGCTGGCGCAGAACATGAACGGATGATTGAATGCAACGATGCGAGCCACCACGCCCACGGGCTCGCGCACCGAAAAGTTCACGGCATCCGGTCCCATCGGGATCGAGGCGCCTTTCATCTCCGTGACCAGCCCCGCGAAAAAATCGATCATGCCGGCGGCCATATGCGCGTCCGAGGTCATCTCACCGACCGGGTTGCCGCCATCGGCGGCGTCCAGCATTGCCAGCTCGGCGGCGTGCTCGCGGATGATATTGGCGATGCGGCGAAGGATTCTAGCGCGTTCCAGCGGTGGGACCCGGCGCCATTCCTGAAAGCCCTTTTGCGCGGCGGCGATGGCGGCAATCGCATCCTGTTCACCGGCTTCCGGCGCACGGCCAAGGACTTCCCCGGTGGCGGGGCTTCGTGTCTCGATCATTTTGCCCGAAAGCGGCGCGTGCCACGCTCCGCCGTAATAAAGCTCCGCGCGCCTTGGCAGCACCAGTTTGCTCATCATTGTCTCCTCGCTATTTTTCCTAATTGCATGCAATATTCTCGACAAGACCAGCCGCGTCAACCTTGGGCTTCGTTGACATTTTTTCCAGCGCGTTCAAGCTTGCGCCAAAGGAGGGGAGATGACGGAGCAAACGGCAAAGTCAGTGAATATCACGCGCACGATCGACGAGGCGCCATTCAGCGGGTTTCTCGTGCAAATCGTCGTGCTTTGCGGGGCGGTTGCGTTTCTGGACGGGCTTGACTCCACCTCTATCGGCTTAGCCGGGCCGCTGATCGCCAAAACGCTCAAATTATCGCCCGCACATCTCGGCCCGATTTTCTCCGCAGCACTTTTTGGCGCCATGCTCGGCGCGCTGAGCTTCGGCTTGGCTGGAGATCGCTTTGGCCGCAAGCGGATGCTGGTGATCGCTACGCTGCTTTTCGGCGTTTTCACCGTTGCCACGGCGTTTGCCGCCTCGTTCGGCGGCTTAATCGCGGTCCGGTTTTTCGCCGGTATCGGCCTGGGGGGTGCGACACCGTGTTTCATCGCGCTCGCCTCCGAATACGCACCCGCAGCCCGCCGGGCGATGGTCACGAGCTTCGTCTGGACCGCCTTTCCCTTAGGCGCGATTGCGGGTTCGTTTTTGAACTATGATCTGTTGTCGCATTTCGGGTGGCCGTCGATCTTTCTGGTGGGTGGCGGCATCCCGGTACTGGTGTTTGCGGCGCTCATGCTCTGGCTGCCGGAATCCATTCGCTTCCTGGTTTTGAAAAACCGGGACGCAGCGCGCGTTCACCGCATCGCGCGCCGCATTCTGCCAGGGCTGGACCCTGGCGCGCGGATTATCGCCGATGAGGAGATCGTTCAGGGAGCGCCGTTCAAACATCTTTTCTCGGAGGGACGAACGCCGGAAACCTTACTGCTCTGGATTCCGTTCCTCACGCTCTACGGAACGGCGGCGGGGGTGGTTCTCTGGGTTCCGAGCCTCATGCATAGCCACGGCATTGCGTTGCCCAAGGCATCGCTGGTTTTGGGCATCAGCGGCATCGGCTCGATTTTTGGTGCGGCGAGCGCTGGCCGGTTGATGGAGAAATTCGGGCCCGTTGCGGTGCTCGCGCCTTCGTTCATCATCGGCGCCATAAGCGTGATCGCCGCTGGGTTTTTCGCCGGGTCGATCATTCCCATGGCGATCGATCTCGCTTTCACCGGCATCTGTATCGGCGGACTTGGCGGGTCGGGGTTGCTGGCGCTGGCTGCCCTCGCCTACCCCACCGCCATGCGCTCCACCGGCCTTGGCTGGGCAATCGGGTTCGGAAGATTTGGACAGGTTTTGGTGCCACTGCTGACAAGCCTCGCCATGCTGCATGGCTGGATGCTCGGCCAGGTGTTCATCGGGCTAGGCATAAGCCTGATCGTTGGCGCGATTTCTCTTGTGTTGCTACGCTTGCGCGCCGCGCGGATAGGAGCAGCCAGGCTTACCGTTGCGTGACGGGCCGCATTACCAGCTTATGAATCCGAACATGCCGCTTAAAGATACAACGACCAGGACGAGGGCCGCGACGAGCAATATGACCTCGAGCGGCGCGGGCGAGCGGCGCAGATTCGGCGCAAATATTTTCGTGGTCTTTGACTCCATGCCGGACAATGCTCGCCCCTCCCTAGAACGATACTTCTTTACACGACCAAAGGTTGTGGCGCCATAGCGGAGTGCGAAAGTTAATCTCTGCCGTTGAGCTTGGAATGCGATAAGTTTACCAGCATTTACCTGGAGTGGGTGGAAAAGGCGAATGGCACGTCAGGCCGCGATATTGCCGGCGCCAGCGCGCTGGATGAACGAGTCCGTTGATTCAATGCTCGCGAAAACATAGGCCATACGGCTGATTGCCGCATCATGCGCCGCCTGGGCGGATAACGCGCCGATTGCCTGAGAGGCGCAGGCATCCGCCAGCACGACAACCTTTATCCCGGCCATGCTCAAAGCATCGACCGTGGTTTGCACGCAGATCGGCGTGGTAAGGCCGCCGATGACCACGGTGTCGCACTGCGCGGCCTTCAGCCGGGAGATAAGGTCGCTGCTCACCACCGCCGAAAAGTTCGTTTTGTGAATAAGGGTGTCGCCCGGCTCGATCAGCCCAGAATAGGCCTCGGCTGCGGGCGCGCCCTGGGCGAGCGCCTCCCCGATGTCCGGGGCGAAGTCGATGATCCGGCCGTTTGGCTTATGCTCGGCTGTGAAAAAGGTTTGCACATGCATGACCTTGCCGCCGGCGGATCGCCACGCGCGGGCCGCGCGGTTGAAGTTTTGCATCGCCGCGGCGGCGTGCGGCACCGGCTCCCAGGCATTGTCGCCGAAGCCGGTTTGAAAATCTATGCTGATGAGTATGGTTGAACGTGGATCGATCTCGTACTGTACACGGCTTGGGCCACGACTGGTTTGCGATTCCATCTGATCACCTCCACTATAAACGTTAGAAACGTAAGCCGGCGTTTGAAAACGATCCGATGCGCGCCGCTTGCACCCAGCTACGGATGCCTCTCCTCCGCTTTCCAGCACATTACGGGTTTAAACCGGTGTGCGCTGCTTGGCGACGAACAACCGCGGCGGCAAAAGAAAATACGCGAGCGCCGGAAGCAGGATGAGCGCACCCAGCATGTTCCAAAGGAACATGAAGGCAAGCAGTTCGCCCATGTCGGCCTGGAATTTGATCGGCGAAAACGCCCAGGTTGCCACGGCGACCGCTAGCGTGAAGCCAGTGAGCATGACGACTTTCCCTGTAAACAATAGCGCCCGATAGTAAGCTTCCGAAAGCTGCATCCCGGCGCGCATGTTCGCGAGCGTCACGCTGAGGATGTAGAGCGCATAGTCAACGCCGATCCCGACACCTAAAGCCGTGACAGGCAGGGTCGCGACCTTGATGCCGATGCCGAGCCATACCATCAGCGCTTCCGCCAAAATGGAAGTAAGGATCAACGGCAGAATTGCGGTGATGACCGCCCGCCATGAGCGGAAGGTAATCAAGCTTAGCAGAATCACTGCCGTATAAACCTCAATCAGCATTAGCCGGCTTGCTTTCGCCACCACAAGGTTGGTTGCAGCCTCGATACCCGCATTGCCTGCGGCCATCAGGAAATGCACATCCTGGGTGTTGTGGGTTTTGGCGAAAGCCGAGACCGTATTCACCACGCCAGCGAGCGTCGCCGCCTTATGATCTTTGAGGTAAACCGAAATTTGCTCAAAGTCGCAGTTCGGGTCGATCATTGTGCGGGGAACTTGAACAACTCCCTCGTTCAGCGAAGCCTGGCTCGGCGGAAGGTCGTCCCACAAGAAGCTGCCTTCGTTAAACTCCGCCGACAGGGCACGGGAAAAATCTGCAAAGGATGACGTACCGATTACGCCAGGCAAGTCCTTAAGCTGGGTTTCGAGCTGATCCATGTCCATGAGCGTCGAATAGCCCGCGCATTGATAACTCGGCGTCGTCACCATCACACCGAAGACATCGCTGCTGGCCGCGTAATGGCTTACGAAATATGCATTGTCCTGATTGTAAACCGAATTTGCCCGCAGCTCTGGGGCGCCTGGGCCGAGATCGCCCACCTGCACGTTATGGCCGAAATACACGCCGACCCCGCAAAGGCAGAGCGCCCCGATGATCGCCGCCGCGGCGTAGCGGCGCTGCGTGAACAGATCGAGCCCCGCCCAGAACGCATGCTTTTTCGTACCGGTTTCGGCGGCAAGGCTGCGCGCCGCCGCTTTTGGCGTAACGCCGACATAGCTCAGCATCGTCGGAAGGAAAATCAAATTGGTGAAAATGAGGATGGCAACGCCAAGGCTGGCGACGATCGCCAGTTCATGAATCGCCTGGATGCGGACCGTAAGCAGCACGGCAAAGCCGACCGCGTCGCAAACCAGCGCGGTAAAGCCCGCGACAAACAACCGGCGGAAGGTCATGCGCGCCGCGACGAGCCGCGAGCTGCCGCGGCCGATATCCTGCATCACGCCGTTCATCTTCTGCGCGCCATGGCTCATGCCGATGGCGAAGATCAGGAACGGCACGAGTACGGAGTAGGGGTCGAGACCGAAGCCGAACAGCGGCAGAATGCCGAGCTGCCAGAGCACCGCCAGCAGCGAGCAAAGCACCACGAGCGCGGTTGAGCGGACGCAGCGCGTGTACCAAAAGACCATGGCGGTTGCGATTGCCACTGAGATCGCGAAAAACCCAAGAATTTCGTGTAGGCCCTTGATCAGGTCGCCCTGGATCATCGCGAAGCCGGTGATGTGCAGCGTAACGCCCTGGCTATCGTACTTCTTGCGGATTTGATCGAGATCGCGCGTCAGTTGGCCGTAATCGAGCGGTTTGCCTGTATCGGTATCGATATCGAGCAGCGGCACCTTGATGTCCGACGATTTGAAATCCGGTGCGACAAGCGTGCCGATCTGGCCGGAGCGCTGGATATTCTGCGCGAACTGCCCGATACTGGCGGGCGAGCCGTCATAGGTCATAGGCATGACCGGACCGCTGCTCAAGCCTACCGAGGTGATCGCATTCCAGCGGACATTCGGGCGCCAGAGCGATTGCATGAAGGCACGGTCAACACCGGGAAGCAAGAACACTTCGTCGTTGATGTGCTGGAGCGTGAGGATGTAGTCTTTGTTGAGGATCGACCCATGATTGGCCTGCACCACGATATCCAGCGTGTTGCCGGAGCCGCTGAGATCCCCGCTATATTTATTGTAGTTGACGATGAACGGATGATGCGTCGGAATAACGCTCTCGAAGCTCGCGTTGAGCTGAAGGTTATGCACCGAAAACGCCAGCGCCGCCGTGACCAGCGCGCAGAACAGAATCAGGATCGGACGGTTTTTGAAGATCAGGCGCTCAAGAAAAGAGCCGGTGTTCGGGTCGAACGTGCCGCCGCCCGCGCTTGGGAGTGAGGCAGGTCCTGGATCAGGCGTGTACATCTTAGGCTCCGGCGGCAAGTGTAGAAAGGGGAATGGTGCGCGGCCCGAGCAGCCCCGCCACAATGATTGATCCGTTGGCGGCTTGCGCCAGCCCGACTACCGGCTCGTTCACCGCGCTGACCGTGAAGCTTTGCCCGTTGTCGTGGCTGGTTAGCAACTGCCCGGCCTGATTGCCGAGCACGACATCCCCGTTTTTGAGAACGATACCGCAATCGATCCCGACCGGCGAACCGGCTGTAACGGTTGCCCAATGCTTGCCCTGGTCGGTCGAACGCAAAATTGCACCCTGCAAACCAAAGATGATCCAGGCGTGGTCCGGCGCGAAAACCTCACCGAAAAATGTTCCCTGAAACGAGGTGGTGATGGTTGCGAGCGGCTTGCCCGGCGGCCCATAGAGCACCAGCCCCTGCTCGCCCACCGCCGCCAAATTATTGTTATCCGCAGCGATTTGATAGATATGCAAGCCGTTGGGGTTCGGCAAAAGATCCGCCAGCGAGTGCCAGGTGGTACCGGCATCGGTACTGTTGAACGCCATGCCAAACGCGCCTACGATGGTGACATCGCTGGCGGAGGTTGCGTAAACATCCAGGAAAGGCGCGGTCGGCCCCGCGCCCACGGCGGATTGCGCGGATTGCAGATTGGCCGTCGTGGTATCGTTTGTGCCTTTTTGTTTAATGTCCGCCTGGGCATCGGCAAGCGCCACGTTTGCCGCCTGGATGCCGTCGAACTGCATCTTCCAGGTAAGGCCGGCGTCCGTGCTGTGCAGCACGATACCCATGTTACCGACCGCCCAGCCATCCGTTGGTGTGGCAAAATCGACGCGGGTTAAAGTCACGCTGGTCGGCGTTTCAATCTGGCGCCAGCTGCCGCCATTGTCGTCCGAAACGATGATCCTGCCTCGCTCGCCAACCGCTACCAGCCGATTGCCGGCCCGCGCAACAGAGGTAAAAAGCCCGGTCAAGGCGCGTGGCGTAAGGTGCGACGGCTGGTTGAGCGAATATTTCTCAGCAAAAGCTATGGTAGCCTGCGCACCGCCCCCCGGCGCCATTTGAGCATGCGACGCGGCCCAAGGCAGAGATGCGAATGCTGCCGCAAGAGCAGCCCTAAAAACGGCGCGCCACGAAAACTCGTGGCGCGCGCTGAGGCGGTTACAGTTAGTTGAAAGCAACGGTTTAGAATCCTCCAGCCGACGCAGCCAGCTGACCCGGGGTGAAGAAAGATTGCGGCTTTTCAGGCACAATCTTCCACTGCGGGCTGCAGCTTGAATTATAAAAGTCGCCGCAGGTGTAGTCCCCCGCATGCAGATCATATACTATGAAGTTTTGCTGCGATTGTACACAGGGGATGTCCGGATAAAGTACCGGAATGCCATGCAGGTACTTCCAAAGCGAGCCTGAAGCGTCATAGACTTCGGCAATGGCCGCGAAACCGGCATCTTCGTCGCAGTAAAGAATGCGCTTAGCGTCCACGTTACGGCTACCCGGCGCCACTGTCATTTCAACAACCCTGCAACGGTGCAATTCATAGCGAACAAGGTCCGGATTCACGAAATGCGGTTGCAACTGGTCATCCGTTGAGGCAAAGCAGAACTTATTTGAGTTGTAAGGGATCAGCATTTCCTTGAAGCCAACGAAATTGAAAACGTATTCGTTCAACTCACCGGAGAAAATATCCGCCTCGTCCCAATTCGTTACACCGCCTGCGAGGGAGTTTGGCGTGTCGTACACCAGCTCCGGCGCGCGGCGAACCCGGCGCTGGCCGGTGAGGTATTCCCACGCCTCCACCGGCTCTATCCCAGGGTTAACCGGCTCCAACTGCATGATCGCTCCACCGGCCTCATAAGGTGGCGCAATGGGGAGGATAGAGGTTTCGAGATAAAAGCCATTCCAGCGGTTTTCGCCACCTTGGAAATAATAAGGATATTGGAAAAATACGTTGACTTTTGATTGAAACACTTTCTGGCCGGTTGCGGTAACAGTATAAGCGTCCGATTGAAAATAAGCGCAGGGGCTGCCGTTGAAGGCAAGCAAATGGTTCCAGACCACTTCCTTCCCGCTTTGCGGAAATGGGAAGGGAATGCCACCGTAAGCACCCGTGACCGAATTGCCGTCAGCAGATATTTTCGCGTTCGACGCATTTTTGTAAATGTAGTCATAAACCCATTGCGGCGCGATTGCGGTGCGGTGCGTCGGAAATACCTGAATGGTGAAGTTAGGATATTTCGTGAACATGCCCAACTGACCCTGGGAAAGCTTGTCCTTATATTGATCTAGATTTTGAGACGTAACGACATAGAGGGGCTTTTCATCCTGGAAGGGAACAGGCCGCGGGTCGCCTTGCTGGTAGCCAGCCGGAAGAGGCAGGTTCTCCCCAGTCCAGGCGGGGATGCTGCCATCCGAATTACCAGCCTTAACCGAGCCAAAGGGCGTGTATTGCGTACCCTTTAGCGCTTCGGGATTGTTAGGTGTCGGCGAAAAGCTCGCCTGCGCCATTCCGAGTTGCGGCATGGTTGCCGCAGCCCCGATGCTGGCCGCTGATGTTTTCAGTACTGAGCGGCGGTTCATTTTGATCATTACGTTTCCTCCTTTTAAAACTTTATTAGAACGTGCGCTCGACGTTGAACGATACGAAGTCGCGGTCAGCAAACGGGTCGCGCTGCGGTGGCGCGATGTAGCGGGTGTAGCTAATGCCGCCTGTCCATTTGTTCAAATACACCGCCGCGATGCCGAGCGTTAAGTCACCGCCGCGGTCAATGCCGGTGCCGTTGAACGCATCGGCGTCCGGCGATTTACCCATAAAGTTCCAGCCAAGGCCGATATTGGGTGAAACATCCATGCCCGGCAGCAGCTGGTAATACGTTGCTGACGCAACGGTGCGGAGGCCAAAGGCCATGTGCCGCGAATCAACCGTGTCGAAGTTTTCCTTGTTCGCCGTTATGGCAAAAAGATTTTCACCCGCGACTTCGCCGACAACCGAAGACGTATCCCACAAGCCGGGAATCTTCGGTCCGAGATAAATTTCAGACGCCTGGTAATGCGCGACGTCGCCGATGGCGTAGAGCGCGCCTTTGCCAT
The DNA here is from genome assembly GCA_965276685.1 of Acidocella sp. GTDB lineage: Bacteria > Pseudomonadota > Alphaproteobacteria > Acetobacterales > Acetobacteraceae > Acidocella. The sequence goes on from OZ255623.1 coordinate 3,019,664, forward strand.
TGCCCGATGTAAACTGCTCGTTCGCCGGAACCGTTACTGTGCTACGCAGATCTTCGTTCGCACGGACGGAAACCTCACCGGCGATGTTCATTGGACCGACGGTCGTGCTGGTCGAGGCGCCGTAAATCTGAATGCCATCCGCATACACGGTCTGGTAGGTGCCGAGCACGAGAGCAGCCGGAGCACCGTAGGGAACAGCCCCCGGAGCAGGGCGTGGCCCCGTCGGGCTTACATGCGTATAAACCTGCGGTTCGGAATCGTTATATTGCAACGCATAAAAGCCGAAGTCCCAGGCCGTTCCTTCCGGGTCGTAATGCACGGCGGCACCGAACTGGCCGGTATCAGCTCCGCGAATGTCGTTGGCGCGATAGAAATACAGCGCTGAACCAGGGTGTGCCGCGCTGACATACGGCGCGGCGGTCGCCGCATAAATCCGCTGGCCGCCTTCATCAAACAAATCCTCCGGCGAGAAATAACTGCCGTTCGGGATGAAGTTGAACTTTTCCCACTCGAATTGATAATAGGCTGTTACCGAAACAGAGTTGTTTAGCTGAGCGCTGATGACCGCCTGGCCGACCGGCAGGAACAGGTTTTTCGCCTGTGTATTCGGCACACTTATCGCACGCGCGACATCGATCGGCGTCATGCCATACGCAATACCGTTGCCGGCGAAGAACAGGCTTTCGCCGAAGATGTTCACCAACCGGCCAACGCGCAGCGTGACGGGAATACCCGCGATGTCGTGCGAACCATAAATGAACAGGTTTCTCAGCTCGATATTCCGCCCGGCCTGGGTCTGCGTCGCGGAGGTAAATTTGCTGGCAGGCTGCTGCGCTGGGTTATAGGTCCCGTTGTCGGTATTCTGCGTCTTCTGGTTGTAAACCGTGTCGTAAAAGCTATCGATCGTTGTATCGAAGCCATAACCATTATCGCTGATATCGAATTTGCTCAGCAAATCGAATCGGTTGGAGACGATGCCGGCCGCGAGATTATTGTCACCATCGTTGGTGTTTTGTGCAGCGCCCATCTGGCCGCCAAGATACGGAGAGACCGGCGACGTACGCTCAGTCACCGAATACTGAATCGTATTGTCGAAGCGGACATCGACGCCATTGTCGAACTGATAGTTGAATGCGTGCGCCGGGTGGCCCGCGCAAAGTAGCGAGGCGCAAGCAACGCTGGAGAGCAGTGCCAAGCGTTTATTTTTGAGCATATTTCCCATCATTTTACTCCCTATGATCGATCGTTTGTTTTTCTGCGTATCCCGCCGCAATTTACGGCTCAGTCAGAACGTATTACATTGTCACTCTTATCACACAGTCTCTGCCGCGCAACGCTTTGTTTCGCCACAATACGCATTTCAAAATTAATTTTTGGTACCTGTTGCATTTTGGCCAAAGGCGAAGTGCTTGCCGCATACGATATTTGCAGTGTGGCTGAGGTGGCCCGCCATCAGCCTTGTGGCGGCGGCAATATCCCGGGTAATCGCCGCATTGGCCAGCGCCGTATGCTCGCCGTCCAGGTCGCGGTCGAATGCCGCCATCGGCACGGATAAGCGGCGGTAACGCTCTGATTTTGCGAATAAGCCGGCCCGGACCTCAAGCAGCACGCGGTTTTTGCACGCCCCCGCCAAAGCCGCGTGGAACAGACGATGCTGCTCGACCCAATCATCGTTGTTGCGGCGCGGGTCGCCCGCCGCCTGGACCGGCGTGCGAACCAGGCGATGCAGCGCGGCGACGATGCCGGATTCCCATTCGACATTCCCAGACTCGATTGCCATGCGAAGGCATACGCACTCGATTTCGGTCCTTGCCGCCGTAAGGTCGCGTAGATCGGCTTCCGATATCGGCGCGGCACGAAAGCCCTTCTGCGCCTCGGAAGTCACTAGGCCTTCCGCGGTCAGCTTTGATAAAGCCTCGCGGACAGCGATGGGATTGGTTTCGAGTAACAAGCTGATTTCATTTATTTTTATTGCCTCGCCAGGGACCAGCCGGCAGGCCAGCAAGTCGGCGCGGAGCCGTTCATAGGCGGCATCGGCGAGGGTGGATGCGGTTTTTCGGATGCTGGCCATTGATTCGCTTTTGGGCCCATATACCAGAGTTATTTCCCGCCATGAAATTTATTTATGCCGCCTCGCCCGGGATGGCAGGCGAAGCGGAATGCGCGTAATGAGAGAAAAAGTGCTGGAGAAAAACTAATGACACAGATCAAGGGCTTTATTCCCCCTACCCGCCGCCCGGATGCGCTTGGCGTGCATTCGCTCGACCACTTCAACTTTGCCGTGCCGGACCTCGCCGTGGCGCAGGATTTTTACTCGGCTTTCGGGCTGGAGACGAAGGCGAATGGCTCGCATCTCGACCTGTTCACCTTCGGCCATGGGCATCGCTGGGGGCGGATTACGGAAGGGCCAAAGAAGAAGCTGGGCTATCTCTCTTTCGGGGTGTTCGAGGAAGATTTAGAGCGTTTCCGTGCGAACCTCACCGCGCAAGGCATTGCTGAGCAGGATGCGCCGGCCGGGATGGAGAGCAACAGCATCTGGTTCCAGGATAATAACGGTATTCTGCTGGAGCTGAAGGTCGCCGAGAAAAGCTCGCCGAATGAGAAATCCATGTTCGTGCCGCCGGTTTCGACCGCGCCGGGCGTGCGCGGCGCGGGGTTCCGGGCCGATAAAACCGCCGTGCGGCCGCGCAGGCTGGCGCATGTGCTCATATTCGTGCGCGACATTTCTGAAAGCATCGCATTTTATAGCAAGGCCCTTGGGCTACGGCTATCGGATGAGGCGGGCGGTGGCGTTGCGTTCATGCACGGCATCCATGGCAGCGACCATCATCTCGTGGCATTCGCGAAGTCCGACGCGCCGGGCTTTCACCATTGCAGCTGGGATGTCGGCTCGATCGAGGAGATCGGCGATGGCGCGATGAATATGGCGGATCGGGGCTATAGCGCCGGTTGGGGCCTGGGGCGGCATGTGCTGGGCTCGAATTATTTTCATTATGTCCGCGACCCGTGGGGCAGCCATTCGGAATATTCGGCGGACATCGATTATATTCCGGTCACAATGGACTGGGAGGGCAAGTCGCACCCGCCGGAGGACAGTTTCTACCGCTGGGGCCCGGCGCCAGCGCCGGATTTCGTGACCAATTACGAAGCGGTTTGAATAGTAAAAGCGGCCTCAGTTGTTTTGAGGCCGCTTTTTTGTTTATAGGCCCAGGCGTTCAGCAAGGCTCGGATACAGCCGGGCGGCATTGCCATGCGCGATGGCGTCCAGATCTGCCGCGCTGAAACCGGAATAGTTTGAGACCGCCTCGATCGCGTTGCCGATCGTGTATTCCGGCATGAAGGGAATATCGACGCCCATCAACAGCTGCGAAACCGGAACAAGCTCCAGCAGGCCAAGCAGCTGCGTGTTGGTCGTCGCGGCGGTGAGGTCGTAATAGAATGTCGCGAGAATCTCTTTAATTTCCTCAGCGGGAATCGTCTCGCGCCCGCGGCCTGGACCGAATGCCACTTCCAGCATCTGAAAGCGCTGCACGAGGAAGGGCATCGTGCCCCCCGCATGGGTGGTGATCATGTTCATCTTGGAAAAACGCTTCTTGGCGCCGGTGATGACCATGTTGGCCAGCATTCGCGTGGTCGAGAACATGAACTCAAACACCGAGGCGTTCAGGCCGAGACCCATCTCAGGAAAGGATTTCAAAATCGTTGGGTGGATGAACAGCGTGATGCCGCGCCGGTTCATCTCCTCGAACCATGGATCGTATTGCGCTTCCCCAAGATAAACGTCGTTGATGCTGGTGGAGGTTGAAACACCGTCAAGCTTCAACGTGTCGAGCGCATATTCCATCTCCCGCAATGTGCCGTCGATGTCACGGCCCGGCACGGTCGCCATGCCGCCGAAGCGCTTCGGGTGTTTCACGGTCAGGTCAGCGATAAGCTCGTTCACCCGGCGCGCGATGTCCCGAGCCTCCTGCCCTTCCGTCTCATTCGCCGCATGCGGGACTGAGATAATGGCGGTAGAAATTTCAAACTTATCCATGAGCGCGAGCGCGCCATCGACCGACCAATCCGGCTGCTGCGCGAGCGGCGCGGCGCTGCCGAAATCCAGAATCGCATGGGAATGAACGTCGATCAGTTTATTCAGGCGCTGCATTATGTTCTCCTTGGGAATGCTTCGTTCAAGAAATTTTATACAGGCCGCCATCGGCAACCAATGCCTGGCCGGTGACGAAGGCGGCGTCGTCCGAACTTAAAAACAACACCGGCCCCGCAATATCTTCCGGCTCGCCCATACGTTTGATTGCCTGGAGCTGTGTGACCAATCCCTTGGTTTCCGGCGAGTAGTCTCTCATCCCGGGCGTATTCGTAATGGATGGCAAAACCGCGTTAACGGTGATGCCCCATTGGGCGACATCGTTCGCGAGGCCGCGTACAAAGCCGATCACGCCCATTTTGCTTGCCATATAATGGCTAAGCTCCGGCGCCGAGACCCCGATGGAATTTGAGGAAATGTTCACGAACCTGCCCCAGCTGTTTTTTTTCATGCGGGGGACGAAGGTTTTGGCGCTGAAAAAATGCGCGTCTAGATTGACTGCTAAGGTTTTGCGCCACAAAGCAAGGTCCAGATCCTCGATCGAGGCAGTCGGGTAGATCCCGGCGTTATTGACCACGATATCGGTTCTGCCATGGTGCTGATCGGCGAAGGCGCCGATGCGCTCCCATTCCTCGGCGCGGGAGACGTCGGCCACCAAGCTGAGCGCCGCATCGCCGATCAACGCTTGTGTCTCGGACGGGTCTTTCAGATCGACCAGCAAGAGCTTCGCACCGCGCTCGGCCAGTTTTACCGCGATTGCCCGGCCGATGCCGCCTCCCGCGCCGGTGACAACGGCGATGCGGCCTTCATGACTGCGTTTCATGCGTAACCCCCAATGATTTTAAGTATGTATATTCGTGTCAGTATGAGCCGTCACACGGAAGGAGGTCAATATCGACGGGGTAAGGACAGAATGAACCAGGCGCCCTGCATTTCTGGCGCTTGTGTTTTCGTCTAAAGACGGCGATTCTACTGCCCCACACACCAGGATTTAGCCATGCCCGCATATCGCTCCCGCACCACCACCCATGGCCGCAACATGGCGGGGGCGCGTGCGCTATGGCGGGCGACGGGCATGGGCGATGCGGATTTCGGCAAGCCCATCATCGCCATCGCCAATTCCTTCACGCAATTCGTCCCCGGCCATGTGCATCTGAAGGATCTCGGCCAGCTTGTGGCGCGGGAGGTTGAGGCGGCGGGCGGCGTCGCCAAGGAGTTCAACACCATCGCCGTCGATGACGGGATCGCCATGGGCCATGCCGGGATGCTGTATAGCCTGCCGTCGCGCGAGCTTATCGCGGATTCGGTGGAGTATATGGTGAACGCGCATTGCGCGGACGCCATGGTGTGCATCAGCAACTGCGACAAGATCACCCCCGGCATGTTGATGGCAGCGATGCGGCTCAACATTCCCGTGGTATTCGTCTCGGGCGGCCCGATGGAGGCCGGGAAGATTGTCACCGGGCTTAAAACCGAATCCGTCGATCTCATCACCGCCATGGTCGCCGCCGCCGACCCCTCGGTGAGCGAGGCGGATACCGCGACGATGGAACGCTCCGCCTGCCCCACCTGCGGCTCCTGCTCCGGAATGTTCACCGCCAATTCCATGAACTGCCTGACCGAGGCGCTTGGCCTTTCCCTGCCCGGCAATGGCAGCCTGCTCGCCACCCATGCAAACCGGCGCAAACTCTTCGTCGAGGCCGGGTGGACGATCGTGGACCTTGCCCGGCGCTACTACGAGCAGGATGACGCGACGGCGCTGCCACGCAACATCGCCAGCTTCAAGGCGTTCGAGAACGCCATGTCGCTGGATATATCCATGGGCGGCTCCACCAATACGGTGCTGCATCTACTCGCCGCCGCGCATGAGGGGGAAATTCCGTTCACCATGGCGGATATCGACCGGCTCTCCCGCCGTGTGCCGAACCTTTGCAAGGTAGCCCCCTCCAAAGCCGATGTGCATATGGAAGATGTGCACCGGGCGGGCGGGATCTTCGCCATTCTGGGCGAGCTGAACCGCGCCGGGCTGATCCATGCCGAAGTGCCGACCGTCCACGCCGCCAGCATGGAAGATGCGCTGGCCCGCTGGGACGTGGCGGCACCCGGGCGCGATACGAACGACACCGCCGCGACACTGTTTGCCGCGGCGCCAGGCGGGGTGCGGACGACAGAGGCTTTCAGCCAGAACCGCCGCTATGAGGCGCTGGATTTGGACCGTGAAGGCGGCGTTATCCGCGATGTTGCTCACGCTTTCAGCCCGGATGGAGGGCTTGCCGTGCTGGCCGGTAATATCGCGCTGGATGGCGCCATCGTGAAAACCGCCGGTGTCGATCCCTCCGCCCTGGTGTTCACCGGCCCGGCGCGGATTTATGAGAGCCAGGACGATGCCGTCGCGGCTATTCTCGGCGATAAGGTCAAGCCCGGCGATGTCGTGGTTATCCGGTATGAAGGGCCCAAGGGCGGTCCGGGGATGCAGGAAATGCTGTATCCGACCAGCTACCTGAAATCCAAGGGGCTGGGGAAGGTTTGCGCGCTCGTGACCGATGGCCGGTTCTCCGGCGGCACGGCGGGGCTCTCTATCGGCCATGTCTCGCCGGAAGCGGCGGAGGGCGGGGCGATCGGCCTGCTGGAAGACGGCGACACGATCGAGATCGACATTCCCAGCCGAGTGCTGCGCGTGGCGCTGCCGGATGAGGCGATGGCAGTGCGGCGCGAAAAAATGCAAGCCCGGGGCAAGAATGCCTGGAAGCCGGATCGCGAACGCAGTGTTTCCCAGGCATTGCAGGCCTATGCCGCGATGACGACGAGCGCGGCGCGCGGCGCGGTGCGGGATGTGAGCCAGCTCAGCCGGGGGTAGGTTTAGATCGTGGTATGGCCCAAGCTTGGCAGTTTAAAGCCCGGCGGGAGATGCGCCTGCGGCACGGCCAGATTCGGCGCAGCGTGATGCACCAGAATCAGCACCAGAAGGATAATGATTAGTGCGGCGAAAACCCGGCCCAGCACCCTGATTGCCAGCAAAACCAACGCCACCGCCACCACCGCCAGCAGAATGGTCTGCGCGTTTGGCGGAATATGCGCTTGGTTCATAAACCCGGCGCAGATGCCATCGACAAAGCCGATGAAATCCATGACCAGCCCGGCAAGCGCCAGAATAGCGAAAATAAACAAATTAATCGCATGGTCCAAAGCGCGGCGCCTTAAAAGTTTCTTCCGCTATAGACCGCTGCGGCGGCCAAGGCGACTCAGCGCGGCTTTACCTGCACCGCAACCTCGTTGCGGCGCGCCCAGGGCAAGGTCCAGGGCGGGTCGTAAAACCAGGCAACCGGCTTACCGGCTTCCTCCCAGCCCGAATTTTTAAGTTGCTGGAGCAAGGCGGCGCGCATCTCAGCCACCCTTGCAACACCGCGCCCGCCGGAGAAGCGCAGCACGGCATTCGTCACCGGCTCCAGCAGCCGCACGGTAATTCCCGGGTCGGTTGGCTTTGGCAGGGTCGTTAGCGAGAATTTCGCCGGCATGTAGAAGCTGATGATCCAACTGCCATCGCCAGTTTGCTCCTGCGCTACCGGCGACGTCATCGCGATTTCAGCCGATGCCTGGGCGACAGGCGAGGTCATGGAGATTTCCGCATGTGCGATATTGCCGCCGAAGATAAAGGCCGCGAGGCGGCGGAAGCCGTCCGAGCGGGCGGCCACCTCTTCTCCCGCCACGGTCACGCTGGCGGCAAGCCTTGGCGCATATTGGCGAATTTCCACTGGGCCAAGCCGCCCGATTTCCGTAAAGCGCGGCTCCGCGGTACCAGCCCGCACGCCAAAGGTGGCGGCGACAGAGATTAAACCGGAAACGGTCGATTTGATGAAGTTCATGCGCCGCTATTACCCGCGGCAGTGCTCAGGATGCAGAGAGGCACGCTTCGACTTTGGCGTATTCCACAGCCTTCAGCTGAGACATCGGCGTGTTCATGGCCTGGTTGCATGGCGCTGCCCGGCGATCCTCCGCCCAAACAGAGGTTGCGTTGCGCATCCGCGGCATGACCTCTGCCCGGTGGAAACGCGGCACGCCCCACAACACGAAACCGTAAGATTTCTCATTCAACATAGCCAAGCCCTTTAAATCTGCGAACCACATTAAAGTGCAATCTTAGATTTTCCCAGTCCGGTTTGATGTTAATTCGGTTACAAATCCGTCACCGACTCAGAAAAAATTTTTGTTGCGTTGCGGTATGGCGTACGGTTTAGATGATATTTTTATTTAAACCCCATTAAGGATATATTATTCTTTTATGACGCCGTTTCGGTGCTGAAACGCTAGACCCGGATGGCTCTACATATGTGATAGAGGGCGATTCAGACATCAAAGCAAACCATAAATGGGTCGATTTGATGTCATCGCGCTCTATGCGCCGCGGTGGCCGCTTAAGGCCTCGCCCGCATCCGGGCGCAACAAAGCGCAGATCGGCACGCCGAGAAACGCAACGCCAGCCACGACGATAAACGCCAGGGCGTAGTCGGATTTTACGGCCGTCGCGTGGTGGTGCAGCTTGGCGGAAATTTCCAGGGTCGCGGCGCCCACGACGATACCAAGCGTGAGCGTGAGCTGCTGGATTGTTGCATAAAGCGTGGTCGCGGCGGACATCTGGCTGCGGGAAACATCCCCATAGGCAATCGCATTGAACGCGGTGAATTGCAGCGAGCGGAAAAAACCACTGATGAACAAAATGCCGTCCAGCGCCAGCACCGGCCACCCTGGCTGAAAAAAAGCGCAGACCGCGACGAAGCCGGCGGCGAGCGCGCCATTGAACATCAGCACGGCGCGAAAACCGAAGCGCCGGAGCAATGGCTGCGCGGCGGGTTTCATCAATATCGCGCCAGCCGCTGAGGCGAAGGTGACCAGCCCGCTTTGCATCGGCGATTTGCCGAAGCTTAGTTGCAGCATCAATGGCAGCAGAAAGGGCATGGCGCCGACCGCGATGCGGAACAGGCTGCCCGCCACGACGGAGCTGGCGAAGGTCGGGATTCGCAGCAGCGCAAAATCAAGCACCGGGTGCGCCTCCCGCTTTGCATGAAAAACATAGGCAATCCCTGACGTTACCCCGGCGGCGAAACAGCCAATGGTCCAGGAAAGCGGCACGAGGCCGCGCCCGACGGTCTCGAACCCTCCCATAACAGCCGCCATAGCGAAGCCCGACAGCAGCAGGCCCCAGGCATCCAGCCTGGCGCCCTGCCCCGGCTCCCGCGCATCGGCAATGAACATCGTGACCGCGACGACGCCGATGACGCCAATGGGCACATTGATGTCGAACACCCAGCGCCAGGAGAAATAGGTGACGATGAAGCCTCCGAGCGGGGGGCCGAGGATCGGGCCGATGAGTGCAGGCATGGTGAGCCAGGCCATCGCCGCGACCATTTGCGCCCGGCTGACCGAGCGCAGCAGCAGCAAACGCCCGACGGGGAGCATCATCGCGCCGCCCAGCCCTTGGAGCACCCGGGCGAACACCAGCACGGCGAGGCTGGGGGCGACACCGCAAAATACCGACCCGGCGGTGAAGATGATAATGGCCGCGCGGAATACCTGGCGGCTGCCGAACCGGTCCGCTACCCAGCCGCTGGCGGGGATGAATACCGCAAGGCTGATGAGGTAGGAGGTAAGCGCGATGCTCATGTGCAGCGGCACGGCGTGGAAGCTTTTGGCCATGGCGGGGAGCGCCGTTGCGATGACGGTCGAATCCATGTTCTGCATAAAAAGCGCGGTGGCGACGATGACGGCGGTCAGCCGCATCCGCGCATCGGAAATTGCCGGCTCAGTTTCGGTATCCATAAGCTAGTCCCGGCTCAGCCCGGCTTCTTCCAGCCGCCGCAGATAGCTGCGCCAGCGGGTGTTTTGCTCGCGCCCCAGCTGGCGCAGATAGTCCCAGGTAAAGATGCCGGTATCGTGGCCGTCTGAAAAAATCAGCCGGATCGCGTAATTCCCCGTAGGCTCGATGCCGGCAATCGCGACATGGCTTTTGCCTGCGGCCAGCACTTCCTGCCCCGGCCCATGACCCTGCACCTCGGCGCTGGGACTTTCGACCCGCAAATATTCCGCCGGCAGGCGCACGGGCGTGGCATCGTCAAACTCAAGTTCCAGCAGGTTTTCGGCGCGCCGGAGTTTGATTTGCGTGGGCGGCTTCACGAATCGATGCTGCGCGCTTCATCCGGGAGCATGATGGGAATGCCGTCGCGGATTGGATAGGCGAGACCTGCCTTGCGGCTGATGAGTTCGCCGCGCTCCCGGTCATAGGTCAGCGGGCCACGGGTTACGGGGCAGACGAGAATTTCCAGCAGTTTCGGGTCTATCGGGGTATTATTTTCCATCGTCAGCTCGCCTTCGGTTCCTCGTCGTCCTCTTCATGCCCGTCGTCGAAGGCATTGATCTCCAGCAGCGCCAGCAAGGCGCGGGCGCGCTCGGCATCGTCCTTGGCTTCCAGCAATGCCTGTTTTTCTTCGGTATCGAAAGGGCAGGCCATGCAGAGCGAGGTGACGAGCGCGGGGTCGGGCATGGCGGAGATCGCGTCCCAGTTCGCCTCCACCCCGGCATGGGCAAAATAGCGAGCGAGCGCCTGTAGAATATCCTTGCGCTCGAAGGGCAACGCCGGTCTCGGCTCGTGAATGTCCGCGGCAAACCCGCCGAACCCGGCCCGCACCCGGCGATAGCCCCGCTCGCCTTGGGTTTCCTCGTTGATCGTGTACCGGATAAGGCCGCTCAATGTGATGAGGTAGCGGCCGTCCTCGGACTCGTTGAAGGATGTGATCCGCCCGAGGCAGCCGATGCGGTACAGGCCGGGGCCGGTATCGCCGGAACCAAGCCGCTTGTCCGGCTGCACCATGCCGAACATGCGCCCCGCTCCCAACGCGTCTTCCACCATCGCCAGATAGCGCGGTTCGAATATATTCAGCGGCAGGCGGCCACCCGGCAAAAGCAACGCGCCACTAAGCGGGAACACCGGAAACTCCTCCGGCAGATCTTCGAGCTTAGGCTGAGATGCCCGCATCGCTCAGCGGAACAGCAAGGCCGAAAGCTTGCGCCGCGCGGCCATGGTGGCGGCATCGTCCATGCCCCAGGCCTCGAAAAACTTCAAAAGTTGCAGCCGGGCGGCGTCCTCGTTCCAGACACGGTTGCGGCGGATGATCTCTAGCAGCGCGTCCGCTGCCTCCTCCCGAGCGCCGGAGGCGTTGAAGGCAGTTGCCAGCTCGTAGCGCGCCTCGAAATCATCCGGGTTTTGGGCCAGGCGCTGTTCCAGCCCGGCTCGGGCGGATTGCGCGGCGCGGCCCTCCGCCACCAAGGCGAGCGCCGAGCGTGCTCCCGCAACCTCCGCATGTTCGGCGAGGCTGGCGGGGGTTTCCGCCAGCACCTCGGCGGCCTGTTCCTCATCGCCCATGGCTATGAGCGCGCGGACAAGCCCGCCCCAGGCCTCCGGCTTGTCTCGATCCGCCTGCACGGCGGCGGCGAAATGCTGCGCCGCTGCATCAGCCTGCCCCACTTCCAGCAGCGCCTTGCCCTCGGCGATGAGGTCCGCGCCCGGCGCCGCGGAACCGGCGAGCTTCAGCAAGGCTTCGACAAAGCGCTTCACCTCGCTCTCCGGTAGCGCGCCTGAAAAGGTATCGGCGAGCTGACCCTGCCAAAATGCAACCACGGTAGGCACGGACTGCATCGGAAGGCCCATGCGGGTGAGTTGCGCGACGAGTTCCCGGTTCTTGTCGATGTCTATTTTCACCAGCCTGACCCGGCCCCCCTGGGCTCGCGCGACCTTTTCAAGAATCGGCGTGAGGGTTTTGCACGGGCCGCACCAGGTGGCCCAGAAATCCACCAGAATCGGTACTTCCCGCGAGGCCTCGATAACGTCGGCCATGAATGTCGTCTGGTCGCCGTCGATGATGACGCCAGCCGCCTGGGTGGGAGGAGGCGCGTCTTGCGCGGGGGTTAAAAGGCTACTCATTTTCGATGATCCGTCTGCGTTTGAACCTTCTATATAGTATCACCTTGCCTGCTCACACCCCAAGCCGTTACGGCGCTTGCAATCTGCCTGAAGGGTGCTTAAAGACGGGCCGCGGAGCGCGGGCGTAGCTCAGGGGTAGAGCACAACCTTGCCAAGGTTGGGGTCGAGGGTTCGAATCCCTTCGCCCGCTCCAGTTTCAGTTGGCGACGTTTACGAGTGTGGCGCTGTCGTGCCAGAGCGCGTCTCTGGCATCATCGTTTTGTGCAAGCGCGGATGGATCAAGCCAGGTGAGATTGCGTTTCACTAGCGAGGCATAAATCCGGCCCTGCGGCTGCGGGATTTCACCGAGCGCCAGACCGGCGAGATTGCTGCCGGCCAATGCCACCGTGTTCAACCGCATAAGCGGACGAATGACGGGCGTTAACACCGCGAGCGCCAGGCGGATGGCTAACGGTGCACTATTGCTAAGCTTGGTGCCGGGCGTAAAACCGGGGTTGTAGGCAACAACACGCAGGCCAAGCGCCTGCGATTCAGGCTGTGCCGCCAACCCCCGGGCTGTTAGAATGTTGCAAAGTTTGGATGCGGCATAGGCACGCAGGCCCTGTTTGAAACCGCCTTCAGCTTTTTCCGTTTCCTGCACCGGCAAGGCAAGTTTCCGCGCATCGGCGTGCTGCGGCGGCGCCATTTTATTAAGCGCCGGATCGTGCAGGTCGCTCGCGGTGAGAACCACCCGGGCATTTGGCGCAAGATGCGGGATTAGCAGCCGCAAAATCAGATAATGTGCCAGATGGTTGACGGCAAAAGCCGTCTCGTAACCTTCCTCCGTGCGTTGCCCAGTACCGGAAAGACTCAAGCCTGCATTCAGCACCAAGGCATCGATTTTATCGCCCTTCAATCGCGCGATGGTTTCTTCCGCGAAGCGCCTGGCGCTGGCGAGGCTTGCCAGATCTAGCGGCACGGCCTCTGCGCCGGATGGCTGGATCGCCCGCGTGCCGATCAACAAGCGCACATCCGGCCTGGCTGAGATGATTTTCGCCGCGGCTTCACCAAGGCCGGACGTGCCGCCCGTCATTACGATCGTTTTCATTTTCGTTCCTTCATTTTCCATGGGTTTCGGGTATTCGCGCGGACCCGCGAATCACGAGTTCGCCAGAAATGACCTCATGAATCGCTTTGTAGTTGTCCTCCGTCAGATGCCGCAATGTCACCGCGATGACACGCTCCACCAGTGCGGGAACGGGTTGGGAATAGGTTGTAAGGTTGAAAGCCGGCCAGGCGGCCAAGGGCACATCGTCGAAGCCCACAATCGAGACATCCCGGCCGACGTTCAAACCAAATTCGGCACGCGCCGTATCCATCACTGCAAAGGCCGTATGGTCGTTCGCGCAAAATATCGCATCTGGGATGGCAATGCCGGAGAATAATGCGCGCGCCGCCGCCTTCGCCGCGGCGAAGTCATAATGGCCCACGGCGCGTTGCGGTTTGGCTGCACCAAATTCATGGAGACCTTCAAAAAACCCCTTCTCGCGCTCCCGGCTCGTCGAGGAATCCTCAAGTCCGGCGACATAGGCAAAACGCTGGTGCCCGGCTGCCACCAGAAACTCCGCCGCCGCATGGCCACCCGCATAATTTGCCCCGGTAACGCTGGAAGCGGTTTCGCTCTCGGTCTTGCGGTTGAGCATCACGACCGGCACGCGCGCCTGAAAACATTCCTCGGCAAAACGCGAGGTCAGCAGAGTGGATGCCAGCACAACCGCAGCAACCCGGTAACGCAGAACTTCCTCCAAAATCGGCTCCGGATCGCCATCCTCCCCCGGCATGAAAAGCAGAATCCGGTAGCCGGCTTTAGCAAAACCTATCGATAAAGCCTCAAGAATTGCCGGATAAAACTGGTTCTCCATATAATCGACAGCAACCGCAATGGTGCCGGAGCGCTGGGTGATCAGCGAGCGCGCGATCAGGTTCGGGCGATAGCCCAGCTGCCGCGCGGCAGCTTCTACCTTGGCCCGGGTTTCAGATGAGATGCTGGTGCCTGGGGTAAAAGCCCGCGATACCGCGGATTGCGACACACCGGCGAGGCGCGCGACATCATAGGCCGTGGACAGCCGCCGCCTCTCTGAGGCGCAGGGTTTGACCGGGCTAGAAATCGCCGCCCCCTCGAAGCGGATGAACAGAATCCATCGGCAATCTCCAGACTTGCATTCGAATGCAGCGCATGTTAACGAGGATTGCATTCGTATGCAATAACCTTCCCCGCAAAAACGCAAAGGATTTTATCGTGGCATATTGGCTTAAAACAGGCTCCAGCCCGGCAGATTCTGCATCGGCTGACGCGAAGCTGCGAGAATCCGTCGAATCCATTCTTTCCGATATTGCGGCGCGAGGCGATGCTGCGGTTCGCGAGCTTTCAATACGTTTTGATAGCTGGGATCGCGATGATTTCCGGCTCAGCGACGCGGAGATCGAAAATTGTCTGTCGCAAATGACCAAACGCGACCTTGAAGACATCAAGTTCGCACAAACGCAGGTTCGCAACTTTGCCAAGCTTCAGCGCGAGGCGTTACGCGATATCGAGGTGGAAACACTCCCTGGCGTGATACTGGGCCATAAAAACATCCCAGTTCAATCTGCCGGCTGCTATGTCCCTGGGGGGAAGTATCCGCTGCTCGCATCGGCCCATATGTCGATTATCACCGCGAAAGTTGCCGGCGTGCCAAGGGTGATTACCTGCGCGCCTCCGTTCAACGGCAAGCCTGCGGCGGCAGTCGTCGCAGCGCAACATCTCGCTGGTGCGGATGAGATTTATTGCCTTGGCGGTATTCAGGCCGTCGGCGCCATGGCTTTGGGAACGAAATCCATCGCGCCGGTGGCGATGCTGGTCGGGCCCGGAAATTCCTATGTGGCAGAGGCAAAGCGCCAGCTGTTTGGCCGCGTCGGAATTGATTTGTTCGCCGGACCCACCGAAACGCTCGTCATTGCGGACGAAACGGTTGATGCGGAAATCTGTGCGACGGATTTGCTCGGCCAGGCGGAACATGGGCCCGATTCTCCGGCGATCCTGCTCACGACCTCAGCAAAGCTCGCGCGCGAGACGCTGCGGGAGATTGAACGGCTGCTCAATATATTGCCCACGGCACCGGTCGCGCGGCGCGCCTGGGAGACGCATGGCGGGGTATGTGTGGCGGACAGCGATGAGGAGTTGCTGAGCCTGGCGGACGAGATTGCCTCCGAACATGTGCAGGTGATGACGCGAGACCCGGATTACTTCCTGTCGAATATGCGTAATTACGGCGCGCTGTTTCTTGGCCCGCGCACCAATGTCGCATTCGGCGATAAGGTCATCGGCACCAACCATACGCTCCCAACCAAAAAAGCAGCGCGTTATACCGGCGGCCTTTGGGTTGGGAAGTTTTTAAAAACCTGCACCTATCAAAAGCTGCTCACCGATGAAGCCTCCGCGCTTATTGGCAGCTATTGTTCCCGGCTTTGCGCGCTGGAAGGTTTTGCCGGGCATGGCGAACAGGCCAATATTCGGGTGCGCCGGTATGGCGGCGGCAACGTGCCCTATGCCGGGGTTGTTGAATGATGGCCGCCGTTCAGCAAAAGCTGCCGCGCACGCCGTCGTTCAGACTGGATGGCAAGCGCGCTTTGGTAACGGGCGCGAGCCGCGGAATCGGCCTGGCCGCAGCGGCGGCACTGGCCCAGGCTGGCTCGGAGGTTGTTCTGGCGGCACGCAATACGGCGGAGCTGGAGGAATGCGCCGCCGCCATTCGTGAGGAAGGCGGCAATGTATCATCTCTCTGTCTCGATGTTTTGAACACCGGCGCGATGCAGGAAGCTTTAGAAGCGGCGGCGCCTTTCGATATTCTGGTGAATAACGCGGGGACCAACCGCCCGGCCCCGTTCACGGAGGTAGCGGTTGCTGACTTTGATGCGATCATGAGCCTTAATCTGCGCGCCGCTTTTTTTGTGGCGCAAGCCATTGCGAAGCGGCAAATCGCTGCGAAAATTTCAGGGTCCATCATTCACATGTCATCCCAGATGGGACATGTCGGCGGCGAACGGCGCACGGTTTATTGTGCGTCGAAACATGCGATTGAAGGACTGACCAAAGCCATGGCCATCGACCTCGGGCCTTACGGCATAAGGGTGAATTCCATTTGCCCGACTTTTATCGAAACACCGCTGACCAAACCATTTTTCGAGCAGGCGGCGTTTAAAAATGATGTGCTGAAGAAAATCAAACTTGGACGAATCGGCGTAGTGGAAGATATTATGGGCGCGGTCGTATTTCTGGCATCCGATGCCGCGAAGCTGATGACCGGATCATCGGTAATGATCGATGGCGGATGGACCGCAGAATGATCCGCATTGACGGTCTGGGTTGCGGCAGGTAATTTACCGCGGAGCTGATACGCAAAGGGCGAAGGCAAGGCCGATGATGCCCATGCTGGTGACTGAATTGCCTTGGCGCGATCCATTCGACTGTTTTGCCTCCCTCTCCGATGATCCGCATCTGGCGTTTCTGGATAGCGCAACCGCGGAGGATCCACGCGCCGAGATTTCCTATCTCTGCACGGACCCGCTGGCGATTTTGCGCTTGGACGATAAGGAGGGCGACCCGTTCGCTGCGCTTGGCGCCTGGCTTGGCCGGCACGCGCCCCCGCGCCGTCCCGCCGCGCCGTTGCCGTTTTCCGGCGGCGCGGTCGGGTTTCTGGGCTACGACCTCGGCGCGGCTTCTGCGGGCGTGGCAAGCTGCCACCCGCCGATTTCGGATTTCCCCGCTGGTTGGTTCGGAGTTTACGATACCATATTGGGTTTTGAGCACCGCTCGCAGCGGCTCTGGTTCATGGGGCAGGAACGCGCGAACGCCACCGCCGCTAAACGCCTGGCTGCGCTCCTGCAACGGCTCGATACGCCATCGCGCCTTGGCCCTGTCTCGCGCCCGGATTGGCAGCCGGAATGGAACGCCGCGCAATATCGGGGCCGGGTCGAGAAAATCCGCGAATATATCGCCGCGGGTGATATTTTCCAGGCGAATTTGACCCATCGCTTCCAGGCGCAAAGGTCCAAGAATTTCTCTGCCGCCGGGCTTTACGCCGCGTTGCGCCGCAATAGCGCTGCGCCTTTCTCGGCATATCTATCCTGCGGCGATTCGGCGATCATCAGCGCCTCACCGGAATCCTTCCTGCGGCTGAGCGCTGACGGCAAGGTCGAGACACGGCCGATAAAGGGCACCGCGCCGCGCGGGATAAACCCGGAAGATGACGCCCGTCTTGGCCGCTCGCTTTGCAAGTCAGAAAAAGACCGCGCCGAAAATTTGATGATCGTGGATTTGATGCGAAACGATCTCGGCAGGGTTTGTGCGACCGGGAGCATCGAAGTAACCGAGCTGTGTGAACTCGAACGATTTGCGCGCGTGCAGCATCTCGTATCGGCAATCCAAGGTCAGCTGCGGTCAGGCCTCGGGGCAATCGATCTGTTGCGCGCGACCTTTCCCGGGGGTTCGATCACCGGCGCGCCAAAACATCGCGCCATGCAGATTATTGACGAGATTGAAACGGCGCGGCGCGGCGCGTATTGCGGCACTATAGCCTGGATTGGCTTTGATGGCGCAATGGGAAGTTCCATCATCATCCGCAGCATCATCGCGGCGAAGGACCGTCTGCTCGCGCAGGCCGGCGGCGGTATCGTGTGGGACAGCGACGCCCAAGCCGAATATGATGAGATGCAATTAAAAGCAGCCCCCTTGCTTGAGGCTTATGATGCATGAAGCGTTAATCTGGCTGAACGGGGTTCTGGCGCCTGCTGAGGAAACGCGAATCGATCCAAGCGATCGCGGCTTTCTGCTCGGCGACGGGATATTCGAGACGATCCGCGTGTTCGCAGGCATGCCGCGCCATGTGGGGCGGCATCTCGCACGGCTGCAATCGGGCGCTGCGGTGTTGCGGCTTAACGCACCGCCCGCCAGCGTGTTGCAGCAGGCGCTTGTTGCAACCGCTGCGGCAAACCAGCTTAGCGATGGCGTTTTGCGCCTGACCATTACGCGCGGGCCTGGGCTGCGCGGCGTTTTGCCGGGCGAAAAGCAGCAGCGCACCATGATGATAACCGCCGCGCCCGCGCCCCCTGCGCCCGCCCCCGGCCGCGTTGTCATCGCACGTGGCATCATGCGGGATGCCGCCTCCCCGCTCTCGCCGATCAAATCCTTGAACTATTTGCCGAGCATTCTGGCGCGTATCGAAGCCGCAGAACGCGGCGCGGATGACGCGATTTTGCTCAATCCTGCGGGGGATGTCGCGGAAGCAAGCGCGGCGAATGTATTTTTGTATCGCAACGGCGCCTGGCTGACGCCGAAAGTGTCTGACGGCGCATTGCCCGGTATCCGCCGCGCCGTGCTGCTTGAATCCGGGACTATTGTTGAGGCAACGATACCGCCAGATTGCTTGTTTGAAGCGGATGCCCTTTGCCTTGGCAATGCGCTTGGTTTGCGAACGATCAGCCATGTCGATGGGCAAAAACTCCGGCAAGATAAAGCTGCGTTGGTTGCTTTCTTCAAGGCTAACGGTGGTTTTGCAACAGGGTCAATTTCGAAACCTGAGCCTCGCAACCAGCGGTCATGAATCCCATCCATGCTTGCCGATGAGCGGCACGAATGCGACATCGCCAAGCTCCGTTTGCGAAAACTCCGTCTCGCTCAAACGGGTTAGTTTGATAAGGCTTTGCGCGCGTTGTGTGCCGCCCACCGGCATCACCAGGTGGCCGCCGATTGCCAGTTGATGGCGAAGGCTGGCGGGAATTTCGGGACCACCGGCGGTGACGAGGATTGCGTTGAACTGTGCCTCCTCTGGCCAGCCTTGCGTGCCATCCCCGATGCGAAGACGGATATTTCCATAGCCCAATTTCCGAAGCCGCTCGCGCGCGCCGTTTGCCAGCACCTCGTGGCGTTCTATGCTGAACACCGCCTCTGTCATCAGGCTCAAAACGGCGGCGCCATAACCCGAACCCGCGCCGACCTCCAAAACCCTATCGCCTGGAGTTATTGCGGCTGCCTCGGTCATCCAAGCCACGATATAGGGCTGGGAAATTGTCTGCCCATTGCCGATTGGAAGCGGAGAATCCTCATAGGCATGGTCTTGCATGTTCCGCGGCACAAAACGCTCGCGCGGCACACGGCGCATGGCTTGCAGCACCAAACGATCTGCAATGCCGCGGCGCACGATCTGGTATTCGACCATCCGGTCACGCGCATGTGCCATGTCCAGCATAGGCCCGGCTCCCTATGTCGCAATCATCGAAATGGGGGCGGGTAGCAAATTGGTCAAGCGCCTGTAAAATTCGCAACGCGCCACGATAGAATCGTGACGCGCACGCAGCCCTGAAGCGAAAGATCAGAACCCTCCGGACGCTCCGGCCAGATGGCCTGCGGTAAAAAAGGAGGCTGGCAGTTCTGGAATAATCTTGTATTGCGGCTTCGTATCCGCATTGTAGAAATTTGCCGCGCTAAAGGTGCCTGCGTGCAAATCGTAGGTGCAGAAAAATGTTACCGCGCAAACGGTAGGCACGTCACCAAAAATTGCTGGAATGTTGTGAAGATATTTCCACAACGAACCGCTGGCGTCAAAAATATCGCACAGAACGGCTGAACCGGTATCTTCATCGCAATACAGAATGCGACGCGCATCGACATTGCGTGAACCGGGTTTGAGCGTCATTTCAACCACGCGAACGCGGTGCAATTCCCACCGCGTGACATCCGGGTTAAGAAAATGCGTTTTGAATTGGTCCGCGATCGTCGCTGCCATTGTTTTATTGGAATTATACGGCACATACATTTCTTTTATGCCGGTATAATTAAAATTATACTCATCGAGTTGGCCGGAAAAAATATTGGCTTCATCCCAGTTTGTGGTGCCACCGGTGAGCGAATTCGGTGTATCGTATTGCAGCTCCGGCGCGCGGCGTGTACGGCGCTGTCCGACCAGATACTCCCACCCTTCAACCGGCTGCTTCCCTTGGTTCAGGGTCTGCAAAATCATGATGGACTCACCGGCCTCATAAGGCGGCGCAATGGGAACACCGAATTCCTGGAAGAAAATGCCCTGGAACCGGTCCTCACCATTCTCAAAATAGTAAGGATACTGGAACCAGCCATATACGCGGGATTCAAGCACGTTTTCACCTGACGCCGTTAAAGTCCGCGCATCAGACATAAAATAAGCCGTTGTTCCGGCCCACTGACATTCATGATTCCAAACAACTTCCTGACCATTTTTCGGAAAGGGAAAAGGAATCCCACCGTAAGCGCCGGAGATTGAATTGCCATCCGCTGACAGCTGGGCGTTCGTCGCGTTTTTAGCGATGTAATCGTACACATATTGCGGCGCTACGGCTGTGCGATGCGTTGGGAACACCTGAATTTGATAATCCGGATATTTTTTGAACATTGCTTGTGCGCCTACCGACAGCTTATCGGCATATTGCGCCACGTTTTGTGCAGTGATGATAACAACCGGCTTTTCATCCGCGAATGGAATGGGGCGAGGGTCGCCCTGCTTATAATCTGTGGGCATCGGGTAGCCTCCACCCGTCCAGGCGGGGATGCTGCCATCGGCATTGCCTGCTTTAACCGCGCCAAACGGGGTTAACTCGCCTTTCAGGTCGCCCGGCGTATACGATGGCGGCGTAAAGGCGGTCTGCGCGCTCGAGAATCCCGGCAATGAGGCCGCGGTCACACTGGCTGCGGAAGTTTTCAAAACAGAGCGGC
Source organism: Acidocella sp. (assembly GCA_965276685.1). Taxonomy (GTDB): domain Bacteria; phylum Pseudomonadota; class Alphaproteobacteria; order Acetobacterales; family Acetobacteraceae; genus Acidocella. The sequence goes on from OZ255623.1 coordinate 3,040,490, forward strand.
GGTTCATTTTTATCATCTTTTCATTTCCTCTCAGAATGTGCGTTCGACATTGAATGCGACGAAATCGCGGTCCGCGAATGGGTCGCGCTGAGCCGGCGCGATATAACGCGTGTAGCTGATGCCGCCCGTCCATTTGTTCAGATATGTGCCGGAAATACCCAGGGTTAGGTCGCCGCCGCGGTCGATACCCGTGCCGTTAAACGCATTCGTATCCGGCGATTTTCCCATAAAATTATAGCCCAGGCCGATGTTAGGACTTATGTCCAGGCCAGGCACCACCTGAAAGTATGTCGCATTCCCAACAACACGAAGCCCGAGCGCCATGTTTCGCGAATCAACACGGTCGAAGTTTTCCTTGTTTTTCGTTATCGCGAACAGGTTCTCGCCGGCAGCTTCGCCGACCACGGAAGAAGTGTCCCATAGGCCGGGAATTTTCGGACCAAGATAAATTTCCGAGGCCTGATAGTGCGCGACATCGCCGATGGCATAAAGCGCATTATGTTCATCGTTTCCGGGCCGTGGCCCAATCGGCGAAACGTCAACGGTGCTTCGGAGATCCTCATTGGCGCGCACCGAAGCCTCACCCGCGAAGTTGAAAGGGCCAACAGTCGTGCTGGCGGAAGCGCCATAAATCTGGATATGGTTGGCATAGACAAGTTGATACGTGCCGACGCTAAGCGCCGTTGGCGAACCCGCCGCCGTGCCGCGCTGGAGTGTTGGCGCGCCAGCGCCCGCCTCGGCATAAACTTGCGGCTCGGAGTCGTTGTATTGCAGCGCATAAAAGCCATAATCGAAGTTCGAACCTGGCGGATCGTAATGCACAGCGGCGCCGAACTGCCCGGTATCCGCGCCTTTAATGTCATTGGCCCGGTACAAATACGCCGCGACGCCAGGGCTCGCGTAACTTGAATAAGGCACGATCGACGCAGCATAAATCCGCTGGCCACCTTCATCCAGAAGATCCGCTGGCGAGAAATAGCTACCCGCTGGGATGAAGTTGAATTTCTCCCATTCGAATTGGTAATAGGCACTTACCGTAACGGATGGCGTGATTTGTGCCGAAATTAGCGCTTGTCCTACCGGCAGAAAAAGATCTTTCGCCTGCGTGTTCGGTACGCTGGCCGCACGCTCGACATCGACGGGCGCGTTGCCATAGGCAATACCATTGCCTGCAAAGAACAAGCTTTCGCCAAACAGGTTTACAAGCCGGCCAACGCGAATCGTCAGGGGGATACCCGCAATCGTCGGCGCGCCATAGATAAACAGGTTTCGCAGTTCGATATTGCGGCCAGCCTGCGTTTGCGTCGCGGAGGTAAACTTATTCGCGGGCTGCTGCGCGGGGTTATAGGTCGCGCCATCTGTATTTTGCGTCTTTTGGTTGTAAACCGCGTCATAAAAGCTGTCGACTGTCGTGTCGAAGCCGTAGCCTTGGTCACTGATGTCGAATTTGCTGAGCAAATCGACACGATTGGAAACGATACCCGCCCGCAGATTGCTGTCGCCATCATTCGTATTTTGTGCAGCACCACTCTGGCCACCAAGATAAGCATTCTCCGGGGCCACGCGCTCAGTCACCGAATATTGCAGCGTATTGTCGAAACGCACATCAACGCCGTTATCGAATCGGTAGTCGAATGCTCGCGCCGAATGGCCAGCGCACAACAAAGCCGCGCAGGCAACGCCAGACATTAATATATAGCGGCTGGTCCTGGATTGATTCTTCATAAGCCTTCCCCGTTTTTTGGTTGTCGATTTTGAATTGCTACCGCCGAGGCGGCTGTTTTGGCGCGTGATTACGCGCCTAACCTATTTGCAAGCCGAATTTGGTCTCATATCCCACCCTAATGACGTTTTGGTCATTGGATATACCCGCCTGATATTAGTGTCAATGACAAACTTGGCCTGGCAGCAATATTTTGGGCGGATTGCATAACATCCGTTGCCAGCAGAGTTTTCTGGCGCTATGAAATTGACCGAAACGTCACTACGGAAAACCATGATCAAAATCGAAGATGTATCCCACGTTGCGTTCCGCGCGCCGGATTTGGCTAAGATGCAGCGTTTTCTTGTAGATTTCGGGTTGTCCGTCACGCATGAGAACAATCGTCTTTATGCGCGCGGTCTGGGGCCAGCACCTTATGTGCATATTACGGAGCAGGGCGAGCCGGGTTTCGCGAGTCTTGGCCTGCGCGCGGCCTCGGTTGAGGACGTGATCGCGCTTGGCCATGCCGAGGGCGTGGAACCGCAGCCTGTCACGCGCCCCGGCGGCGGCATGGCGGTCACGCTGCGCGATCCTGATGGCTATCTCGTGGAAGTTCTGGCCGGGCAGACGCCGGTAGAGACGCAAACCTTGCCCGACAGCGACGGCTGGAACAGCGCGCGGGAGAAGGCCCGGCTGCGTAAGCCCAAGCGTACCGGCCAGGCTGCGGCGCATGTTGTACGGCTTGGTCACTGCGTGCTGAGCGTATCGGATTTCCGGCGCTCGGAGCGCTGGTACAAGGAGCGTTTCGGCTTCATCACATCGGACGAGATCGCCGCCTCGCCGGAGGTTTCCATCGGCGCCTTCCTGCGCTGCGACCGTGGTGAAATACCTACCGATCATCACACGTTGTTTCTCATGCAAAACCCCGCCGGAGTCGGCTTTCATCATGCGGCGTTCGAGGTCGTGGATGTGGACGATCTGCATGCGGGCCATGTCCGGCTCGCCCAGGCGGGCTATAAGCCGGAATGGGGCGTCGGCCGGCATTTTCTCGGCAGCCAGATCTTCGACTATTGGCGCGACCCCTGGGATAACACGCTCGAGCACTGGACCGATGGCGATCTTTTCACCGCCGCGGATGGCTCTCGCGTCGCGCCGCTTTCCGACCTTTTGGCCGTACAATGGGGCCCGGCCCCGCCGCATATGGGTTGAACAAGATGACTGAAACGCTCTCTTGCGAAATTCTGATCGTGGGCCTCGGCCCGGTGGGCGCCACGCTCGCCGGGCTGCTCGGCGACTCTGGCATCGATGTGCTCGCGATCGACAAATCCACGGAAATTTTCCCGCTGCCCCGGGCCGCGCATTTCGACCATGAGATCATGCGGATTTTTCAGGAACTGGGCGTGGCGGAGGAGGTTCTGCAACACGCGCGCGTCCCCAACGGCTATGAATTCCGCAGCGCCAGCGGCGAGGTACTGGTCAGCTTCGAGGCGATGGCAAAAACCCTCGCCCCGTCCGGCTGGGCCGCGGGCTTCATGTTCAACCAGCCGGGGCTGGAGGGCGCGTTGCGCGCCAAGCTCAAAGCCTTGCCAAATGTCCGGCTGCTGCTCGGCGCGGCTTTTGAAAATCTTCATGTCCAGGCGGACGGCGTAAACGTCGAGGCCGCCGGGCCTGACGGTCCGGTCAGCATCATCGCACGTTACGTTGTCGGTTGCGACGGCGCGTGGAGCCCGGTGCGCGAGGCGGTCGGCAGCCGGCTGGAGGATCTGCAGTTCGACGAGCCTTGGCTTGTCGTCGATGCGATTCCCCGCCCCGGCGCGAAGCTGCCGGAGGTGAACTTGCAAATCTGCGATCCTGCCCGGCCGACCACTTGCGTACCCATGGGGCCTGGCCGGCATCGCTGGGAGTTCATGATGCTGCCGGGCGAGAAGCCTGCGGATGTGCTGGACGATGATTTCATCGCGGGGCTGCTGGCGAAGTGGGAGACGGATGTCGCGATCGAACGCAAGGCGGTTTATCGCTTTCACGGGCTTGTCGCGGAAAAATGGCGGGTCGGTCCGGTGCTCATCGCGGGGGACGCCGCGCACCAAACTCCACCCTTCGCGGGCCAGGGCATGTGCGCGGGCATCCGGGATGCTGCCAACCTCGCCTGGAAGCTGGCCGCGATTTTGCGCGGGGGCGCCGCCGATACACTGCTGGACAGCTATCAGATCGAGCGTGAGCCGAATGCCCGCGCCTATATCCAGCTTGCCATCGACATGGGCAAGGTGGTCTGCACATTAGACCCCGAACTGGCGCGGCAGCGGGACGAACAGATGCTCGCGGCCCGCCGTGCCGGGATCACCCCCATTCCGCCCGCCGTGCCGCCGCCGCTGGGCGGGCCGTGCATTCTGGAAGGTACACCCGGTGCAGGCGAACTCTTTCCCCAACCCGTCTCGGAGCGTGACGGCGAGACGCTGCGGCTGGACGATGCGCTGGGCCATGGCGCCTGGCTTATCGCGGCTTCGCCCGCGGCCGCGGCGCCTGATGTTTTTACCATAAGCCTGGATGATGCCCGCTTGGCTTTATTCCGGGAGCAGGTTACGGCCTGGCTGGCGGCGCACGGCGTTGCGGCGGTTCTGGTACGGCCAGACCGCACCACCTTCGGAACTGGCGCGCCGGAGCGGCTCCTGCATGCCTGGGAGCAGGCGCTTAAATCCCCCGCCGCCGTGCAAACCGCCGCATGAGCAACATTGCCCGCAAATCCGCCTTGCCTGCCGCGCCGGTTTCATGGAAGCAGACAGGCATGGAAAGCAGCAAGCCCCGCCGCAAGCGCGCAACGGGAGCCGGGGAGCCGGTGGGCGAGGCGCTGGTGCGCGCCGGGCAGAAATTATTCTCTGAACACCCGGTCGATGCCGTCGCCATCGACGACATCGTGCGCGAAGCCGGGGTCGCCAAAGGCAGCTTCTATAAATACTTCTCGGATAAGGAGGCGCTGCTTGCCGCCGTCACCGGGCGCATCCGCGACCGCGTCGAAGCCGAAGTTACCGCCGCCAATGCGGAGATCAGCGATCCGGCGCGGCGGGTTGTGCGCGGTATGTGCGTGTATCTTCGCTTTGTCGCCGAAGAGCCGGAGCAGGGCGGCGTGCTGGTCCGCAACGACCGCATGGGCGCGACCGTTCCCGCGATGGAACTCAACCGGGGTACGACCGATGATGTGAGCGCGGGCCTGGCGCAGGGCCGCTTCACCGTCTCCACGGTGGAGGCCGGGGCGTTATTCATCTTCGGCGTGGCCCATGCGGGCCTCACGCGGTTCAACGGCGACCGCGGCGGCGCCGCAAATGTCTGGATCGCGCAGGAGCTTTGCCAGCTCGTGCTTTGCGGCCTGGGCGTGCCAACCGCCGAAGCCTCGCTGATCGCAGCGCAGACGGCGGAAGAAATTTTGCGGCGGCCGCGCATCGCCTGACCGCAACGTACAATTCTAAATCCTATCGCATCCTGCGTCGTTGAATATGGGAGATTAACAACATCATGGCAAAATCCGTTATCATCAGCTGCGCGATCACGGGGTCGCTGCACGTCCCCAGCATGTCGCCGCATCTGCCCATCACGCCGGACCAGATCGCGTCTGAATCCATCGCGGCGGCGGAGGCGGGTGCGACCATCCTGCATCTGCACGCGCGCGACCCGCAGGATGGCCGCCCCGCCTTCTCGCCGGAATTATTCAAGCAATTCCTGCCACGGATCAAACAGGCCACCGGCGCGGTGGTGAACATCACCACCGGCGGCGGACCCGGCATGAGCCTGGATGAGCGCCTGGCGGCGGCCGAATGGGCCAGCCCGGAGATGACCTCGCTCAACATGGGCACCATCAACATGGCGCTGTTCCCGGTCGCGGATAAAATAAAGGAATGGCGCTACGGCTGGGAAAAGCCGTTCCTCGAAGGCACGCGCAGCAGTTTTTTCAAAAACACTTTCGCGGACATCGAATCGGTGTTGAAGCGTCTGGGCGAAGGCCACGGCTCGCGCTTTGAGTTTGAATGCTACGATGTCGGGCATCTGCACAACCTCGTATGGTTTCTGGACCAGAAGCTCTACGAGCCGCCGCTGTTCATCCAGTTCTGCATGGGCATCATGGGCGGCATCGCGGCAGAGATCGACCATCTGCTGCACATGGTCCGTACCGCGCAGCGCCTGTTCGGGCCCGATGTAGAATGGTCCGTGCTCGCCGCCGGGCGGCACCAGATGCCGATGGCGACGCATAACGCGCTCCTCGGCGGCAATGTCCGGGTCGGGCTGGAGGACAGCCTGTATCTCGACCGCGGCCATCTCGCCACCTCCAACGCCGAACAGGTCGCTAAAATCAAGCGCATTCTGGGCGAGCTGGGCTACGCCATCGCCACACCAGACGAAGCCCGCAACAGACTACGCTTGAAAGGTGCAGATCAAACTAATTTCTAACGGCATCCGGCAGGGCTTGCGCGAGCCGCGGTAATGAGCAAAAGCTCAAAAACCGATAACGGCACTTCGCCCAGGTGGAGGATAAAATCATGCTAACATCAATGCTGCTTGCCGGAGGAACCTGCCCTTGCTGTTTCCCGCGCCTCTCGGCACCCGTCAAACGAACCGCGTTTTTTGCCGACACGCCTGCTTCTAAAACGCGCGCTGAGCAAGTATCGCGCGCCGTGCACATGCCGGTCGCGGGCAGGGTCTGGCTCGATGGCGGGACCATCGTTAATCCGGCAGATGGTAGCGTGGTTGAAGGCATGAGCGTCCTGATGGACAGAGGCATGATCGTTTCACTCGAAAAAACCGGCTCAAGAAAGGCCGGCATCTCGGCGGAAAGAATTGACGTAACCGGAAAATTCATCGTTCCGGGCTACAACGACATGCATTCCCATGCTTTGGAGTTGGAAGATCCTTCCGGCAGTTTTGCACTGATGCTCGCGGAAGGCGTTACCGGCTTCCGCCAGATGTCCGGTTCCCCCGCCTTGCTCGAGCAACGCCGCAACCGTACCTTGCCCCTTACTGAAAAAGCGCCAGCCTTGCTCGAAATGCCCGGCACGGTCCTGTTTCCCCTCAACGCCAGCACCCCGGAGGCCGCCATCGCGGAAGTCCGGCAGCAAAAGGAGCAAGGCGCGGATTTCGTCAAAGTGGGCGTATGCGGCCCGGCGGTATTTCGCGCCGCGATGGAAGAAGCCGAGCGCGCCGGCATCCCCATTCTCGGACACCTCCAGGGCGGCATAAACGCCGCTGAAGCTTCTCATGCCGGCTTTAAATCCATTGAACATCTAGGGCCTGGCGATACGGTTTGGATTGGCTGCTCGACGAAGGAAGCGGAATTGCACGCCGAAGCCTCCAACCGGCCTTTGGTCAAGCTGCCGTCATTGAAAATTCCCTTTTTGCGGCTTCTCATTAACATGAAAATGCAAAAGCTTCTTATTAACCCAGCAGCTTTTTCATCGCCTGAAGACATCGCGCGGTTACAGCGCGCGCTCGATACGTTCAGTGAGGAGAAATGCCAGTCTTTGGCGGCGCGTTTCGTGGCCGACGGCAGCTGGCAGGTGCCGACGCTCATCCGCCTACGGACGCAAGAGCTTGCAGAGGAATATGAGAACCACCCGGACGTGCGGTATCTGCCGCGCAAAAAAGTAAAAAATTGGCGCGACGTCACGAAGAAGTTCAAAAATCTGCCCGTGGCGATGCGTGAAACATTCGCCATCGCTTATCCTCGCCAGCTCATGCTCGCAAAACGCCTCGCCGATGCAGGCGTGCGTATGATGACCGGCTCCGATGGCGGCTCGATGCTGGGGCCAGGGTTAACGCTTCAGGCAGAGTTTGCGGAGCTTGCCAAGGCCGGATTTTCGCCGCTGAAAATTTTGCAAATGACGACGATCAACGCGGCTGAATATCTGAACCGTACCGATACGATGGGCACCGTCGCCTCCGGGCGGAACGCAGATATGGTATTACTGGATGCGAATCCGCTCGAAAACGTTGAAAATCTTGGCCGCATCTCCGGTGTGGTTCGCGCAGGATTTTATTACTCGAAGGCCGATCTCGATGCGCTTAAAGAACGTGTCGCCGCAGGGCGAGGATACTTGAATTAGCTGAGCAATAGCCCATCCGCGCCGGCGGCAGGCGCGCAGATCGCAACATTGGCCAAAAGCAAATCAGCGCGTCGGTCAACAGGCTTTCAGGCTAGATCGGCGATTACGGCGCAAGCGGGCGAGAAGCGGAAATTCCGCTACGGGGTGGCAGATCAAGTCCAGATGGTCGCTTCCCCGCTGCCCGAGAACCTGCATCACCTGGTTTGAATGCACGGCGGCGGAGGTTGAACCATCCTTTTCGATAATGGAAAAACTATAGCCTAACGCTTGCAGCCATTGCAGATATGCCTGGCCCGCGATGCCCGAAAGGCCAGGAAGTGCCGCGGGGGTGAATTCGGTGATGATGACAGGTCGGTCACGGGCGATGCACTGCTGCACGCCGCGCAGGGCATGGTATTCGCTCCCATCGACATCGATCTTGATCAATCCGATCTTCCGGCCCTCCGGCAACATACGGTCGATCGGCAGGCAGGGCACCAGCCGGCTGGCCAGCACCGCCGCCTCGCCGCCCGCGACGGAAGAGGTCACCCCCGTGGAATGCATCGCGTTAAGCGCAAGCAACCCGGTGGTTGCGCCAGCGGCACATTGCAAAACCGTAACTTGGTCGAACCCGTTGAGCTGGCGGCTGGCTTCCAAAAGCCGCACATTCGCGGGGTTCGGCTCAACTGCCAGCACATAGCCGGCCGGGCCGACGAGCGAAGCCGCCACCATGGTAAAAAAGCCGATATTCGCACCAATATCGACGACTCCCATGCCGGGCCTAAGAACCTGCTCGAATTGCGCGACAATCTCGGGCTCATAAACGCCTGCGGCAACATTTGCGCCGACCAGCGGGTCATCCAAATCGGCATAAATCCTGAACCGCTCGAACTGTGCGATTTTGAGGCTGTCCGGCTCACTCTGGGCCAGCAGCTTGCGGCGGCTGAACTCCAGGCTGTTCAGGTAGCTTTTCACCACCAGATCGAGCTCGGTCCCCGCCTGCATGGAATGCCCGGCCCATTCGCCAGGCTCCGGCTGCCGCCCGAGAAGCAGCCGGAAACAATAAAAAATATCGTCTTCCGTCGCGGTGCCGTTGTAGTTTTCGGCCAAAACCGCCGCCCATCGCGCTGCTGTGGGTAAATTCTCGATGGAATTCTGGTTCATGTTGACCGTTCGGTGAATGATGGTGTTTGATATGGACTTATTTACTTGTCCTTAACTAACCCGGTATCGGAAAAAAATGAAACACAAGGGTGGCAACGTCCTTTCCGATGATCCGCGGCGCGGCGGCGCCAAAATAATTTTCGCCAACCAGTTGCGCGGCTTGGCGGCGTTAATGGTGGTCGCCAGCCATCTTATCGGCGTGTTCATCCTGATGGGACCGGATGTCAACTGGGTCACCAGTTCCCCGCACTACCATATAGGCCACCCGCTCATCGTCGGTCTGATCTCCTGGCGCTGGCTCAACTTCGGCCCCCTCGGAGTCGGGATTTTTTTTCTTATCAGCGGCTTTGTTATCCCGCTTTCGCTGGAATCACATCCGCCCGGCAGATTTCTGGTCGCGCGCTTTTTTCGCATCTTCCCGACGCTCTGGACGGCCCTTTTTCTTGAGTGGCTCACGGTGAGCGCGCAATCCCGGTTTTACGGCATCGACATGGCTTTCGGGCCGCTCGCCTATCTTTCGAACGCAGCACTGCTGGATACCGTTTTTGATAAGAATTTTGTCGATATGGTAAACTGGACGCTTTGCATTGAAATTAAATTCTATGTCTTGATGGCGCTGCTGCGGCCCTGGATTTTACGCGGCCGGGTGACGCCTCTTGTCGTTTTTTCTGCGCTGGCCTTCGCGCTTGCCGCCGCGCAAAAACATGGCGTTATTCATATTTCATCGGTCCTCGCCGATGAGCCCATGTATATCGGTTTCATGTTCATCGGCACGGTGTTCTATTACCGGATCGCCGGGCTGATCAGCTCCGTTAAAGCCCTTGGCACCGGCGCAATGCTCACCGGCCTGTTTGCGCTTGGCTGGCGGGCAGGGCCACTCGGCGCCCTGTTTCCGGTCGTGACCGTCAATTACCTCTACGCGGTGGCAATTTTTGGCGCCGCCTATTTTGCGCGGCGGCACTTTCGCGCCATCGGCTTTCTCGATTTTCTGGCCGATATTTCTTATCCTCTCTACCTCATCCACGCCATTATCGGTTTTTCCTTAATGGAATTCATCATCAATATTCTGCACCTGCCATACGCTGTAGCACTACCCTGCGGTTTCACCGGCGTGGTATTGCTGGCATGGCTGTTGCACAATTTGGCCGAGCGCCCAAGCAATAAATTTGGCAAACGGCTGGCCAGAGACATCCCCTGGAAATTTCCGTTTTTTACACCTCATGCGGCAAGCCCTCGATCCCTCGGTCCCGATAAAGCATGACGTTCATTTCCTACGCGCAGAACTTTGAGGACGTTTTGCTCTGGCGCGCGCTCGGGCACATCCCAAACGGGTTTTATATCGACGTAGGCGCCTCGCATCCGGACGATGACTCCGTCACGCGCGGATTTTACGACCGGGGCTGGAGCGGCATCAATATCGAACCGGTCACGCTGGACTTTCTCCGGCTCGAAGCCGCCCGCGTGCGCGACATCAACCTTAACATGGCGCTGGGTGAGCAGCCCGGCACGGCTACGTTCTACACCGTTCCCGGCACGGGCCTCTCAACGCTTGAGGCCAGCGCCTTGCCCGCTATCGAGGCCAGTGGTTTTGCAATGCACACCGCCGGGATCGAAGTGCAAACCTTGGCGGAAATTTGCCGAATCCACGCGCCAAGTGTCGTTCACTTCCTCAAAATCGATGTCGAGGGCGCGGAGCACGCTGTACTGGCAGGTGCGGATTTCAACTCGTTCCGCCCATGGATCGTGCTGGTGGAAGCGACGGCGCCGATGTCCAGCCTCCCGACCCATGGCGAATGGGAGCATTTTCTTGACCGCGCGAATTATCGTTTCGTATGGTTTGACGGCCTGAACCGGTTTTATCTCGCGGCAGAGCGAAGCGCCGAACTCTCCCGGCATTTTCAAACGCCTGCGAATGTTTTCGACAATTTCCTGCGCGTCGCGGATACCGAATGTGCACGGCGCATCAACCAGGCCGAGGCCAGCGCCACCGAGCAGTCCGCACGCCGGGAAGCCGCCGAACGGCGGGCGGAAATCGCTGCCGGGCGAACGCTGAGGGCCTTGGAACAGCGTGACGCTGCACGGTTTCTTGCGCAAAAGCAGGCGCACGAGGCCGCCGGAAAATGTGAGCAGCTCCTGGCCGAACTCACGAACCTCCGCGCGGAAGCCGCCTGGCTTCGCACCACCGCCCAGGAGGTGCCGCATGTGAAAGCCCTGCTACATGCAACGCAGACCAGCACATCCTGGCGCGTCACCGCCCCTTTGCGGCGAGCCACTCGATTGCTACGCAGGCTGCGGCGGAGAAATATTCCGCGCGAAGCGCCGCCCGCGTTGCAAACCGAGCCGCCGGTTGTTCAGCCGCAACCTGCACCTGCCTCCGCGCCGGCGGTTGCACAACATATTCCCGCCGCAACGCGAAAGCCTGGCCGCACACATACGGTGCATCAATTTCACGCCGGTTCCGCCGTGGGTGACGCTATTACCAATGCAATGCTCCTGACGCAGGATGTTCTACGCGGCCTGGGCTATGCGAGTGAAATATTCGTGCAGCATCTCGACCCGGCGCTGGCTGACGAACTGCATCCCGCCGGCGAATTGCCGCAGCACGATGACTATGTTCTGCTGGTGCGTCACTCGATGGGTTTCGACGCGTTCGAGCAGATTTCAGCCTTGAGCGCGAGAAAACTTCTTTTCTATCATAACATCACACCGCCGGAATTGCTTGACGGAAATGCCTTCATGCAAGCCTACGCCCGCTTGGGGCGCGAGCAACTGACGAAATGGAAGAACCTCGTTTGCGCCGCGCTTGCGGATAGCGAATACGATGCCATCGAGCTTCGCGCGCTTGGGTTCGATCCGGTTCAGACCTGCACGATGCTGTTCGACCTCGCAGCGATGCGGCGGCGCGTCCAGCCGAGAATCACAGATGGTGTATTTACGATCCTCTTCGTTGGCCGCGTCGTCGAGTCGAAAAATCAGCTCGATCTGATCCGCGCCTACAAAAACTTCCGGAGAATGTTTGGCGCGCCATCTCGCCTCGTTCTCGTCGGGCGTTGCGATTATGATAGCGCCTATCTTGAGAAAATCGAGCACCACACGCTTGGCCAGGATCTGCGGTCCGAGATAACGTTGACCGGTCTCGTCAGCGATGCCGAGCGCGACGCCTATTATGCCAGCGCCGATCTATATGTCTCGCTCAGCCATCACGAAGGTTTTGGCGTGCCCTTGGTTGAGGCTATGGTGAACGGCGTTCCCGTGCTCGCCTGGCCGAGCGGCGCGATACCCTATACGCTGGGTGGCGCGTCCGAACTTCTGAAGGACGCCACGCCGTATAATGCCGCCGCCCAAATGCTCGGCCTCGCGCAAAACCCGGCGCGGCGGGCCGCCGTCGTTCGCCAGCAGTACAAGGTGCTTGCGCGGTTTGAACTCGACCGGCAAACGCCGGTTCTGTTGCAAGCGCTTTCCCGCGCTGGCGTGGCGATGCCGGTAGAAGCCGAAGCGCTCACGATGCTGAAGGAAAATCTGCATTTCGAGATCACCGGCCATCTGGCTTCAAGCTATAGCCTGGCGGCGGTGAACCGGACGCTGGCGCTCGCGATTGAAAACGCTCGCCCTGGCCGGGTCCGGCTCGTGCCGGTGCCAGACGAAACTCAAGATCTTGCGTCATGCATTCCCCAGGCCAGCGCCGGGCGCATCATGGCCCTGGTGGCGCGGGCCAAGCCTGATTCCGGCCCGGTTGTGGTGATCAGCCAGCACTACCCTGTACTGGTGCCAGAGGCGCGCGGCGATGTTTTGCTCGCCATGTTTTTCTGGGAGGAATCGGTCGTGCCCGCGGCGACTATCGCCCAGCTTTGCGCCAATTTTGCGGGCGTCATCGCGCCTTCGCGTTTTGTCGCCAAGGCGCTTGTCGATTCCGGGCTTTCCATCCCGGTTTGCGCGCTTGGATATTTCCCGGACCTCAGCGGATTCCGGCAGCTCAGGGGCACGGCAACGCCAGGCGATATGTTCACCTTTCTGCATGTCTCCTCCTGTTTTCCGCGTAAAGGCGTGGATGCGCTGCTTGCGGCTTTCGCCGCCGCATTTTGTGCAAGCGATAACGTTCGCCTGGTAATCAAAGGTTTTCCAAATCCGCATAACGATGTCGCGGCGCAGATCGCCCGGCTGCGCGAAGGCGGCGCAAGCATTGCCGAAATTACGTTGATCGACCGCGACATGGATGATGCCGAGCTTTTAGCCCTTTATGCCAGCGCCGATACGGTCGTGCTGCCCACGCGGGGCGAGGGATTCAACCTGCCCGCGGCGGAGGCTCTTGCCGCCAACATTCCACTCATCGTGACCGGCTACGGCGGCCAGATGGATTTCTGCCAGCGCGGCGACAGTACCCGGCTGGTCGATTACCGATTTGCCAAATCCGGCAGCCATGTCGCAATGGAGCATTCCCTCTGGCTGGAACCGGATGTGGAAGACCTCACCACCGCGCTGCGCGAAGCCGCCGCGAAAGGATGCCGCACGGGCACTGAAAACGGCACCGATTTTGTTCAGGATATTGAAGACGGAATTCGCAGGCTCGAAGCCTTCGCCGTAAATGCGCTGATCGCGCCAAAACCGCGCGTCCGTATCGCCTGGGTTTCCTCCTGGGATGTGAACTGCGGCATCGCCGGATATTCGCACCATCTCGTGTCAAACATGCCCGAATCTGAGAACATCTCCGGCATCACCATCCTGGCCGACGAGCGCTCGCGAGCCGAGGCCGGTGACGTACCGGTGCTTCCCGTTTGGCGCGTTTACGATACGGCGAGTTTGTCTTCACTTTTCAGGGGCATCGCCGCCGCCGATCCAAGCGTTACGGTGATTCAACATCATCCCGGCTTGATGCTGTGGGACATGCTGACGCATTTGCTGGAAGGGCTCGCGCAACGGCATCGCATCGCCGTCGTCACTTTGCACAACACCCGGCACCTGCTGGAAATCGCGGCGGAGGAGCGCACAAGCTGCCTCGCCGCGCTATCCGGCGCCGCAAGGGTCATCGTCCACACGGCAGCGGATCTCAACCGCCTGAAGACGATCGGGCTCGTGCATAACACAGTCATGATCCCGCATGGCTCGGCACCAGCCATGGCGGGGCGGCCAGCGCAGGCATTGCCCGATTCCAGCGCACCGCTCATCGGCTGCTATGGGTTTTTTCTTCCGGGTAAGGGTATGCCTGCGCTCATCGAAAGCCTCGCCATCGTGAAAAGGAAATGGCCAAAGGCGCGGCTCCGCCTGGTGAACGCGGATTATGGAACGGTGGAATCCCAGGCGGAAATCGACGCCTGCCGCAAGGCAGCAACATCGGAAGGCTTGGATGATTCGATCGAATGGTTCACCGAATTCCTGCCCAATGAACGTTCATTGGCGCTGCTGGGTGCGTGCGACATCATCGTATTGCCGCATCAATCCTCTACCGAGGCCGCAAGCGGTTCATTGCACACCGCCCTCACCGCGGGCGTGCCGGTTTTGGTAACGCCATTGGCGTTGTTCGAAGACGCGGGCGATGCCGTGCTTCGCGCCTCCGGCACCAGCAGCGCAGAGATCGCCGCCAGCCTGGAAAATGCGTTGGCCGATCCAGATTACCGGAGGAAAACGCAGCAAGCCGCTTCTGCTTGGACGCAAGCCCGCAGCTGGGACAAAATCGCTACCCGGATGCAGGGAATGCTCATCGGCCTTTCGCTGGAGCACGCAAACCTTTAAAGCGCGATGACTCTGTATTCAATCGTCTCAACGCTTGAACATAAAGTCTGAATCGCCCTCTATCATACAGGTAAAGCCGGATAACTTCAGTTGAGATCGCAGGGCGATTTCATCTGAAGTTATCCGGATCTAAAGTTATGCTTTCCGCCGCAACCCGCCGCCAAGCAAGCGCAAAACCGCCGTGCTGCGCCAGGAGGTGCTGCCATGCAGCGCAGCCACAAGCTGCCGCGCTTCGCCAAGTTCCGCGCTCAGCGCATCGCATTTCCGTTGCAGCGCATCACAATCGTTTTGCAGTCCTATATTCGTCTCATGGTCATAATACGGGTGATCGAAATAGCTCTCGACATGGGCGTCGAGAAATTCCAGATCGGCCTTGGCGACTGCCAGTGGGAAATGCCGCTTGAGATGCGCCCGCCACTCTGCGGCCTGCGCGGCATTCTTTGCCAGCAAAAGCTTGTTCGGCAGCAATGCACAGGGCACCAGGCTTCCGCCTTCGTTCTTATATCGCACCAGCCCGGTGATAACTCCGGTCCAAAGATGCCCAAGAATATCATCCAGCGCCACAACGCCACGCTCGGTAAGCGTTCTTTCGGCAAGCCAAAGGTCGTTCGCCGTTACCGGCGCGGTATGGCCGCCGTCGATCGAGATGAAGCGAAAGCGCCGGCTTAGAAAATCCGATCTTTGCAAATCCAGGCTGGAAGCTTGAATAACATCAATCTTCGCACCCGGCGCATAGGTTGCGGCGTTGCGCTCGAAGATCGCGCGGTCGCCATGGCCGGATTGGTCCAGGTTTTTTTCCTGCTCGCTGAACACATCGACTGCAACCGCCGTCTCGGTGGGCAGCGTCACGTTCGCCAACACCAAAAACAGGCGGCCATGGTGCACGCCGATCTCGCAAACATCGCCGCTCATGCCGTCCTGAACTTGGCGGACAAGCACGTTTGCAATAACGGAGGCTGCGGTGGGAGAAAGCCAACCCTCTACAGTTCCGATCCCGCGGCTGAGATAGCTCATGAGATTTGGGAAATAACAGGCAGTACGATGGGCCGTTGAATTCTGGTCCGAAGACAATTCCTGATCCTTCCCGCGATAACACGCCGGTTGAAGGATTATACGCCTTCTTTTCTGCCGTCAAAATTGCGGGACCGCACCGGGATAGTGCGGTCCCTGTACAGTGCCCTACGCGTTGAAACCATTGGGGAAGAACAATCCGCTTGTGGCGTTCTGCGCGCCATAAACAACGTTCAACACCTGCCGCGTCGTGCGTGGGAAAGCGAGAGCATTGTAATCCTCCGGCGCGATATTCACCGCTCCGCTTGGCATCAGAATACCCTCATCGTCATTCGCGCCGGACAGGGTGGCACGGAGGTTGGAAATCGCCTGTACCGCTTGGCCCGCGCCAATGTCTGAAAGCAAGGTGCGGATGGTCCCGGCGTGATAGGCTTCGATCGCCATGATCGAACCCGCGGCGCCGAGATAAGCGGGCGTGGTGATGCTCGGCAACGCACCAAGATACGCGGTGACGCCGACATCCTCGAAGATGAACGCCGCAAGCAGAAAGCTTATTTCATCTGCGAATGGATTAAACGTCTGGGAGGCGGTGATCAGGCCAGCGGCTTGCGCAAGCTGCGTAAAGCTCGTTTGCAGGTTGATCGCTGGCTGGGCGACCGCCGCACCCCCTAAGGTAGCACGCAAGAAATTCACATGCGCCTGCTCATCGGCGGCAATGTTATCGGCATATTGCCGGAGCAGCGGGACTTGAAACGGCACGGCGCTGCCGCCCGTCACGGTGCCGACCGTGTCAAGCCCGCTTGTCAGAGAAGATGGAAGCCCGTGGCCAAGAGCCGCGAACAAATAGAAATTTGCCTCAAGATATTCGAGATTAAGGGCAAAGTTCAAAATCACGTCATCGCTGGTGGTATCGGCCATCGCTGGCTTGCTGCTAAGCGCCAGCCCGCCCACGCCCACCGCGCCGGCTGCCGCCATCCCGGCGACGCTCAATCCGGCCTTCCGCATCAGCCCGCGGCGGCCCGCATCAAGCAGGGGATTTTCAGTAATGAATTCTTTATTTTCGGCGTTCATCGGGTTTCCTCTCTGTTCGTAAGTCTAACGGGATAAGATTTGAGTTTTTTAGCTACAATCGCTTACATTGTGCGCTGTTTTATTATTAATAAACGACCATAAAAAATCACGGAATTGCGAGCCATGAGACATCTCGCTCAAAAGCTTACGATGTCTTTTAAGTAGTTATTTCGCCGCTTTGTTTTGGCCGAACAGCTGGCCCGCCTTTGCCTCCGCCTCTCCCGCATAGGCGGCGTTCAGCGGCGGCGTGTGGGAGTGGTAATCGCCGACGGCGGGTAGCAGCGCGCCATGCGTTTCCACAAGATAGCTGCGAAGGATCAAGGCCGCGGCAGCAATGTTGAAGCAGGGGTTGCCGATCAGTTGCGTCCGCGTTGCCTCCTCTGTTAGCCCCGCGCGCGCAGCCAATGCGGGAATCCAGATGGTATTGACCTGCATCACGCCTAGGTCCGCCGTGCCGTTCGTATCCACCCGCACCACACCTGCCGCCCCGCCTTCCATCGCCTGGATCACCGGAAGCACGCGCGGCGGCAGGCCAGTCACGGCGGCGACGGCGAGCATACATTTGAGGTAAGGGATCATTGACAACGCATCGGTTTATGATCCTTTCGGAACCATGGAAACAGCGAAGGCAGGCGTAATGAGCAGGGAAGCTTTATGTCAAATCCAAAAGCATCGCCGGGCTGGCGAGGCGGGTTTCACCCTGCTGGAATTGCTGGTCGTCATCGTCATCCTTGGCCTGCTCATCGGCCTCGTCGCTCCCGCCGTGCTCCGCCAGCTTGGCCACGCCAAGGATTCCATCGCCAAACAATCCGTCGCGCAGATCAGCTCGGTGCTCGACATGTATAAGCTCGATACCGGCAGCTACCCAAGCTCCGAGGACGGCTTGCAGGCGCTCATCACGCAACCGGCGGATGTCTCGGTATGGGCGGGGCCCTACATCAAAAGCGACAAGCTGCCGCTCGACCCCTGGGGTCATCCCTTCCTGTATCAGCAACCTTCCACCCGCCCGGGCCTGGATTTCGACCTTTGCTCGCTGGGCAGCGCGGACAAGCCCGGCACGCCCGGCGACCCAGGGCTGATCTGCAATCAATGATCCGCGCCCAAAGCTAAGATCTCGAACGGCATCGCGCCATTCGCCCGGGCAAAGCTGACCACCGCCTGGCGGCAGAACGCCGGGGCGGTGCAGGCACGCACCGCCACCACCGGCGGATTTGCATAGGCGCTCCCTGCCAAACCCATGGAGCCAGCCTGGGCAAGCGCCTTACGAACCATCGGGTCAGCAACTTCCGGGTCAGGCTCGCCCGGCTGAAAAAGGCTAAGATGCGGTGCCAGTGCGGCAAAAATCCCCGGCGTCATGCCGATGACGTTGCGTAATTCGTTCAAATCCAAAAAACCATGGCCGGCCGGCCCGAAGGCAAGCCCTGCACGGCGGTAAGGCGCGAGCGAAGCTGCCGCGGCATCTGCGGATTCCGGCGGGCTGCGCCAGGCTACGATGGCGCTGGCGAGGCCATCGGCCTGCGCGGGCGCCACACCGGCGGCTTGCAGCAGGCTATCCAGCAGTGCTGGCGAAGCGACATTCGGATTGACCCTTCCGCCAAGGTTTTGCAGCTGTATTTTAGCGGTTTCCGTCCCCACGCGCACGGAATAACCGCCGCCCGGCGGCCAATGCGCTGCGCCGGTGGCGGCAAGATGAAACATTGCCTCATTCAACGCGCCATCGGCCACCGCAGCCTCCTGCGCCTGCGCGCGTAAATTTCCGGCGAGATCCAAAGCCGTGCGCCCCGATGCGAGAATCTGCATCATCAAGAAGGCGAGCAGCACCAGGCTCCAGAGCACGATGAGCAGCGCGAAGCCGCGCTCGCTCCTTGCACTCACGGCGGCAGCCTGGAGCGCAACTGCGCGTCCGGGTCCGCCGCATCCGACGGCCGGACGTATTGCAGCTCCGCCGGCACGGCGGCGGCATCGGGAAGCGCCTCGCGCAAATCCGCGGTCAGCGCGTTCGCTTCATCCTGCGTGCGAATCACATGCGGCGTGATCAGCACCAGCAGCTCTTCGCGCGTACGTTGGTTGTTCTGCGTGCTGAACAAATCGCCGAGCAGCGGGATGTTTTTGATGAAGGGTATTCCTGAATTGCTGTGGGAATCGTTATCGGAGATCAGCCCGGCCAGGCCAATTGTCTGGCCATCCTGGATGGAAACGCGGGAGGTCACGGCGCGCTCGGAAAATGTCGGGGAGTCCAGCCCCGTGGTTGTCACCGTCGGCTGCACGCCGCTCACCTCCTGCGACACATCCAGCGTTACCAGCCCATCGGCGCCGACATGCGGCGTCACCTGCAAAATCACCCCAGTCTCCCGGTAGTCGATGGAATTGATCACGGGCGAGCCGGTCGTGATCGTGCTTTGCGAGCTTTGCGAAAGATACGGCACGAGGTCGCCCACTTGCAGGCTGGCCTGCTGGCCGTCCAGCACCATCAGCTCTGGCGAGGATAGCACATTTACCTTCGTCACAGCCTGCAATGCAGAGATCGCCAGCGGCGCCCCGTCAGTCCCGGAGCCTCCAAGCACGAAACCTGGGAAAGCGGTCTGCAGGGATGATGCTACGAATGACGATGCCGTCGAAGTCTGTGTGGCGTTGCTCAATACCGCATTGAGGTCGCCTTTGAAAAAGAATTGCGTACCGTATTGCAGCTGCTTGTTGAGATCGACCTCCGCGATGGTGGCATCGATCCGTACCTCGACCGGCGCGATGTCGATCTTGCTCAGCATCGCGTCAATCCGGTCATCCTCCTGCGCGGTGGCGTAGATCATGATCGAGTTGTTGCTGTTGTCCGGGATGATGCGGATTTCCGATGTAGCGCTGGCGCTGGGCGCGCCTGAGGTCAGCGGGCCGAGCAATGCGCTGGCGCCGGAGGTGCTGTTCTGCCCGGCGCTGCCGCCGGCGCTGCTGCCGCCGCTTGCCCCGCCCGTTTGTGCCGGTGCGCTGCTGGTGGAACCAGCCAGCCCGCCAATGCCGCTCGAGCCGCCAAGCCCGGTTATTCCGCCCGCTGAATTGCCGCTTGTGCTCTCGCTCGAAGACTGGCTGTTAAGCGCCGCCGGCGCTTGGCCGGAGCTCTGCGCGGTCGGCTGCGCCGTCACGTCGTCAGGCGTGAAGGCCTGCTGCAACACATAGGCGGCATCGTTGGCCCGGCCATTCTGCACGTAATAAACATGCCAGCTCCGCACCGTCTCGCGCTGCACCTGGTTTATCACCGCATAAACCCGCTGCGCGTCGTACAGAAAGCTTTGCGCCTGGGCGATCACCAGCACGGCGTTGATGCGCTCCAGCGGCACCACCGTGATGGGGCCGGATTTTTCGGTACCTGGCGTCTTGTTCAACGCGGCCGAAAATGCCGCCGCGAAATCCTTCGCATCCCCGGAGGTAACGGGGAACAGCTCATAAGACTGCCCGGCCAGCGCATCGACATCGAAAGCCTGGATCAAATTGACCAGCGCATCCCGGCTGGCCGGGTCCCCCGCGACGATCAGCGCGTTCTGCCCGGGGTCGGCGATCAGCTTGCCGCCCCCCGTGGCGTAGGGTTGCAGCACGGTGGCGAGCTGCGCCGCCGAGGCGTAGCGCAGCGGCACGACCGTCGCACCGCCCAGCCCGGCGCCCCCCGCAAGCGCGGGAGAGGCTGAGGCATCCGCCGCCGGCATCACCCGGTAGATCCCGTTGGCGCGCACCAGCACCGCCTTGTTCTGTGCCAGCAAGGTTTGCAGCGTAGGGATCAGCTGGTCACGCGCCAGCGGCGTCACCGTCCGCAGCGTCGCCGTACCCTTCACCGTCGGGTCGATGGTGTAATTCTCGTGCAGAATATTCCCGAGAATCTGGTCCACCACCGTGCGGATATCGGTATCGGCGAAATCCAGTGAAACATCGCCTTGAGCGGGCACCGCCTGCGCCGCGTTCAGCGCGATCGGCGGGGCGGCGCTATAGCTGGCGCTCGCCCTGGGCGAGAACTGGCCGCCGCCGATTGGCCCGCTGACACGCTCATTCGCCGAAGCCGCGGCGTTGAGATTTTCCGGCTGGTAAACCGGCTGCGGCACCGCCGTTGGGGTGGTTCGGGGACCAGTTGTGCATGTCGTGAGTGCTAAAAGTGACACGAGAACACCGTTGCGGAGAAACATCATCGAGCCTGCCATCCAGAAGACCGGGGTATGGCATGGCCGCCCGCGCCGGGTCTAATTTTAAGTACGGAGATAAAAAATGGAGTCATGGTGTCCTTCCAGCGCGGAAAGCGGCGACGGAAAAGGTCGCCTGCAACGGCGCATCCGCATGGATATCGGTCTGCTGCAAGGTGGAAATACTCAAATCCTCCACGATCATCCGTGGCCGCGCCGCATCGATCGACGCGAGCAATGCGGTGAGCGCGGACCATGTCGCGGTGACATTAATCTCCACGCCGATCCGCCGCAGCACCCCTACCTGCTTCGCGGGCTGCATCGCGGCGCTGGAAAGGCTGGTCCCCGCCTGGCTCGCCAGCCCTTGCAGCGCGGATTGCAGGTTGGCCCCCGCAATCGCATCGGAGCTGCCAGGCAGGAGAATTTGCCCGGCGCTGGCGGTTGATTGCAGTTGCACAAACCGCTGTTGCAGCGAAGGCAACATCCGCTGCGTGGCGAGAATATGCGCCGCCATCTCACGCTTCCCGGCCAGCCGGTTTTCGCGGCCCTGGTACCAGTGGACGATGGGCATAACGATGACCAGCGCCACGAAAGCCAGAACGGCGATGGTCAATCCCGAGGCGATGACCTGGCCTGAACGGCCTTCCGGCAGATCGGATACGGACAGGCGCATCATTTAGCCACCGAAACCTGGATGGAAAACAAATCCGCGTTGCCATTCTCCGCGCGGGTGACGGGCGCGATGAAGCGCGGGTTATGCAGCCCCGGCGCTGCGGCCAGCAAGGAGATCAGATGCGCCGCGTTGCTGGACTGGCCGTCGATGGTGAGTTCGTTCGATGCAAGCGTGAGGTTGCTGAGCCAGGTGCCATCGGGAAGCGCATCCGTCGTCACGGCGAGGGTTCGCAAAACATCGCCGGTGTCCTGCGCGGCGGCGATACCGCCCTGCCCGGCCGACAGGCTCGCGATGCCCTGGCGCAACATCACGATCTCGCGCTGCACGGGCATGAGCGTTTTTATCCGGTGGTTCGCCGCGTTCAACGCGCTTTGCTGGTGAATAAGCGGAGTAGCAACGCAAAGGATCGCCAGCGCCGCGCAAACCCCCGCTAGAAGCGCGCCGGAACCCCAGCCCCGCCGCGCCTGCTTCGCTAGCGGAATCCGCCCCGCGCCACTCTCGATGAAACCGGGGAAAAGACCGATCTCACGCAGGGCTTCCAGCAGACGCTCCACAGCCAGGCGCGGCACAACAAGCAGGTTCAGCCGCAGCCGCGCCTGGTCGCGCTTCATCCCGGACACGCCCCAGAAGACTTCATCCGCGCTGAACGGCGTCAGCCGGTCCATCTCGAAGCCGATGACCGCCGCAAGGTCGCGCCCGGCGGCGGCGGGCAGAACGACCTGCCGCTGCAACATCGCACCTTCCGGCAGGCGCAGCGCGATCTCCGATGGCCATGCGCTTTGGGCAATAAACGGGCGCGAAAAATCCAGCGCCACCACCGCAACCTCATGGCCGCCGCGCCGCGCAAATATCTGCGCCGTCATGGCAGCGCCGGGTTCGCCGCCGAAGCGATCGACCGCGACGATCAGCGCATCGGCCATGCCGGGACGTGCGGCTTGCCCGGGGATGAGCGAGCGCATCTGCCGCCACCACCAGCCGAACGCCTCGGCCAATACGGAAAGCCCCATTTCAGCCATTTCCCCCGCCAACCGGTGCCGCGACCAGATCCGGCCAGTTTCTGCCGCCCATGAATCGTATCTTTATCCGAACCAATAACGGCAGACCACCCTGCGTCCAAACATCCGACCAGACCGGCGGGCCTTTCTTCTGCGGCGTCAGATATTGCGCCTCAATGCCCGCGACATTGCTGAACAGCAGCTCGGTCCGTGGCGCAGCGGGCACTCCCAGCAAAACCCCCGGCGGGTGCGGCACCCAGCGCAGCACGAGCCGCCGGGCAGGATCGACGCCCAGGCTGACATCGGCCAGCGGATCGGCAAGGCCGCTGCCTTCCGGCAGGCGCGTGGTGAAGGCAAGCCCGCCCGGCTGGCCCGTGAAATCCACCGGCTCCGCCTGCTCGATCAGCCGCCGGAGCGCGCCATCGATTGCCGCCAATGCCTCCGGCTCGGCGGAACTTCGCAACCCGGCGGACCATGCTGTGAGGCCGAATCTCGTTGTCTGGACGAGTCCCGCCATCAACAGGCCGAAGATCACCAATGCCACCAGCATCTCGAGCAATGTAAAACCTGCCTGCGTGGAGCTTCTCATCTTGTGGGCGCCACGCGCTCGGTTGTCAGCGTCACTTCGCGGCGGCCGAAGCTCTCAGTGAGATCGATGGCGTATAACGTAATGGGGCCGCTGCTTTGCAGCCGGGCAATCCGCAGGCGCCAGAAAAAGCCGCTGCCATCCGCCCCGCTCAGGGTCTCCGGCTGCAAAGCCGTGAGGGTGCCGAGCGAGGCGAGCCGCGATTGCGCACGCACGATCGCCTGCTGATACCGCGCCGCCACGGCATTTTGCGCGACGCCATCGATTCCGGCCCGCAGCACCACAATGGTCGCCAGTGCGGCGATGACAAAAGCCGCCATTACTTCAATCAGCGTGAAACCCGCTTCGCTACGGCGCATGAATGCTCACCCGCCCGGTCAGCCAGTCTGCGCCCACCTGCATCGCCCGGCTGCCGTATTCCAGCGTCACCGCGCCGCCGGTCGAGCTGCCATCCGGCTCGAACACGATACCCGTTGCCGGTTCGAGCTTGACCCCCAGCCAAGCCGGCAGGCGCGGCAGGCGGAACGGCACGGCGCGGTTTTGCGAGATTGCCTGTCCATGCGCCGCGAGCATCGCCGCCGCCACCTGCTGCGCCGCGCCCTTGGTTTGCAGCCAGCGGTCACGCGGCGGCCCGAATGCCGCGAGCATCCCGAAAATTAGCCCGATGATCGCGATGACGATCAGCATTTCCAGCAGCGTGAAACCGGCCTCCGGCGGCTTATTGCGCGATGTCATTGAGGCTCAGCATGGCGAGCAGCAGGGAAGAGACAATGCCCGCGACCGCCGCACCCATCAGCAGGGTGATCGCCGGAACCAGCAACGCCACCACGCGCTGCACCCCGAGCCGCGTGCGTTCCTCATGAATATCCGCCGCGCGCAAGGCCAGCGGCCCAAGCTGCGCGGTATTCTCGCCCAGGCGCAACAGCTGCACCATCCGCGCCGGAAACACCGCGGATTTTTCCAGGGATCGCGAGATGCCCTGGCCCGCCTTGGCGCTCGCCGCCGCCTCGGTCACGGCGTTGCGGGCTTGGAGATTGCCGAGCACATCCTCCACCACCCCAAGTGCTGCCAGCAGCGGCACGCCATTCACCAGCAACATGCCGAGCGTGCGGGAGAACCGTTCGGCCAGCACCTCGCGCAGCAAGCCGCCCGCAACCGGCAGGCGAAGCAAGACCTTATCCACGGCGAGGCGAAGCACCGGGCGGCGCAACGCGAAACGCACCGCAACACCCGCTGCAACCAAAAGCAAAAGCGCCGCCAGCCCGTAGCTTGAGACCGCATTTCCCAGCCCTAAAAGAAACGCGGTGGATTTCGGCAGAGCGACGCCGTTCTCGGTAAACAGCGGCACGAATTGCGGCAGCACCTTGGTCAGCAACAAGGTGATCGACCCTATCGCCGCGACCACCAGTATGGCGGGATAGATCATCGCCGATTGGATCGTAGCGTTCAGGCTGCGTTGCCGGTCCAGCAGCGCGGCGAGCCGCTCCAGCGTTGCGGCAAGGTCGCCACCCGCCTCGCCCGCCCGCACCAACCCGATATAAAGCCGGGAAAAACTTCTGGGTTCCCGTTGCAAAGCATTGGCGAGCGAAACGCCGTCGCGCACGGCGTCCCGTATCCGCCCGAGAATTATCCCCACCCGGCGGTTGACCGCCCAGCTCGCCATCAGCCGCAGGGAACGATCGAGATCCTGTCCGGCGCCGAGCATGGAGGCCAGCTCCCGCGTGAGGTCCGTCAGCTCGCCACGCCGGAGCTTTGCTCCGCCGCCAATATCCGCCGTCAGCAGCGCGAAGCCTCGGGTCATCGGCAGGACTTGCAGCACGATCAAGCCGCGCTGCTGCAACATCGCGATCGCCTGCGCCTGGTCCGCGCTGTCCATCGTGCCGCGCACAATTTCGCCGGAGCCGCCGACCGCCCGGTAGCGATACTGGCGCATCAGTTTTCCGATTTCACGGCGCGCAGAATTTCCTCGACCGTGGTCTCCCCGCGCGCAACCGCCGCCATGCCGGTCGCGAGCATGGTCCGCATCCCCGCCTTAACCGCCGCCTGTTCCAGCGCCGTCTGGTCGGCACGCGCGAACAGCAGGCGCTCGATCTCCGCGTCCGGGTTGAGGAATTCAGCAATCGCCTGGCGCCCCCGGTAGCCGGTGTTCCGGCAGGCCGGGCAACCCACGGCATGGAAGATGGTATCGGCTTCAAGCCCGAACCGCTGCCGCATCTCAGGCGCCGCCGGTCCAGGTTTTTTACAGGCCTCGCACAGCCGCCGCACCAGCCGTTGCGCCAGAATACCCCGCAGCACCGCCGAGATTAGATAATCCTCAACGCCCATGTCGCGCAGCCGCGTGATCGCCGAGGCGGCTGAATTGGTGTGCAGCGTGGACAGCACGAGATGACCGGTAAGCGCCGCCCGCGCCGCGATCTCGGCGGTTTCCAGGTCACGGATTTCACCCACCATGATCACATTCGGGTCGAGCCGGACGATGGAGCGCAGCAATGTCGCGAAGCCGAGATCGATCTGCGGCTTAACCTGAATCTGGTTAATTCCTGGCAGTTGATATTCAATCGGGTCTTCCACCGTGATGATCTTGCGCTCGATCGCATTGAGCGAGAGCAGCGCCGTATACAGCGTGGTGGTTTTGCCCGAGCCGGTCGGCCCGGTGACGAGGATGATCCCGTTCGGCGCGGCCAGGGCAGTGTGCAACCGGCTGATCACCTGCGCGTCATGCCCCTGCGCCGCGAAATCGAATGTCACGGCGCTGCGGTCCAAAATACGCAGCACGACGATCTCGCCATGCAGGCACGGCGCCGTGGCAACGCGGAACACCACGTCCTGCCCGCGCACGCTCATTCGGATACGCCCGTCCTGCGGCAGGCGGCGCTCCGCGATATCCAGCTTGGCCAGGATTTTCAGCCGCGAGATGATGGCCGGTATCAGCCGCGCGGGCTGGGTTTCAGCCTCCTGCAAATCACCGTCGAAGCGGTAGCGGATACGCAGCCGGTCCTCGAACGGCTCGATATGGATATCGGAGGCCATGGTCTCCACGGCCTTGGCGATGATCTGGTTCACCAGCCGGACCACGGGCGCCTCGCTGGCAAGATCCTTCAACCGTTCGGTATCGTCTTCCGAGGCTTCATGCGGCCCTTGTTCCGCATCCGGCGCGGCCTCCGGATACAGCCGCTCCAGTGCCGCCTCCAGCTCTATCGGCACGCCCACTTCCACCCGCACGGCCATGCCCGTAGCCAGCTGCACCGCCGCCGGGGTAAATTCATCGAGCGGGTCGGCCGTCACCAGCACCAACGCGCCGCCTTCCACCGCCACCGGGACCACCCGCGCGGAGCGCAAAAACCGCCCGCGCAGCGGCGCGGGCAGCACCGGCGCGTCCGGGTAGCGGTCCGGCCCCGCGGCACGCAGGCCGAGCAGGCTGGAAAACGTTTCGGCCAGCCCGCGCTCCGAGACCAGGCCGAGCTGCACCAGCGCCTGCGGCAATTTCAGCCCGCTTTCCTGCGCCAGCGCACCGGCGCGTTCCACCGCCAAGGCATCGCAAACACCCGCGGCCACCAGCCGGGCGATGACGAAATCCTCCCGCGCGGCGGATGCGCCTGGAGCTAACTCCGCTAGGCTGGCCTGTGGAATGTCCATCATCTAACATATCAGGTGATACGGCCGGCAAAGGCAAGTAACGAACATGAATCTCCCCGCCTGGCTGGTCATGCCTCTGGGCCCGTTCATCGGCAGCTGGCTTGGCGTTCTCGTGCGGCGCTGGCCGGAGGAGCGCGGCGTTGTCCTTGGCCGCTCGCGCTGCGCCGCCTGCGGGCACGCCTTGGCCGCTTCGGACCTCGTGCCCTTTCTGAGTTTCATTCTGTTGCACGGAAAATGCCGCCATTGCCGCGCGGCGATCGGCTGGTTCGCGCCTGGCATCGAACTATCCGGCCTTGCCGTCGCCGCCGCGGCTTACTTTGCGGATGGCGGAGATGCGATGTGCTGGCTAAACGCCGCACTCGGCTGGGCGCTGCTGCTCGCCGCCTGGATCGACTGGGAGAATTTCTGCCTGCCCGACCTCATCACTTTGCCGCTGATCTTGGCCGGGCTTGCCGTGACTGCGGCCTTCAACCCCGCCAGCCTGTATAATCACGCTGCGGCGGCGGCGCTGGGCTTCGCGGGCTTCTGGCTTGTCAACCTCGCCTACCGGGCGCTGCGGCACCGCGACGGGCTAGGGACCGGCGATGCGAAACTACTCGCCGCCGCCGGTGCCTGGCTGGGTGTTGCCGCCCTGCCTGACGTAATTTTTTTTGCCGCAGCGCTGGGGATCGCGCTCGCCGGCAGCCGCCACGCTTCCGCGCGCGAGGCGGCCCTGAACCAGCCGGTACCATTCGGCCCGGCCTTGGCGGTCGCATTTTTTGCCTTGCGTCTTGCCAGCCAGGCTACGATCTCCAGCCCAATGGGATTTTTATGAAGCCGATGAACCGCGCCTCCTCCACCTTTGGCACTTTGGGTTTCGTCCTTTGCGGCCTGCTCGCATTCGAGATTCATGCGGCGCTAGGCACAAATGAGATTTCAAGGCCCGTTTACGGTTCGCCGCCGCAAGCTCAGGCATCGGGCAGCGAATCCAACACCCCGCCGGCCCCCGCCGCCATCCAGGCCTGGACCGCTACCACCAATGCCCGGCCTTTGTTCAACCCCAGCCGCCTGCCGCCCCAGGTGGCGGCCCGGGGCGCGCAGCATCTGCAACTGCCGCGCCTGTCCGCGATCATGATAAGCTCCAACGAAAAAATCGCGGTGTTTTCACCTTCGGACGGCAAGCCGATCATCGTAACGAAAGGCACGCATCTCGGCGCCTATGTGGTACAGGCGATAAACGGCGATAGCGTTACCGTGGACGGCCCCGGCGGCGTTTCCGTGCTGCATACCGGCTTTAGCAATCATGGCGCGTCATCCGATGTCACCGTTGACCAGACCGCCCTGCCAGGCGGCATCGTGCTGGACCAGATAAAGGTTCCGCTACCCGACGCCGCGCATTGGCCCGGGCCGCCCAGCATACTCGGCGAGAAATAGGCCCGCTATCGTACCATTTTCAAAAAAACCGCCTCACATAACGGCTTTTAGCCGTTGGGGCCGAGTTCCTTCAGCCGGTTAACGTTCTTCTGCGCGCGTTGTTGAGATTTCGGCTGCGTGCGCATCTGCGCCTTCACGGCGGATTCGCGCGGCGGATTCACCGACATTCCATTACTTTGTGGCACCGTCTGCGCCAACGCGGGCCCGGCCTGGACCGCGAAGCCGCCTAGAATCAACCCCAGCGTTAAAAACCTCTTCATCGCAAATCTCCATGAGCCTGAATATTTGGCATATGGGAAAATCCCGGAGACATTCAAATGCGCTGCGTGGTTCGTGTTTCGCAAAAACACCTGGTACGGATACCGAACAACTGAAAAGCGCCGAAAGACCAAGAGGAACAGGCACAAAGGACAAATCTTGCGTTGCACGCGCGTAAATTTGAGCAAGTTTGCTTATCCAAAATTTCAGCAATCGGAAAATCGGCAAGTTTAAATGATTTTCCGTGATGCATATGTTTTAAAATATTCAAGCCTAATTCGATGAAAAATATAAACCACAGGACCTGGCTCGAAGTTTCGGTATTATGAAACTTGGCATAGAAATCCGCCAAACTCACTCCGGAGCACGACTTAACATTCGGATGAGGGTTAAAAAGGCTCTGCCGCCTCGCGCATTTTTTCTCCCGCTTGTTGTTGCTTCAGCCATCCCCTGAAAGGTCATGCTGCCAGAAACGATGCAGAATATGACAATGAGAAAGAATGCCTGCACTTCAGCATTAAGGATCGGCGCTATATTCATCGCCGTTTCGGCGGTTTCAGGATGCGGGGAGCCCGGCGTATGGTTTGGCGGGAAGTACTACGGCCCGCCCGCCGATCTTGCGCCCACCCAACCTGTGGCTGACCAAACTTCGTTAGCGCCGGAGTTTCCCGCGCCTGCCGAAAGCCCGCCGCCACCGGTTACGCCTTCCGTCTCCGCAGCGCTGCCACCGGCGGATTCCGCCTATCAATATCTTATCGCGAATGAAAAGATGGATCGGGCCTACCAAAATCTGACAACGCACATGACGACGGATCAGCAACTGGCATTATCGCAGGAACAAACCGTCTGGCTGAATTCACGCACCGATTTATGCAGCAAAAGCGGGGTTATGGACTACGTCTGCGCTGTTAGACTGACCAGCACACGCATTTCCGTGCTCCAGAGCAGGATTTACACGCTCCCGCCTTATGCGCCCCCGGCGCCGGAAGCACCGCCCCAGCCCCCCGCCGCAACGGTTGCAGCCGCGCCCGCGCCTGCGCCCCCAGCCCCGGCTCCCGCCTCCCCCGCGCCGGGCGCTGCCGCACCGCCGCTACCAGCGATTACCACGACGCCAGCCCCTACCGCCGCGCCGCCGCCGCTTGCCGCCATCGTCCTGCCGCCTGCGCCGCAACCCATGGCCGCAGCCGCCAAACCCCATGCGGCGAGCTATACCGTTACCGGAACCGCGATGCCCTGGCTGTGGCATCCTGGCGGTCTCAACAACGCCTATCAATTCGGCATCCAGGATGGCACTGCGCCGACCATCGTTTCGCTTTCAAAACTCGATGCGGCGCCAGGACAATCTCTTACGATCCACTACGTCAACGGGGAGATCGCGCTCGGCTTCCAAAGCCCCGAGACGGATGCGAACGGTTACTCCGGGCAAAGCGCCTACGGGGGGAACGGCGTATCCGGGCGCCCGCTCCCCAGCGCGTTCATGCGGCCTTACCCGATAAACCTTGGCGCGCTGATCGGTGTTTTCACCAATTCAGAAGGCGGCATCATCGGTGCGCCATTTGCGATCGGCGATGACGCGATAACCAAACAGATCCCCGGCGGCGCCAGCCGGTTACAGCTGGGCGTGAATGACGATATTTACGGCGGCGCGAATACCACCACCGCGAATTCCGGGAGCTTCACGGTGGCGGTCTCGACCGGGCCTTAGGTAGCTCTAAAGCGCGATAACTGAAATTAGTTTGCGACCCAGTGGCCAGGATGCCACCGGCCGGCAGGGCCATAAAACCCGCCAATCCAGTGCTGCCCGTAAGGCGGCTGGCCGGGCGGGCCTTCATAAACGCCGGGGCGCGGACCATAACCGCCGCGCCAATGGCCGGGATGCCACATTCCGCCGGGACCGTAATGCCCGGCGACCCAGATGCCTGGGCCGCCAACCCAATGGCCGGGGATAAAGGCGCCATTCGGGGCGTAATGCCCCGCCACCCATGCCGCAGCCAATGCGGGCGCTGCGGGCGCCAGCATCATGCCAAATCCGAAAACAGCCGCGCGAAACAAACTTCCAGAAAAACGCATCACAATGTCCTCCTTCGGCTTTGCCTATTATATTGCCCCGCTTTGTAACTGAGCAACACAAAAAGTAATGTACTTCAGGCAGATAGCGCCGCCGGCTCGGTCCTTGCCCGCTTCACGATCAGCTTGTTCAGCGCATGGATATAGGCGCGCGCCGCGGCGACGATCGTGTCCGTGTCCGCACCCTGACCATCGACCAGCTTGCCCTCTTCCTCCAGCCGCACGGTGCAGCGCGCCTGCGCGTCGGTCCCCTCCGTCACCGCACCCACCGAGAACAGCCGCAGCTCCGCTTGATGCGGAAAAATTTCCCGGAGCGCGTTGAAGGTCGCATCTACCGGTCCATCGCCCCGCGCATCCGCGCTTTGCACCACCCCGTCCACCTCCAGCTCCAGCAAAGCGCGCGGCTGGGTTTTGGAGCCCGCCCATAATTCCAGGCTGACGAATTTGATATGCTGGTGGTCGCGCGTCACCTCGTCATCGACCAGCGCCACGATGTCATCGTCGTAAACTACCTTCTTGCGGTCGGCGAGATCTTTGAAACGCTGGAACGCCACTTGCAGCGCGTTATCGCCCAAATCCCCATAACCCAGCGCGTTCAGCTTGTCGCGGAACGCCGCCCGGCCGGAATGCTTGCCCATGACCAGCGAGGTCTTGTGCCAGCCGACGCTCTCCGGCGTCATGATCTCATAGGTCGCGGCGTTTTTCAGCACGCCATCCTGATGAATACCGGATTCATGCGCGAAGGCGTTGCGCCCGACGATCGCCTTGTTCGGCTGCACGTCGAAGCCGGTAATCGCCGCCAGCAGTTTCGAGGTACGCAAAATCCGTGTGCTCTCGATATTATGCGTATAGGGCGCTGCGTCCGGCCGGGTGCGGATCGCCATCACCACCTCTTCCAGCGCCGCATTGCCCGCCCGCTCGCCGATGCCGTTGATCGTGCATTCAATCTGTCGCGCCCCGGCGCGCACCGCCGCCAGGGTGTTGGCAACCCCTAGCCCCAGATCGTTATGGCAATGCGTGGAGAGTATCACCCCATCCGCCCCCGGCACCCGTTCCAGCACCATGGAAAATATCCGCGCCATATCCTCCGGCACGGCATAGCCCACCGTATCGGGGATATTGATGGTCGTCGCACCGGCCTTGATCGCCGCCTCGACGCAACGGCACAGAAACTCCGGCTCGGTGCGTGTGCCGTCCTCGGCGGACCATTCCACGTCATCGGTATAATTGCGCGCCAGCGCCACCGAGGATGTAACCAGCGCCAGTACGGCCTCTGGCTCCATCCGCAGCTTGTACTTCATATGCAGTGGGCTGGTGGATAAAAACGTGTGGATGCGCCGCCGCTCGGCGGGCTTGATCGCCTCCGCTGCGCGCAGAATATCGTCGCGCCCGGAACGCGCCAGCCCGGTAATGACCGGGCCTTTGACCGTCTGGGCGATCGCCCGCACACTCTCGAAATCGCCGGTGCTGGCAATGGGGAAGCCCGCCTCCAGCACGTCCACTCCGAGCTCGGCCAAGCTTGCGGCCATCCGCAGCTTCTCGTCAAGATTCATGGAAAACCCCGGCGATTGCTCGCCATCGCGCAAGGTCGTGTCGAAAATAATGACGCGCTTATCGCCGATCGCGCCGAAACTAGGGTGATTTATGGCCATGGGTCAGGCTCCGCTTGCAAATGCCGTTTGAAAAGAGTTTAGGGGCATTCCCCTGAACGATGCCGGCGAAAACGCGCGGCGCTACGCCCAGGGGCGGATAAGTCGAAGCAGCAGCTCAGAGCGGTGCGCGGCGAAGGCCATGGAGCACAAATAAGCCCGTTTTCACGCCGCCGCAAGCTTCACCTTCGTTGCAGCCTCAACGACACCTCATGCCCAGCATAGCAAAGCGCCGCAGCGGTGGCAGGTGCGAGAAAATACAGCACCCGGAACAGCAAGATCGCGCCCAATG
Organism: Acidocella sp.; assembly: GCA_965276685.1. Lineage (GTDB taxonomy): Bacteria > Pseudomonadota > Alphaproteobacteria > Acetobacterales > Acetobacteraceae > Acidocella. The sequence continues at coordinate 3,072,956 of OZ255623.1, forward strand.
CCGGAGCTGGCGCCATATAATCCGAAAGTTCCAGCAGCAGCAGCGAGTCAAACACCCCCACCCCGCCCGGCAGGCCGGAGAACATGCCCCCGGCAAATGCCGCCAGGTAAACCCCCAGCACAGCGGGGTAATACAGGCCCGGCACAGCAGGCAGTACGGCGTAAAAAATCCCGCACGCCACGGCGATGTCCAGCCCAGCCAGCAAAACCTGCGCCAGCGCGACGCGGGCGCCGGGGAGTGCGACATTCCACCGGAAAAACTTCAGGCCCGACCGCCGCCGCGCCGCAACCACGTAAAACGCGATCAATCCCGCCAGGACCGCGCCAATCGCCCGCAACATCAAATCCGGCACCGCATGGCCAAACAACGGCAGATCCCACGGGTGCAGCAGCAGCACGAGGCTCAGCAGGCTCGATATCCCGATGGTGAACATGCTGCCGGAAATCGCGATGATCCGGGCGATGCCAACCGCCGGCACGTCCCATTGCGCGTAAAGCCGCACCCGTATCGCGGCGGCGGAGAGCGCCGGCGCGCCCAGCACATGGCTCAACGCATAGGCGCAGAACGAGGCAAAGCCGATACGCCGTATCGCCAGCCGCGGAAATTCCGGCAACCGCCGGGCGAACAGAATCCCCGGCACGTCGTAGGCCAGCATGATGCACACCGAGCCCGCCAGCAGCAGAGCCGCATGGAATATTTTAGCGCGCGGTGTCGCCCGCAACGCCGCGACAACGTCTCCCGGCCCGATATGCCGCAGCACCCCGTGCAGCCCGGCGATAACTCCCGCGAGAACCAATATTCCCAATACCGGCGGCAGGTACCGGAGAAGGTATTTCTTGCTCAACGGTGCTCTACCGCGCCCGCGCGTTACGCCGCCGCCTCGCCGCGGGCCAATGCCGTCTCGATCAGCGCAATCGTCCGCCCGATGCCATAAAGAGCGATAAACCCGCCGAAGCGCGGCCCCTCGCTCTGCCCGAGCAGCACTTGGTAAAGGCAGTCGAACCACGCCTTGAGCGGCGTAAACGGATGCCTTTTGCCCACCGCATAAACCAGGTTTTGCAAATCCTCGGCGCTCGTATGCTCCGGCAATTGTCCAAGCGATGCCGCGAGATCCTCTAAACCTTCACGCTCCAATTCCGTCGCGGCACGGAATTTTTTCTTCGGCGCGACAAAATCCCGGTAGTATTCAACCGCGTGTTCCACCAGCCTTGCCAAAAACGGTGAGGCTTCCGGCGACGCTCCGGGAATGTAAGCGCGGATAAAACCCCAGAGCATCTCAGGCGAATCCGCATTGATCACCGAGGCGAGATTCAGCAGCATGTTGAACCCAATCGGCGAACCGGCATTCTCCGGCATCACACCGCCATGGATATGCCAGGCCGGATTTCCTTGCGCGTCATCGCTTGCCGCCAGCGCCGTCACATTCGCGATATAATCATCCGCCGCGCGCGGAATCACATCGAAGAACAATTTCTTCGCCCGCTGCGGCGCGTGGTACATGAACTGCCCCAGGCTCTCCGGCGGCGCGTATTTCAGCCATTGCTCAACCGAAAGCCCGTTGCCCTTGCTCTTGGAAATCTTCTGGCCGTTCTCGTCCAGAAACAACTCATACGTTAAACATACCGGCGGCTCCGCCCCCAACGCGCGCACGATCGCCGAGGAGAGCTTCACGGAATCAATCAGGTCTTTCCCCGACATTTCGTAATCGACATCGAGCGCGTACCAGCGCATCGCCCAATCGGCCTTCCATTGCAGCTTGGCGCCGCCGCCGGTCACGGCGGTCTCGAACCGCACGCCGGTATCGGGGTCGAGCCATGTCACCGTGCCGTGCTGCACATCCACGCGCTCTATCGGCACCTGCACCACAACGCCGGTGCGCGGGTGCACCGGCAAAATCGGCGAGTAGCTGGCGCGTCGCTCCGGCCCCAAAGTCGGGCAGATAATCTCTACAATCTCGTCATGGCGGGCGAGCACATGCAGCAGCGCCGCATCGAACCGCCCTGAGAAATAATAGTCGCTGGAGGAGGCGAACTCGTATTCAAACCGAAACGAATCCAGGAACGCCCGCAGCCGCGCGTTGTTATGCGCGCCGAAGCTCTCATGCGTGCCGAAAGGGTCCGGCACCTTGGTCAGCGGCCTGCCCAGATACTGCTTCAACATCTCCTTGTTCGGCACGTTGTCCGGCACTTTCCGCAACCCATCCATGTCGTCGGAAAACGCGAGCAGTTTGGAGGGCAGGCCGGTCATCTCGGTAAACGCCCGGCGCACCCAGCTGGTGCGCGCCACCTCGCCAAACGTGCCGATATGCGGCAGGCCGGAGGGGCCGTAGCCGGTCTCGAACAGCGCGAAATCCTTGCCTTTCTGGCGGAGGCGTTCGGCGACGCGCTCGGCTTCGCGGAAGGGCCAGCTTTGCTGGGAAATTGTTTGTTCAGTCATGGTGCGCCCGGTCTATGGTCAAATCCCCGCGCCGTCTATACGGGGTACAATGCCTTTGCCGCCGGAATTTTCTGCCCTCGTTGCCGGCCATGGCCGCGCTTTGCTCCTCACCGCCGAGGGTGAATTCCTCCCCGTGCAGCCCGGCACCGTTGCCAAACAGCTTGTCGGCGCCACGCCGCTGGTGGTGCACGGCCCGGCCACGCTCAAGCGCCTTGGCAACCCGGCCATCGAGGTTCTGGACCTTTTGGAACTCTTCGCCTTCGTCTGCCCGGCGCAAAGCCTCGCCCCAACACCTTCAGGTCTCGCCCGCGCGCTGGATATGGATGTGCCCGCCTCCCAGGAAGACGCCGCCGCATTGCTGCCCGCCGCAGCGCAGGCTTTGCTCTCGCGCCTTGCCGCCGGAGCCAAAACACCCGCGAACCAGGACGCGCCGGGCCTTGCCGCCCGCATGGGCGCGGCTGGCTGGGGCTGGGCACCCTATGTTCTCTCCGCCCTTGGCGCGCCTGCGGCCCGGACAGACGGCATGGCGATGCGGCTATGGAAGCGCCTGCCCCGATGGGAGGATGCCGCCCCCCGCCCGCCGCCTTCCGCCTTTCCCGTCACCATAACCCAAGCGCGGACAAGGCTTGCGGCGCTGCTGGGTCCGGGTTCGGAACAACGCCCCGCCCAGGCGGACTACGCCTCCGCCGCCGCCAGTGCCTTCTCGCCGCGCCTAGCGGAAGGCAGCCCGCATCTGGTGCTGGCGGAAGCCGGTACCGGCACCGGCAAAACCCTTGGCTACCTCGCCCCCGCCAGTATTTGGGCGGAGCAGAACAAGGGCGCAGTCTGGGTCTCCACCTTCACCCGGCACCTCCAGCGGCAGATCGAATCCGAGGCCACCCGCCTGGGGCCGGACGCGAAAATCGTGCTCCGGAAGGGCCGCGAGAACTACCTCTGCCTGCTGAACTATGAGGACGCCATGGGCGTCGAGCGCTACGCCGTCCCGCTCGGGCTGATCGCCCGCTGGGCCCTGGCGAGCGCGGATGGCGATCTGTTCGGCGGCGATTTGCCCGGCTGGTTCCCGGAACTCTTTGGCCATAATCTGCTCAGCCAAATCGCCGACCGGCGCGGCGAATGCATTCACGCCGCCTGCCCGCATTTCTCCTGCTGCACCATCGAACATGTGGTGCGTAACGCGCGCCAGGCGGACCTCGTCATCGCCAACCACGCGCTGGTCATGGCGCAGGCCGTCTGGGGCGGGCTGGATGACGATTACGTCCCCACGCGCTATGTGTTCGACGAAGGCCACCATATTTTCGATGCCGCCGACAGCGCCTTTTCGGTCGAGCTTTCCGGCTCCGCCATGGCGGAATTGCGCCGCTGGCTGCTGGGCGCGGAGGGCACCCGCTCCCGCGCGCGCGGAATCGCCCGGCGGCTGGAGGATATTCTGGCGATCGACGACAAACTTTTGCCGATCATGGACAAAGCCTTGCTCTCCGCCAAAGCGCTTCCCGCGCCGATGTTCTCAACCCGGCTCGACCCCGAACTCTCCTCCGACAAAAACCCCGCCGAAGCTTTCCTGCGCGCGCTCCGTACCCAGGCCCGGGCACGGGCTACCGACCCCGACCTAAAAGGCGCCATGCCATTCGAGGTCGATCTCCACCCCATCGATCCCGAGATTTTCGCCCCCGCCCGAGCGCTTTCTCAGGCGCTGGAGCAGCTTCGCATTCCGCTGGCGGCGCTGCGCGAGCGGCTGCTCGAACGGCTGGAAAGCGAGGCCGCGACGCTGGAGGAGACAACGCGCCAACGGCTGGAGGGCACGGCGCGCAGCCTGAAACGCCGGGCCATCGACAGCATCACCGCTTGGCGCCGCATCCTCGATAATCTCGGCGCCGAGCAAAAGCCGGGCGAGCGCCCGCGCCATATCGAATTTCTGCGCCTGGACCGCGAGGCTGGAACCGACCGGGACGTGGCCCTCCTCTCGCATCTTCTGGACCCGACCGAGGCGTTCATCGAGACCATCGCCAACCCGGCCCACGGCATGTTGATCACCTCCGCCACCTTGCGCGACGGCGCGGATAATGAGACCGCCTGGGAAAACGCCGAAGCCCGCACGGGTGCCGCGCATCTCGCCGCCCCCGCCATCCGCGCGGCGTTCGACTCCCCCTTCGACTATGCGGACCGCACCCGCATCGTCCTGGTCTCGGATGTGAATGGCCAGGACGTCGGCGCGCTCGCCGGGGCCTATCAGGCGCTGTTCCAGGCGGCGGGCGGCGGCGGGCTTGGCCTGTTCACCGCCATCTCCCGCCTGCGCGCGGTCCATGCCAAAATCGCCGCCCCGCTCGAGCAGGCCGGCATTCCGCTCTACGCCCAGCATATCGACGCCATGGACAACGCCACGCTCGTCGATATTTTCCGGGCGGAGGAGCATTCCTGCCTGCTTGGCACGGATGCGATGCGCGACGGCGTGGATATCCCCGGCAACGCGCTGCGCCTCGTGGTGTTCGAGCGTACCCCCTGGCCGCGCCCGGATATTCTGCACCGCACCCGGCGCGCGCATCTCTCCGGCGGCACACCGAAGGAATATGACGACGCCATTGTCCGGCTTCGGCTGCGCCAAGCCTTTGGGCGGCTCATCCGCCGGGCCGATGACCGCGGCGTGTTCGTGCTGCTCGACCGTCAGGTGCCATCCCGCCTGCTCACCGCCTTTCCAGACCACGCGCCGATCATCCGCTCCGGCCTCGCTGACGCGGTGACAGGTATCAGGCGGTTTCTATCGCCAAATATTCATTGATCCGCGCTGCAAACATATGATCACATCCGCCAATCCATTGAATTTTTCTCGCAATCATTAACGTATCGTGTTAAAAGCGGGTGGCCTGACTCCAGTTTCAAATCATGAACGCAACAACGGAGATAAAGCATGAGCGATAATACCAAAGACAAAAAATCCGGTCCAAAAGCAGCGTTTGGCGATGAATGCGGCGCCTCTGATGGCACCCATACGTGTACATTGTTGGTCAGCCCGCCTAGCTTTCTTCACAATCTCGACGACATTGAACACAAAGACAACTATAACAATAAGTGGCCAGGCAAAGGCCGGTACGACTGACCGTGAGCGGGTTAATCCCGCTTTACGACAAAATCGGTACGCCCTACGGCTTCAAAGTAACGGATCAGGATCGTATCCTGGCGTTTTCCGGCGCCAGCGCGGCGTGGATACAGCTTGACTCCGTTTACACTTATGCAGGGCAGCATGTTGGCTGGTGGGAAGATGACTGCATCCGCGGTCACGATGGCGGTGTGATCGTGTTTGCTGAGGGCGCCGTGTTACCTGGGTTGCATCTGCCAAGGTTGTTCAAAGGCTTCAGCCTGCCCGCAATAGCGCCCGAGGCCGCGAGAAATTTCACGCAGTTACCGCCAGATCAACCGCTCTATCTGCCTCTTTGGAGTTCAGCCATGTTTGGGGTTTGGACGTAACCGGCAGCTTACACTGAAAAAGTTGCAACCACCTGCTCGAACGCCTTCGCCCGGTGGCTAATGGCATCCTTCACCCCGGCTCCCAGCTCTGCATAGCTCTGGTTATACCCGTCGGGCACAAAAATCGGATCGTACCCAAACCCGCCAACGCCTTGGGGCGCGCGGGCAATCGTCCCATCCGCCTGGCCGATATAGGTCGCGGCCTTGCCCTCTGGCTGCGCCCAGCATAGCGCACAGACAAACCGCGCCCTCCATTCCTGCTTCTCCGCACATGCCGCGATGATCCGTGCGAATGCTTGCCGGTAATCCCCCGCCGCATAGCGCGCCGAGAATATCCCGGGCTTGCCGCTCAAGGCCGCGACACACAGCCCAGAATCATCGGCCAGCGCCTCCATCCCCGATGCTCTCGCCGCGGCCAGCGCCTTCAACCGCGCATTGCCCGCGAAGCTGTCCGCCGTCTCCTCCGGCTCGGCCAGCCCCAACTCCGCAGCCGAGACCGCCTGCCAGCCCAGCGGCCCGAGCAGTGCCCGGAATTCCTTCAGCTTCCCCGCATTATGGGTCGCCACCAGAATCCGCTTCACGCCCGGCCCGCCGTGCCGGAGAGCATTCCGGGGTCAATATGCAGCTTCGCGAGCGCTCGCTGCCATTTGGAGTGGCACATGTCGTCATACACCAGCGCGGCGTCCGGTGCGGCGTTCAGCCAGGCATTCTGCTTTATCTCCTCGTCGAGCTGCCCGGCATCCCACCCAGCATAGCCAAGCAGCAAAACCCCCTGTGCCGGGCCGCCGCCCGAGGCAATCGCCTGCAACACCTCCAGATTCGCGGTCAGCACGTAATCCACGCTCACCGCCATGCTGCCCTCGGCGGTCCAATCCGCCGAATGCAGTACGAAGCCGCGCGAATCATCGACCGGCCCGCCAGTGCCGAGCCTTATCACGCGCTTCGGCGGGTTCGGCTCCACATTGAGCTGCTGCAAAATCTCAGCAAAACCGGGGCGCTTCAAGGGGCGGTTCAAACACACGCCCATCGCCCCGTCTGCCGTATGCGCGCAGATGAAAATAACGCTTTGGGCGAAGCGCGGGTCGCGCATCGCCGGCATCGCGATCAGAACCTGGCCAGTCAGCCAATCCGGTTGCCCTGAAATTTCCGTAGTCATCATGATTGTTCATATATTTGCAGGCGGCCACCCCTCCAAGCCCCGCGCGCTACATCTTCACGGCATCCCGCAGTTCCTCTACGATGCTTCACCATCCATAAACCAGGGGTCCGATTCCATGATCAAAGCCGGCGACAAAATCCCAGCCATGAAGCTCATGACCGCCACGCCGGAAGGCCCGCGCGAGGCCGATACCGCAACATTGCTCGGCTCCGGCAAATCCGTGCTCTTCGCGGTTCCCGGCGCCTTCACACCCACCTGTAGCGCCAAGCACCTCCCCGGCTTCGTGCAGCACGCGGCGGATTTCAAAGCCAAGGGCGTGGACCGCATCATCTGCCTCGCCGTCAACGATGCCTTCGTCATGGGCGCCTGGGCCAAGGACCAGAAGGCGGGCGATGCCGTGATCATGCTGGCCGACGGGTCCGCCGCCTTCACCAAGGCGCTCGGGCTGGAGCTCGACCTGACCGCGCGCGGCATGGGCGTTCGCAGCCAACGCTTCGCCCTCGTCGCGGAAAACGGGGTCATCAAGCATATCGCGGTCGAGGAAGCCGGCGGCTTCGATGTCAGCCGCGCGGAGGCGGTACTCGAAGCCCTTTAAAGCCCCTGCGCTCGGGCAACGCCTGAGAAATTCCGATGACCCTTACCGTCGTGGTGCCGTGCTTCAACGAGCACGCCAATATCGCACCCATGGTCGCAGCGCTTGGCCGGGCGCTGGATGGTCTCGAATGGGAGGCCGTGTTTGTCGATGACGACAGCCCGGACGGCACGGCGCGCGTCGCGCGAGAGATCGCGCAGACCGACCCGCGCGTGCGCTGCATCCGCAGGGTCGGGCGGCGCGGCCTGTCCTCGGCGGTGATCGAAGGCGCGCTGTCCTCCTCGGCGGATTACGTCGCGGTGATCGACGGCGATATGCAGCACGACGAGACACGGATTCCCCTGATGCTGGACGCGGTGACTTCCGGGGCCGACCTCGCCGTAGGTTCGCGCCACGTAGCTGGCGGCGATTCCTCCGGCCTGTCCTCGCCGCTCAGGGTCAGGCTTTCAAAAACCGGCATCCGCGTCGCGCAACTCGTCACGGGGGCGAACATCGGCGATCCGATGAGCGGGTTTTTCCTGCTCCGGCGGGAGAGCTTCGAACATCTCGCGCCGCGCCTTACCGGCCAGGGCTTCAAAATCCTGCTGGACCTAATCCTCGCCTCGCCCGAGCGTCTCAAGATCGCCGAAATCCCCTACCAATTCCGCCCGCGCGCGGCGGGGGAAAGCAAGCTCGACGCGCTTGTGCTGCTGCAATTCGCGGGCTTGTTGATCGACAAGGCGCTGCGCGGCACCGTGCCCTTACGTTTCCTCTCTTTCGCGCTGGTCGGCGCCTTCGGCGTGCTCATCAACCTCATCGTGCTCGAGCTGGCGCGAAAGGGCGGGCTGGACTTCGCCACAGCCCAGACCATCGGCACCATCGTCGCGATAATCGCCAATTTCCAGCTCAACAATCAGCTCACCTATCGCGCCCAGCGGTTGAAGGGCCCGCGCGCCTGGCGAGGCCTCGTGCTCTTCCTCGCGGTGTGCAGCCTGGGCGCTGCCGCCAATATCGGCATCGCCCGCGCGCTTTATGCCGAGAACGGCAGCGGGCTGCTCTCGGGCGCGGCGGGCGCCGCCATCGGCGTCGTCTGGAATTACGCGGTCTCCGCCACGCTGGTCTGGCGCGTGCGCTAGAGCGCGATATGTTCAAACTGATAAAAAATATTTTTTCGGCTCGCGCTCTAGTCTCTTTTGAGAGGCCGATTCACGCTTTCGGTCAACGCGCAAAAGCGCGTCAGCCTCAACCGATCGGACCTTTTATCGAGAGGCCGATTCACGCTTTCGGTCAACGCGCAAAAGCGCGTCAGCCTCAACCGATCGGACCTTTTATCGAGAGGCCGATTCACGCTTTCGGTCAACGCGCAAAAGCGCGTCAGCCTCAACCGATCGGACTCTAATGCGCCTATGGCTCACCGCCCTCACGGCGCTCACGATGCTGCGGCTCGTTCTCTGCGCCACGCTGCCGCTGTCCGCGGACGAAACCTACTACTTCCTTTGGTCGCAGCATCTGCAACCCGGCTATTTCGACCACCCGCCGATGGTCGCCTATCTCATCCGCGCCAGCACGATGGTGCTCGGCGGCACCCCGCTTGGCATCCGTCTTTCCGGGCCAATCCTCGCGGCTCTCGGCTCGGTACTACTCTGGGACGCGGGTGAAAAGCTTTTCCCGCACCGCCATGCCGGGCTTACCGCCGCCGCGCTGCTGAACGCGACCCTGATGGCCGGTGCCGGTTCGATCATCATGACTCCGGATACGCCTTTGCTGTTTTTCTGGACCGCTTGCATTGCCGCCCTCGCCCGGCTCATCGCGACGGAGGATAGGCGCTGGTGGCTGGCCGTCGGCCTCGCCGCCGGGCTGGCGCTGCTCTCCAAATACACCGCAGCACTCCTCATCGCCGGGGTGTTCATCTGGCTCCTGACAAGCAAAGAGGGCAGGCGGGCGCTGCTCTCCCCCTGGCCCTGGACCGGGATCGCGCTGGCGCTGCTGGTTTTTTCGCCGGATATTTTCTGGAACGCCACGCATGGCTGGGCGAGCTATCTCAAGCAGGGCAGCAGGGTCACGCATTTCGACGCCGCCCGGTCCATGCAATATCTGGCGGAACTCATCGGCAGCCAGATCGGCCTGTTCACGCCGCTGGTCTTCGCCCTTGCCGCCCTCGGCACCTGGCGGCTGGGTGGAATGCCCTCGCGCGCGGCGCAACTCGTCCTCTGGCTTACTTTAATTCCAGGCGTGGTGTTTCTGGAGCATGTCATATCCGGCCGGGTGCAGGCCAACTGGCCAGCCATTATCTACCCCTCCGCCTGCCTGGCCGCCGCAGCCCTCCCCATGGCGGTTCTGCGCCGCTGGCTGAAACCGGCGCTGGGCCTGGGCTTCGGCCTCACCGCGCTGGTTTATGCCCAGGCGCTTGTCGCGCCCTTCCCCATGCCTGCCGCCGCCGACCCTACGGCACTGCAATTCTCCGGCTGGCAGACGCTCGGCCGCCAAGCCGCCGCAACCACGCCCGCCTTCCTCACCTCGGATGATTACGCCACCGCCTCGGCCCTGGCGTATTACGCCCCGCCCGGCGTCGCTGTCGCTGGCTTCGCCTATGGCTGGAACCCACGCTGGCAATATTTTTCGCTGCCCTCCGCCAATTTTAGGGGTACAACCGGTATTCTCGTCACCCGCCGGCTGGATGCGATCTGCCCGAACCAGCTCGGCACCATCGCCCGCAAGCGCGGCGGGCAAACGGTGGCAACCTACCGGCTTTGCCGCTTCACCGCCCCGAATCAGGGTGTGCTACTTTCCCGGCCACACTGAAGTCAGATTTCGGCGAGAATTTTTTCGCCGCCCGCCCCAGAACGCCGGTCCAGGCCCTATCGAACCATACCATCGGTAGCGCGCAGAGCAGCGTCAGCACGATCGTCAGCCCCGCCGCGATGAAGGCGCTCTCTACCTCTCCGAACATGTTGAGCGCGATGAGAAAACCGCTCGCGCCGATGCTCAGCATGATCGGCCCGTGCAGCAGATAGATCGGGAAGGAGAGCAACCCCAGCCAGACCGCCCAGGTTTTTGAGAACATGCGGCGCAGCAGCGGATTGCCCAGCAGCACCATGATCATCAGCGCGGCGCCGAGATCCCAAACGAAATGGCTGGTATCTCCCGGCGGCATGATCGCCTTTATCGGCGCATGGATCAGCAGCTTCTGCTCATAGGTGAAGCTGAACAGATAGATCGCCACAAAGCCCGCAACCGCCGCCTGCCAGCTGTTGAAGACCGGCATCCGGCCTTCTGCATAGAGCATGGCAAGGATCGTTCCCGCCAGAAAATCGCTCAAATACGTCACCGGATAGCTGGTCCCGGCAAGCACCATGGCAACGGCGATCAAGCCAAGCCGCACCAGCCAGCTGCGGATGGCGAACAAAACCGGTGCCGCCAGAAACACCGCGAAGCTACAGAAAAGCTCGATCCGCATAGTCCAGAGCGGCGAGTCGAAATGCACATCGCCGGTCGTGAACACCGAAACCAGGCCCTCGTGCATCGCCCCGAACCAGGTCAGCGGGTGCCCGGCGAGCGGCGCGTTGCCGTGGCTCGCCATCCATCCGGCGCCGATGACATCCGCTGCGTCCTTGTAGTTACGTCCCGAGCAATGGATCAGCGCCCAGGCGAAGAGACAGGCGATGACGGTCAGCGCCGCGAGGCGCGGCCAACGTTTCAACATTGCCACCAGCACGCGCGAAATCCGCCGGTCCTTGGCAAAGGGCAGGCTGAGGATAAAACCGGAAAGCACGAAGAACACGGAGACCGCCGCGCCGCCGTTCAGCATCCCCAGGATGAATTGCAGCGCGAGGTCCAAAACGCCATGCCCATGCGGCACCACGCCGACGCCCTTGGCGGTGAACCCCAGCACCAGATGGTAAAACACCACGACCGCCGCGGCGATGCCGCGCAACCCCTCCAGCGGAACCAGTTTTTTCGCCGAGCCTCCCATTCCCTTCAATGTCGAAACAGGGTCAGGCAAAATCAATCCCTCGGGCGGCATTGAGCCACGCCAACCGTCCGTGTCATTGCGGTTGCAACAGCGCCGCCAGCGCGCCCGGCGGCAGGGAAATCTGCGCGTACCCCTCCGGCATGGCGAATTCATCCGCCGGCATGGGCCGGAAATCGACATCGAGCGCCGTGACCTGCGCCGCACCATGCGGGTCATGCCCGGCAAAATGCAACACCACGCCGCCTTGAGTGATGCAGACGTTCGCGGAGCCCTCGGCATTATGCACAAAATAAGTCCTGCAACCCATTCCCGCGTATTGGCCATGTCCCGTTGGGGTAAACCGCGCGTTATCGGCATTGCCGATCATCCGCGCCAGGCCTGAGAAATCCGGCGCCTGCACGGTCGCGTGCAGCGCGGGGATGACGACTTCCGCCGCACCGGCTGAAAGATCGGCGAGGATGTAGATTCCCTCCGGCGCGCCGTCGATCCGCGCCAGCTCGTGCCCGGCATTGTAGCGCAGCTGATACTCCTGCGCCGCGTGGCCCGGCACGGCCAACGCATAGGCCACCCGCACATCGTGCTCCGGCAGAAAAACCGGCGCGGCGGCGGCCTGGCCCGCAAGCAGCACAAGCCCGGCGCAAATAGCAACAACTCTCATGATGATCCTTTCCGCATCGCCTCAATCTGCTCTGACAATACGGCGGAATCAGGGCTGGGCTCGAACCTCGCCGGTGCCTCCACCGCTTCGGCCAGCATCAAATGGTACATTGCGCGCGGCACCTCGACCGTGCCGAACTGCGCCAGATGCGCGGTGACGAACTGCGTATCCAGCAGCTGAAACCCGCCAAGCCGCAGCCGCGCCACCAGATGCACGAGTGCGACTTTGGAGGCATCCGTCGCGGTCGAGAACATGCTCTCGCCAAAAAAAGCGCCGCCGAGTGACACGCCGTACAGCCCGCCCACCAGCTCACCGCCCTGATGCACCTCCACGCTATGCGCGAAGCCCAGATCGTGCAGCTCGATGAACAACCGCTCGATCTCGAAATTGATCCAGGTCTCGGGCCGGTTTTCCCGCGCCTCCGCGCAGGCTTCGATGACGTCCTCGAAATGCCGGTCCGCCGTGACCGTAAATCGGCCGTTGCGGAGTGTCTTCAGCAGGCTGCGCGGCACATGGAATTCCTCCAGCAGCAGCACACCGCGCAGCTCCGGGTCCAGCCAGTGCAGGGCGCGGCTGGCACGCGATTCCGCCATGGGGAACAGCCCGAGGCGGTAGGCCCGCAAAAGCAAATCGGCGGTAAGGATGAATGGCCGGGCGGACATGGCCCAAGCTGCCATGGAACCTCGCCTGGCAAAAGTGCCTTGTGCAATTCCGCCGCCGGCTTATCACTTGCAAGCCGCATAAAGCTGAACGGAGGCCAATAATTGACCAGTTTCGCCGGACAGGGATGGCTACAGCTTGGCGAACTTACGCTTGCCTTCCTGCTCTCGGCGCTGGTCGGCGCGGAGCGGGAAGTCCGCCTGAAAAGCGCGGGGCTGCGGACACACACCCTGGTCGGCGTCTCAGCCGCATTGTTCATGCTGGTCTCCAAATACGGCTTCATGGACGTGCTGGCCTACGGGAAAGTCGTCCTCGATCCGTCCCGGGTCGCCGCCCAGGTCGTCTCCGGCATCGGGTTCATCGGCGGCGGCGTGATCTTCATGCGGCGCGACGTGGTGCGCGGGCTAACCACCGCCGCGTCGATCTGGTTCACCGCCGCCCTGGGGATGGCCTGCGGCGCCGGGCTGCCGGTGCTCGCGGTCGCGACCACCATCGGCCATTTCGTCATCATGCTAGTATTTCCACGGCTCGCGAAACGCCTGCCGCGAAGCCGGAAACTCGCGACCGGCATCCATGTATCCTACGAGGACGGGCGGGATCTACTGCGAAATATTCTTATCCGTTGCACCGAGCTTCGCTTCGCGATCGAAAATGTAAGGCTCGATCACGAGAATCATTTTCTTAACGCGGCTTCCGGCCTGGAAGGCGAGGCTGTGCGAACCGCGAAAAATTTTGTCTCCCTGACGATGCTTGTTAAAGGAAAGCGGCCGGTTTCTCATCTCATTGCGCGGCTAAGCGATATCGACGGCGTTCGGGAAGCCGGTTTGGTCAATGATGATAGCGAGCAGGATTAAGGCAGCCGCTCGCGCCACACAGCAAAAACCCCGGCTGCTGCCAGCCGGGGTTTCGCGGACGTTTCCTGATCTATTTCGCGCTTATCGCGTTTTTGGTTTTACCGGCCGGAGACGGCCCAGCCATGGCTATGCACCAGCCCGTCATCATAGCCGCGTTCGGCATCAGAATGCCCAGAGGCAGGGCGGCGCGCCGGCCCGGCGCAGTCCTTGGCCCAGCCATGGCCATGTACCAGGCCGTCATCGTAGCCATGCTCGTTGGCGGCCTGAACCGCGACGCTCCGCCCAGCAAAACCGTCCGGGGCAAAATTCACGATGGGATGACGCATGGCTCAAATTCCTTCGCATGATCGTTTGGCTTGAACGTCAACTTATTTACATTGCAACGCTATATCCAGAGCAAAATCGCCGCGTTCTTCCGAAATGCGTGGTTAGCTTTACTGTAAAATTTTGCTATATGTAAAACATGTCAAAAACTCCCATCGGCAAAACCATCCGCCGCCTCCGCATGGAGCAGGGCTTCTCGCAGCAGGGCTTCGCGCAAAAGCTCGGTATTTCAACCAGCTATCTCAACCTCGTTGAGCACGACCAGCGCAACGTTACCGCCTCGCTGCTGTTCAAGCTCACCGATATTCTGAGCGTCGATCTTGCCACGCTCTCCGGCGTGCAGGAGCGTGAGCACGAGGTGCTGCTGCGCGAGGTCTTCTCTGACCCGCTGCTCGGCAACGAGCAGGTGCCGGAGGCGGAAATCCAGTCGCTCGCCGCTACGCCCAATGCCGCCCGCGCCGTGCTGGCGCTGCACCGCGCATTGGCCGGGGCGCGGGAGGAGTCGAACGGCATCATGCTCCCTTCTGGCCGCAAGATCATGCTGCCGAACGAGGAGGTGCGGGATTTCTTCCACGACCATGAAAACCATTTTCCCAGCCTGGAAGACGCAGCCGAGGCGATCAGTTCGACCCTGAACGCGGCGCATCTCGGCACCAACCATGCGCTGGCCGAGCGGCTGCGCCAGGCGCATGGGCTGGTGGTGAGTGTACAGCGCACCCCCGGCAGCCTGCGGGTGTTCGACGTTAAATCGCGACTGCTGACCCTCTCGGAAGACCTGACCCGCGAGAGCCGGGGCTTCCAAATGGCTTTCCAGCTCGCCCTGTTGGAGGCCCGCGAGGCGATCGAGCCGATTATCACCGCCGCCGTGCCTTCATCCCGCGATGCCGCGGCTTTGCTGCGGATCGGCCTGTTCAACTACATCGCCGCCGCCATTCTCATGCCCTATGGCGCGTTCCTGGAAGCCGCGAAGCAGAACCGCTACGATATCGACGCCATCGCGGCGCGTTTCGGCGTTTCCTACGAGCAAGCCTGCCACCGGCTCAGCTCGTTGCAACGCTCCGGCGCGCGCGGCGTGCCGTTCTTCTTCCTACGGGTCGATCCCGCCGGGAATGTCAGCAAGCGTTTTTCCGCCGCCGGTTTTCCTTTCATGCGCTTTGGGGGCACCTGCCCGCGCTGGGTCGTGCATTCCGCCTTCGCCACGCCCGGCAGCATTCGCGTGCAGGTGGCGCAACTATCGGAGAAGGAGACCTTCCTCACCTTCGCCCGCGCTATCACCGGCCGCCCGGCGCGCTGGGGCGAGCCGCCGCCGGTGCGCGTCGTCGCCATGGGCTGCGACATCAGCCACGCCGATGAGATCGTGTATGGCGACGGGATCAACCTCGCCACCGCCGCCGTCGGCATCGGCCTCTCCTGCCGGTTGTGCGACCGGCAGGACTGCCGCTCCCGCGCCTTTCCGCCCATCGCCCACCGGCTCTCCATCGGCCCGGAAAGCACCAGCGCCAGCCCGTATAAATTCGAGGTCAAACCGTGAGCATCGAAGCTCTTGGCGTTGCGTGGCCTCACGGCTAAAGACGCCGCAATGTCAGAGCATGAGACCGCCCGCTACGATTACGCCGCCGCCGAGCCGCATTGGCAGCAGGCCTGGGAACAAGCGGGGCTGTTCAAGGCCGAGGACGTGCCCGCCGGGGACCGGCCAAAATATTATGTGCTGGAGATGTTCCCCTACCCATCGGGCAAAATCCACATGGGGCATGTCCGCAACTACACGCTGGGCGATGTTGTGGCGCGCTATAAACGTGCGCGTGGGTTCGACGTGCTGCACCCGATGGGCTGGGACGCCTTTGGCCTGCCAGCGGAAAACGCCGCGCGCCAGCGCAGCATCAACCCCGCCACCTGGACCTACGAGAATATCGGCGCCATGCGGAGCGAGCTCAAGCGCATGGGGTTGTCGCTGGACTGGTCTCGCGAGTTCGCCACCTGCGACCCGGAATATTATGGGCAACAGCAGAAGATTTTCCTGGATTTCTGGAAGGCCGGGCTGGTCGAGCGCCGCCTCTCCCCGGTCAACTGGGATCCGGTGGACCATACCGTGCTCGCCAATGAGCAGGTGATCGACGGACGCGGCTGGCTCTCCGGCGCGCTGGTCGAGAAGAAAACCCTCTCGCAATGGTTTTTGAAGATCACGGATTTTGCGCCGGAATTGCTGGAAGGGCTAAGCAGCCTGCCGCGTTGGCCCGAGCGGGTGAAGCTGATGCAGGAGAACTGGATCGGCCGCTCGGAGGGCGCGGAGGTAAGCTTTCCGCTCAGCACGCCCATTGCGGGACTGGAAGCCGTCGCCGTTTATACCACCCGCCCGGACACGCTCTTCGGCATGTCTTTCCTCGCCATCGCGCCGGAGCACCCAATCGCCAAGGCCGCGGCCCTTAGCGATGCTGAGGCTGCGGCCTTCATCGCCGAATGCGCCAGCCAGGGAACCTCCGAAGCCGCGATCGAGACCGCCGAGAAGCGCGGGTTCGACACCGGTCTGCGCGTCACCAACCCATTCGACGGCGCGCAATACCCGGTCTGGATCGCCAATTTCGTACTCATGGAATACGGCACCGGCGCGATCTTCGGCTGCCCCTGCGGCGACCAGAGGGATTTCGACTTCGCGACAAAATATGGCCTGCCAATCCCCATCGTCGTGGCGCCCGCGCATGGCGAGCCGGTGACGGACAAGGCGTTTACCGGCGACGGCGTGCTCATCAATTCGGATTTCCTGAACGGGCTTTCCACTGCGGAAGCCAAGGCATCGGCCATCGCGCATCTGGAGACGCTTGGCGCCGGCAAATCCGTCGTCAACTGGCGGCTGCGCGATTGGGGCATCTCCCGCCAGCGCTACTGGGGCTGCCCGATTCCTGTCATCCATTGCGGCTCTTGTGGCCCGGTGCCGGTGCATGAGGTGGATCTACCGGTCAAACTCCCCACGGATGTCACGTTCGACCGCCCCGGCAACCCGCTCGACCACCACGCCACATGGAAGCATGTGAACTGCCCGAACTGCGGCAAGCCCGCGTTGCGCGAGACCGACACCTTCGACACATTTATCGACTCATCCTGGTATTTCGCGCGCTTCACCGCACCGCGCGCCGCCACGCCGACGAACCTCGCCGCCGCCCGGCACTGGCTGCCGGTGGACCAATATGTCGGCGGCATCGAGCACGCGATTTTGCATCTGCTCTACGCCCGGTTTTTCACAAGGGCGATGGAGAAGACCGGCCATGTCTCGCTGGCCGAACCGTTCGCCGGGCTGTTCACCCAGGGCATGGTCACACACGAATCCTACAAGGATGAGCAAGGCAACTGGCTCTACCCGGAGGAGGTTGAACGGCACCCGGACGGCACCGCGACCGCAAATGGCAAACCGGTCACGGTCGGCCGCATCGAGAAAATGTCGAAATCCAAGCGCAACACGGTCGATCCCGGCGTTATTATCGACCGTTTCGGCGCGGATACCGCGCGCTGGTTCGTGCTCTCGGACAATCCGCCGGAGCGTGACGTGGAATGGACCGAAACCGGCATCCTGGGGGCATCCCGCTTCGTGCAGCGGCTGTATCGCTTAGCCCTCGCTATCGCCGCCGAGCCGCGCGGGCCGGTGCCTGAAAACTTCTCCGGCGAGGGGAAAAAGCTGCGCCAGCTCACGCACCGCAGCATCGCCGCCGTGACCGAGGCGCTGGAATCCTTTGCTTTCAACGTCGCAGTGGCACGTATTTATGAACTTGCCGGGGCGCTGAGCGGCACAGTACCCGCCGCCGATGACCTCCGCGCCGCACGGTTTGAGGCGATGCAGAGCATCGCGCTGCTCGTGGCTCCCATGATGCCGCATCTGGGCGAGGAAATTTTTGCCCGCCTGCGCCCGGGCGCGAGCTTGGCTGCCGCACAGCCCTGGCCTGAAGCGGACCCGGCTCTGCTCGCGGTCGATGAAGTCACCATCGCCGTGCAGGTCAACGGCAAGCTCAAAGCCACCATTACCGCACCGGCCGGCGCCGCCAGCGCGCATGTGCTGCCGATTGCCAAACAGGCCGTATCCGGCGCATTGAATGGCATGACCGTGGTGAAGGAAATCCATGTGCCGGACCGGATCGTGAACTTTGTCGCCAAGCCTTAAACCGCTCCTCCTGCTCGCACTCCTGCCGTTGGGGGCTTGCGGTTTCACCCCGCTTTATGGCGGCAGCGGCGACCCCGGCTCGGTCTCCCAGCGGCTCGACACGGTGGATGTCGCGAATATTGCCGAACGCCCCGGCCAGATGCTGCGGCTCAGCCTGGAAACCCAGATGCACACCGCCGGCCAGCCAACAGAGCAGCTCTATGCGCTTAACGTGAGCTATAGCATCACCGCTGTCGGGACCGGCATACAGGCAGACACTTCGATCACGCGCGAACGCTTTATCGCCACCGCGCATTGGTCGCTTACCCCCATTGGCAACCCCGCCACGCCACTTACCAAGGGCCTCGCCACCACGGAAGACGCTGAAAACATCATCGACCAGCAGTATTTCGCGCTCACGATGGAGACCGACACGGTCAACCAGCAGCTCGCCGATCAGATCGCCGCGCAGATCACCTCCCAGGTCGCGGCGTATTTCAAAACCCATCCGAATGCGTAGCCGCCGGGGCTCGTGAAAATCGACGCTGGCCGCATCGACGGCTTCCTTAAAAATCCTACCACCCAAGCCGTGCTGATCTACGGCCCGGACGCCGGCCTGGTGGCGGAACGCGGCCTCGCCCTCGGCCGCACCATCCCCGGCGCTATCGGCGACCCGTTCCAGTTCGCAGAACTGCACAACCCCGACCCTGACGTATTCCTGTCCGAAGCCACCGCCGCCTCGCTCATCGGCGGCCGGCGCGTCGTGCGGGTGCGCGATTCGCACGACACGCTGGCAAAGGCCCTCGAGGCTTTGCTGCAAGCGCCGCCGGATGCGCTGATCATTCTTGAGGCGGGCGAGCTTACGCCAAAATCCAAACTCCGCGCCTTGGCCGAGAAATCCGCCGCCTGTGCGGCCATCGCCTGCTACGCGATCGACGCCGCGCGCCTGCCCGGCATCATCACCGCCCGGCTGCGCGCCGCGGGCAAAGCCATCGACACGGATGCGAGCGCCTGGGTTGCCGCCAATATCGCGGGCGAGGAAGGCCCGCTGCGTCAGGCGATCGAGCTGCTGCTGCTCTACGCCGGGGCGGAAACGCACCTTACCCTCACGGATGTCTCGGCTGCTTTGGCCGATGGCGGCGACACCAGCATGAACGACGCCATCGACGCCACGCTGCTCGGCGACCCCGCCGCGACGGACCGCGCGCTGGCGCTGGCGTATGATGAAGGGGTAACGCCGGTCGGGATTTTGCGCGTGCTGCTGGGCGAGTTGCTGCGCCTGCGCCTCGCCGCCGCATCCATCGCAGGCGGCGCTTCAGCCGCGCAGGCCATGTCCGCAATGCGTCCGCCGGTGTTCTTCAAGCGCCAGAACCAGGTCACGCGGATGCTGGGGATCTGGAATGTGACCTCGCTCACCGCCGCCATTCAGGCCGCCCTGGCCGCCGAGACCGCGTGTAAGCAGACGCTGATCCCGGACCATGCCTTCTGCCGCCAGACGATGCTGGCCCTGGCCTCCCGCGCCCGCACCGCCGCAAGACGTTAATCATGTCCGAATCGCCTCGTCCTGTTCATTTCGCCGTGCTGCCGTTTATCGTCGCCGGTACGTTCTTCATGGAATATCTGGACACGACGATCATCGCGACGGCGCTGCCGCAGATGGCGAAATCCTTCCACGCCGGGCCGAACGATGTCAGCATCGGCATGACCGCCTACATGCTCACCCTCGCGATCTTCATTCCGCTCAGCGGCTGGGTCGCAGACCGGCTCGGCTCGCGTACGGTCTTCGCTACCGCCCTCGTCATCTTCACGCTCGCCTCTGTCACCTGCGGCTTCTCCACCGGCATCTGGTCCTTCACCGCCTCTCGCATCGTCCAAGGCATCGGCGGCTCCATGATGGTGCCGGTCGGCCGCATGATTGTTGTCCGCAACACGGAAAAAAGCCAGATGATGCGGGCCATCTCCACCATCACCTGGCCCGCCGTCATCGCCCCGGTGGTCGGCCCCACGGTTGGCGGCTTCATTACCACCTATTTTTCCTGGCACTGGATATTCTACCTCAACGTCCCGTTCGGAATTATCGCCCTGGCCGCGATCATGCGCTTCGTGCCGGAGCAGCGGGAGGCGGCGCGGCGCCCGCTCGATCTTGCGGGCTTTGCGCTCACCGGCTGCGCTTTTACGCTGGTGCTTTACGGCACGGAGATGGCGAGCCGCCGGGGTGAGAACCTCGCGTTTGCTGCGCTGGTCATCCTTGCCGGGCTGGCTTTCGGTCTTCTCGCGCTTGGCCATGCGCGCCGGGCGGCGCATCCGCTGCTCGATTACAGCATCCTGAAGGCGCGCAGCTTTGCCGTCACCACCTTTTCCGGCTCGGCGAGCCGAATGGGGATCGAGGCCGTGCCCTATCTCTCGCCGCTGCTGTTCCAGCTCGGCTTCGGGCTTTCGCCGTTCCATTCCGGCCTGCTGCTGCTCGCCCTCGCCACCGGAAACCTCGGCATGAAGGCGTTCACCACCCGGATTTTGAATGCTGCCGGATTCCGGCGCGTGGCTGTTTACAACATACTTGTTGCCGCGGTGTTCATCGCCGCCATTGGCTGGCTGACGCCCGCCACGCCATTGCTGCTTTTGTTGCTGGTGCTGTTCATCTACGGGCTGGCGCGCTCGCTGCAATTCACCACCCTTGCGACCCTCGCCTTTGCTGATGTGAACGAGGCGCAGCGGGGCCCGGCCAGCACGCTGCAAAGTGTCGCGCAGCAGATGTCGATGGGATTGGGCACCGCCTTCGGCGCGCTGGCGCTGCGTAGCTCTTTTCTGCCTTTTCCCGCCGGGCCACGGAGCTTCCCGCTCATCAACTTCCGCTGGGCCTTTGCCATGGCGGGGCTGCTCACGCTTTGCTCTGTAGCGGGCTATCTGCGCCTCGCCCCCGATGCGGGCGACACTATCCGCCGCTCCAAAGCGCGCACCTAAAAAAACCCGTCGGCCCCTGGGGCCAACGGGTCAAGTCAACAGGGAGGCTTCACGTCTGGGAGACGTTGGGACCGAAGTCCCAATCCGGCCCCGAAGGACCGGATGACGTCCGGCTCGCACCGGACATGTGATATATACGCCACAAAAAAAATTTTTTTAAGTGTTAAAACAGTAATATCAGGTATTCCGTGTAACTTAGTGTGAGGCCGCCCCGCCTGAAGCACCGGAACCGGCGGAACGCTTCGCTTTTACATTCGGGGCGGGGTACGCTCTGAAATACTGTTCACCAGGAAGTCACGGAAAACCGACACGCGTTTGCTGTTCCGCAACTCTTCCGGATACACGAAATACATCTCGTTCGCCGGTTTCTTCACCTCCGACAGCACCGCGACCAGCCCGGTGCTGTCCTGCACGAGGTAATCCGGCACCGCGCCGATGCCCATTCCCGCGCGGATACAAACCAGCATCGCCTGGAGGGAATTCACCTCCAGCGCGCCACGCCGCGTCGTGCCGTCCTTGCGGCCGATCTCGCCCAGCCAGTTCACATCCACTACCGGCGGCTTGCGGTCGCCGAACAGGATCAATTTATGGTTATCCAAATCCTCCGCCGTCTGCGGCGTGCCGTGAGCCTTCAAATACTCAGGCGTCGCCCAAATCTGGCTGCGGATTTCGCCCAAATGCCGCTGCACCAAGTCCGGCTGGCGCGGCGGGTGCATCCGTATCGCGACATCGGCCTCGCGCATCGCAAGGTCCAGATCCATATCGTCCAGTAGCAGCGAGACCGTAACGTCCGGATGTGCCGCCATGAAGTTCTTCAGGCGCGGCGCCAGCCAGGTCACGCCAAAGCTATGCGTGGTTGTCACCTTCAGCCGCCCGGCCGGCTTGTCCTTGCTCTCCGCCAGCAGCGCCTCGGTCATCGCCAGTTTGGCGAACACATCGCGCACCGTGCGGTTCAGCGTCTCGCCCTGCTCGGTGAGGATCAGGCCGCGTGCATGGCGGTGGAACAGCGGCACGGCGAGCGCCTCCTCCAGCGCCGAGATCTGCCGGGAGACCGCCGACTGGCTGAGGTTCAGCGTATCGCCCGCATGGGTGAAGCTGCCCGCCTCCGCCACCGCGTGGAACACCCGCAGCTTATCCCAATCCATTTTCTGTCCGGTCATCTACGCGGCCTCACTGATTTGCAGCGGAATATTGCTCAAAAACTTCTCCGCTTCCAGCGCCGCCATGCAGCCGGTACCGGCGGCGGTGACGGCCTGGCGGAAGATCTTGTCCTGCACGTCGCCTGCCGCGAACACGCCGGGCACGGAGGTCTCGGTTGTACCGGGTTTGGTGATGATATAGCCCTCCGCATCGGTCCGCACCTGCCCGGCAAATACGGCGGTCGTCGGCGAGTGCCCGATGGCGATGAACACGCCGTCCAGCGCGATTTCCTGCTCCGCGCCGGTTTTGGTATTTCTCAACCGCGCGCCCGTCACCACCGCGGGCGTGCCGCCACCCAGAATTTCCTCGACCGCGGAATCCCAGATCACGGAAATTTTCGGGTTGGCGTTCAGCCGATCCTGCAAAATCCGCTCGGCCCGCAATTTGTCGCGCCGGTGGACGAGCGTGACATGGCTGGCGTGGTGGGTGAGGTAGAGCGCCTCCTCCACCGCCGTGTTGCCGCCGCCGACCACCGCGACGCGCTTGCCCCGGTAGAAAAACCCATCGCAGGTCGCACAGGCCGAAACCCCGGCGCCCTGGTATTTCTGCTCGGATTCCAGCCCGAGCCAGCGCGCCTGCGCGCCGGTCGCGATCACCACCGAGTCCGCCATAAACTCCACCCCGCCGTCGGACCAGGCGCGGAACGGTTTTGCCGAGAAATCCACCTTGGTGATAATGTCGTAGATGATCTCCGTGCCGACATGCGCCGCCTGGGCGGACATCTGCTCCATCAGCCAAGGGCCTTGGATCGGCTCCGCGAAGCCGGGATAATTCTCGACATCCGTGGTGATGGTGAGCTGGCCGCCAGGCTGCAACCCGGCCACCAGCACGGGGGCGAGGTTCGCCCGCGCCGCGTAAATCGCCGCCGTATAGCCCGCAGGCCCGGCGCCGATGATCAAAACACGGGTTTTTCGTAACTCAGCCATTGCCGTCAGATACCTGTTCGATAAAGAGATTCACCATATCCGCTGATTCGTGCCCGATACAAGCGGGCGCGCCGGCTACGCGCTATTTTTAAAGGAAGCCGCTTCTGTCATAGAATTCGGCACATGAACGACGCGCCGCAGAATCTTGACGAAATCGACCGCCGTATCATCGCCGAGCTACAGGCCGACGGACGGATGACCAATGTGGAACTGGCGCGGCGCGCGGGCATTTCCCCGCCGCCCTGCCTGCGCCGCGTGCGGCGGCTGGAGGAGGAAGGCTTCATCCAGGGCTACCACGCCGCGACCGACAGCCATAAGCTTGGCTGGCAGATCGCTTTCTTCGTTATCGTCGGGCTGGAAAGCCAGAAGCAGGCCGTGCTCAGCGCCTTCGAATCGCTCGTCGCGGGCTGGCCGGAAGTGCGCGAATGCCATATGATCCGAGGCGGCGGCGATTTTCTCCTCAAGCTCGTGGCGCGGGACGCCGCGCATGAGAATCAGCTCACCGCCCGCCTCACCGCCGCGCCGAATGTGGCGAAGGTGCAGACGCTGCAAACCATCCGCACCAGCCGCGCGCTCGCTGGCGTACCCATGGAGCGGGTGAATGGCTAATTTCTTTGTCATTGCGAGCCGGCGTCAGCCGGGGAAGCAATCCATCTTTTACGCCCCAAACGAGACATCTCTCGATGTTTGATCTCTTCGCTTCCTGGCTTGGATTTATCGCCGATATCGCTTTGCGGCTCGTTCCCAAACGCCGTCATCCCGAATTCGTCATCCTCTGCGCCGCGATCCTGGTCGATCTCGCCTGCCGGTTCGCGCCATCGCATCTGCCGTATTTCTTCCCCTTCGTTTTCAACGCGCCGGTGTTTCTCGGCTGCTGGCTGGTTTTTGCCTGGTATCTGCGCGGCATGTCCCGCATCGCACCGGAGAAAAAGCCCGGCGGCATCCGCCAGGCGTTCTTTCTGGCGGGAATCGCCTCGATCTATTTCGTGCTGCAAACGCATTTTGAATATGTCTCGCAGCACATGTTCTTCCTCAATCGCTTGCAGGCGGTCACGCTGGGCATGGTTGCCCCCTTCTGCATCGCCATCGGCTGGATGCCGGAGGTGCTGCGCCTGGGCATTCCCGGCTGGGTGCTGCACCTATGTGAAAGCCGCACGGTGAAGCGCATCGGCGCCGTGCTGTGCCATCCGCTGCCCAGCATGGCGATCTTTCTCATCACCACGGATATCTGGCTCATCCCTGCCGTGCATTTCGCGGCGATGATCGACCCCGCGCTCTACGCGGTCATGAATATTTCCTGCCTGTGCGGCGGCCTGTTGTTCTGGCTGGTGGTGCTGGACCCGCGCCCGGCGCCCGCCGCACGCTTCTCCTACCTCGCCCGCGCCGCCGCCGGATTCCTTGTCATGTTCCCGCAGATCGCGGTCAGCTCCTACATCGCCCTCACCACGCAGGACCTATATTCGTTCTACACGCTCTGCGGCCGCATCTTCCCCGCCATCAGCCCGTCCTACGACCAGATGCTAGGCGGCATGATCCAGTGGATTCCGCCGGGGATGATGAACACCGCAGCGCTGCTCATCAGCCTGAACGCGCTGCGCCTGTCGGACATCGCGGCGGAGAAGGTTTTTGTGCCGCCGCCCGGCGCCAAGGTTTATGAAGCGAAATGGACGGGCAGGTAAGTTATTTGCCGCCGAAGAGATGCGCGATGTGCCGATGCTCGAACAACAGCACGCAGATGATGACGAAAACCAGCAGAAGGACGCCGAAAAATACCGGGCTGCTGGTGTTGATGGGCGGGACAGCGCGCTTCGGCTCCGGCTCGTACTCGATCGCCTTGTTCCGCGCCGCGCGGATCAGTGCCGCGAACCTATCCTGATCGGCGTCGCCAGCCTCCGGCCCGGCGTCCGCCGCGTGCCCGCGCGCGGTTAAAAACAGCGGCAGGCCGTCCTCGGCATCGGGTTTTGCTCCTGCCGGCGCATCGTCCGGGAGGGTCCATTTTTGCTCCGCTTCCACCGCCTGCACGATCTCGGCATGGGCAGCCTCGTCCACCGGGCGGCCGAACTGCCGCGGTGTGTCCGCTGCTTCAACGATCGGCGGCCAGGCGGGCGCAGCGTCCGGCGCGGGGGGCTCAGGCGGTGGAGCGGCTTCAGCTTCCGGGAGGGGTTGATCGGCCTGCGGCTCCGCCGGAGCTTGGTTTTGCTCCGGCTCTGCCGGAAGGGGCGACCAGCTATGCGTATGGGCATCCGGGGACGGCCGGGCGGTTGGTACCGTTTGCTCCGCGCCCACACGCCATTCATGCCCGCAGCGGACGCAGCGCAGCTTGCGGCTCCGCCCGGCCAGCGCCGTATCGGGAATTTCATATTCGGTCGAACAACTGGGGCAGGAGAAGCGCATCTGAGATGCTTTGCATGGCATTTCTGAGCCGTCCGCGCAACAACCGTTACATGCCCGGGGCAAATTAAGTTCAGCTTAAGCACTCTTCACGCTTGCCGTGCTCCCCTGCTTGGCGGCAGAGAGGCGCATGGTCAGGTTCGATGACGTCTGGTTGAAATACCGGCCCGAGAGAAACGGCGGCGTGGCGCGCGAGGTGCTGCGCGGCGTCAGCTTCGAAATTCCAGATGGCGGTTTCCGCTGGCTCACCGGTTCCTCGGGCGCCGGCAAAACCAGCCTGCTCAAGCTGCTCTATCTCGGCGAACACCCGAGCCGGGGGCGGATCGACATTCTTGGCACCCATGCCGCCCGCATCTCCCGCCGGGATGCCGCATTGCTGCGGCGGCGCATTGGCGTGGTCTATCAGGACTTCCGGCTGCTCGGGCACCTTTCGGCCTATGACAACGTGGCGCTGCCGATGCGCCTTGCCCGGCGCAACGAGGCCCGCATCCGTGCGGATGTGACCGAGATCCTGGGCTGGGTTGGCCTTGCCGGTAGGGCGGAGGCCATGCCCGGCGAGCTCTCCGGCGGCGAGCAGCAGCGCGTCGCCATAGCCCGCGCCGTCGTGGGCCGGCCCAAGCTCCTCGCCGCCGACGAGCCAACCGGCAATCTGGACGATGACCAGGCGCAGCGGCTGATGACGCTGCTCACCGCGCTGAACCGGCTCGGCACCACGGTCGTCATCGCCACGCATAACCGCGCCCTCGTTGCGCGCCATCCGGCGCCAGGCTTCAACATCCAGGACGGCAGGCTGACCCCGCATGGCTGAGCCGCGCCGTCGCCCGGACCATCTTGGCCTGCGCTCGGCATTGAGCGACAGGCTGCTGCCGGTGCTGGTCGGCGCCATGTGCTTTCTCGCGGCGCTGGCGATCGCCGGTGCCCTCGCCGCCGCAACGCTGGCCGCGCACTGGCAGGGCGACACCGACGCCGCGCTGACCATCCAGGTTCCCGCCCCGGATGCGCCGGATGCAACCAATTCGGGGAGCCGCGTCACCGCGGTGCTCGCCGCTCTCGCCACCGCGCCGGGCGTGACCACGCCGCAACTCATGAGCACGGAAGCGGTGACGCGCCTGCTTACCCCCTGGCTCGGCGCGGATGCCGGGCGGCTTGGCCTGCCTATCCCCGCCGTCATAAGCGCCAGCTGGCAAGGCGCCCCGCCGCCGGATGCGCTGGAAAAATCGCTCGACAAGCTCGCGCCCGGCACTTTGGTTGCGACCGGTGCGAGCTGGGCCGGACGCGTATCGGCGCTCACCGCGAGCTTGCAGGCCTGCGCCATTGCCGTACTGTGCATCGTCGCTTTGGTCGCCGCCGCGGTGGTTTCGGTGGCGACCCGCTCCGGCCTCGCGCAACGGCGGGAGACGGTGGAGATCATCCACGGGCTCGGCGCGCTGGATGCCGATATTGCGGACCGCTTTGCCGCCCGCGCCTTGGTACTCACCGCCACCGGCGGCATTGCCGGAACGCTGATCGCCTTGCCCGTGCTGTTCTGGCTGGCCAGCCTTGCCGCGCCCTTCGGCAGCCTCGTCCCGCAATCCAGCCTGCTGCCTAGTCTGCCGCCGGCACTTTGGGCGGCGCTGCCGGTTCTGCCCATCCTCGCCGCCTTCGTCGGCTGGGCCACGGCGCAAGTTACCGTGCGCGGCTGGCTCAGAAACCTGGCCTGACATGCGAAGCCGCCCGCGTTTCCGCCGCCGCCGGTTCCCGATGTTCCGGTTGGCGCTCCGCTTGCCGCTGCTGCTCGCGGCACTGTGGCTCTGCGGGTTTGTCCTCTATCTCGGCGCGGTGTTCTCAAGCCAGCCGCCAGACCCCATGCCACATGCCGATGGCATTGTGGCGCTGACCGGCGGCGATGAACGGCTGGCGGCGGCGTTCGCGCTGCTGGCGGCGCATGATGCGCCGCGGCTGCTCATCTCCGGCGCCGGGCGCGGCACCTATTTGGGGGATTTCACCGCCGACGACGCCGCCGCCGCGACACGCTACGCCAGCGCCATCACGCTCGGCCACATGGCCAACACCACGCATGGCAACGCCATCGAGGCCTCCCGCTGGGCGCATCAATTCCACATGCATTCGCTCATCATCGTGACCGCGGATTATCACATGCCCCGCGCCCTGGCGGAGATGCGCCATGCGCTGCCCGGCATCACCCTCATCGCCGCGCCTGTGCGCCCGCCCGCCATGCAGGCGCTCCTGACCTGGCCGACATTGCGGCTGCTCGCCGGAGAATATACCAAATATCTCGCGGTGCTCTCCGGCCTCGGCCAGATTGCCGCCGGCGTTGTCAATCAGGGGTAAACCAGCTGCGCTACCTTCGTACCTTCGCCTTCAATGCCGTGATGGTATCGGCCGGCCTTTTCCTCAGCCTCTGGTGCTTCGCAACGCGCCGCAATTTGCGGCCAGACGGCGTACTGCCGGTGGCGCAGCTCTGGGCGCGGCTCTGCCTGCGATCGCTCAAATTGTTCTGCGGGGTCACGATCGAGGCCCGGGGGATGGAAAATCTCCCGCCCGGCGGCGTCATCATCGCCGCGCAGCATCAGTCGGAACTCGATATTCTCATCTGGCTGGTGCTGCTCTCACGTCCGGCCTTCGTGTTCAAGCAGGAGCTGCGGAAGATCCCGTTCTTCGGCGCGCTGCTGGTGCCTGCGGGAATGGTTCCGGTGAACCGCGGCGGCGGCCCTGCCACGTTGCGGGACATGGTCGCCGGCTGCGAGCGTGCGCTCGCCCAGGGGCGGCAGGTGGTGATCTTCCCGGAAGGCACCCGCACCGCCCCGGGCACAAGGAAAAGATTACGCAACGGCATCGTCGCCCTGGCGGATGCCGCCGCAGCACCGCTGCTCCCCGCCGCGACCAACACCGGCCTGCGCTGGGGGCCGAACCCGTTCACTAAAACGCCCGGCTTGGCCCGGCTCCGGCTGTTCCCGCCGCTCAGCCCCGGCCTCTCCCGCGAGGCGCTGATGGGAACATTGGAATGTGTGTTTTACGAACAGGGTTTGGATTAGCCCGGCAGCTCGATCACCACGCGCAGGCCGCCGCCTGGCCGGTCCTGCAACAGAATATCCCCGCCGTGCGCGCCGATGATGTCCCGGGCGATGGCGAGGCCAAGCCCGGTGCCGCCGGGGTCGGCGCTCTCGAACGGGCGAAACACGCTTTCCCGCCGCGCCGCCGGAATACCCGGCCCGTCATCATCGACCACAATCCGCAAGCGGCGGCTGGAGACCAGCCCGGCGCTGAGCCAGATGCGGCTTGCATGGCGGCGGGCATTGTCCACGATGTTCATGAGAGCGCGGCGCATTGCCTCGGGCCGCACCGTCACCGCCAGCCCCTCTGGCGCATCGTAACTTATCTCCGCACCGCCGCGCCGCGCCGACGCGACCATCTCATCCAGCAGCATCGAGAAATCCACCCGCGTTGCCTGCTCGCTGCCCTCGCCGCGCGCGAAGCTGAGATAGGTCGCGATCAGCCGCTCCATCTCCTCGATATCGCCTGTCATATCCGCCAGCTCCCCCGCCGGGATTTCCGGCAGCATCGCCAGGCCCAGGCGCAGCCGGGTGAGCGGGGTGCGGAGGTCGTGACTGACACCCGCCAGCATGGTGGTGCGCTGCGCGAGGAACCGCCGCACCCGCTCGGCCATGCGGTTAAACGCCGCCGCCGCCCGCCGTACTTCCACCGCGCCCTCCGGGCGGATCGGTCCCGGGTCGCGCCCCATGCCGAAAGCCTCCGCCGCCGCCGCCAGCCGCTTGATGCCCCGCACCTGC
This sequence comes from Acidocella sp., assembly GCA_965276685.1. Lineage (GTDB taxonomy): Bacteria > Pseudomonadota > Alphaproteobacteria > Acetobacterales > Acetobacteraceae > Acidocella. The sequence goes on from OZ255623.1 coordinate 3,102,445, forward strand.
GTCCGCAGGAACAGCGCGGCGATGCCGAACAGCAGCCCGGCGCTGCCGATGAGCCAGACCAGAAAAATATACAGCGTGCCGATATACAGACGCTTGCGCGGCACATCGATCCGCAGCACGCCATCGGCCATCTGCACGTTCACCCGGATGAAGTCCGGCCTCGTGTTCCATGCGACATTGAAGGGCCGGCGCAGATCCGCCGAGAGCGCTGCCGCCAAATCGTTATCCACCGGCCCCGGCGCATCCGGCGGCGGCAGATGGCGTAATGTCTCCTCGCGCAGAAAACTCGTCCGAAACAAAAAATGCCGGTCGGTCTCCTGGATCACCAGCCCGCGCGTATCCGGCGCGCGGTCGATCTCGTCGATCATGAACGCGACCTCCCCGGCCACGCTGGTCGCCAGCCTGCGCGACAATTCATCCAAATGGCTGCCGTAGAATATCTGCAGCGCCACCGCCTGCAACAGCACCAGCGGCACCAGCACGATAAGCAGGGAGCGCCCAAGCAGGCTGCGCGGCAGAACCTGGCGCAGCAGCCGGTCGGCGGAATACGCGCCCAGGCGGAGCTTCATAGGCCCGGTTTCAGGATATATCCCTTGCCGCGCACGGTGTGCAGAAACCTTGGCTCGCGCGGGTCGGATTCGATCTTGCGCCGCAGCCGCGTCACCTGCACGTCGATCGCGCGCTCGTTCACGTCGTCCAGCCCCAGCGCCATGGCCAGCGCCTCGCGGGACAGTATTTCATGCGGCCTGGCGCTGAGGGCCACCAGCAGCGCCAGCTCCGCCCCGGTGAGGCGCGTCCGGCTGTTAGGCCCCGACAGCTCGGCGCGCGCGGCATCGAAAACCTTGTCCCCCAGCTGCACCGGCCCGGCGGCGGCGGTAGGCGGCTGCGCCCGGCGCAGCATCGCCCTTATGCGCGCCAGCAGCACGCGCGGGTCGAACGGCTTGCCCAAGTAATCATCCGCCCCGGCCTCGAACCCGGCGATGATGTCCTCCGGCGCATCGCGCGCGGTAAGGAGCAAAATCGGCATATCCGGCGCGCGCTCGCCCCGCAGCCCGCCGGTAAGCTCCAGCCCGCTCTCGCCCGGCATCATCACATCCAGCACCATCAGATCGAAATCCATGAAGCGCAGTTTGTCCCGCGCCTCGGCGGCGGTCTCGGCCATCGTGACGCGGAAGCCCTGCTCGGTCAGAAAACGCCCCAGCAGCGCGCGCAGCTTCGGCTCGTCATCGACCAGCAGAATATGCGCGCCCTCGGCCCCGCTCATCTGGCACTCTTGGCGCCACGCTGCGCCTCGATTTTATCGATAAACGCCCGGCCCTGGGCCTGCGTCATGCCGCGCAGCACGCGCTTGAAGCCTTCCACCGCTGGGCCACCGGCCTCCCGGTACGCCGCACTCAGCCGCTCGCGCTGCGCCTCGAACAAACGCCGCTCCAGCGCCACCCCATTTTCAGTGAGGGAGAGCAGCCGCTGCCTGCGGTCCTGCTGGCCGGAAACCTGTGCCACGTAGCCATCCCGCATCAGCGGCCCCAGAACGCGCGTCAGGCTCTGCTTGGTCACGGCGAGGATGTTCAGCAGATCGCCCACCTTCAGCCCCGGCTTGCGGGCTATCCAATGCAGGCAGCGGTAATGCGCCCGCCCCAGGCCGAGCTCTGCCAAAATGGCATCGGTCGTGGAGGTGAGATCCCGCAGCGCGAAGAACAGGAAATCCTGCGCCATGCGGATTTCCTCCTCCCGCAGAAACAATAGCCCGGCGCCGGGGGCCGGATGCGGGCCGCCCCCGCCTGCCTCCCGCTTCATGGATCGCGGGGGTTGAGCGGGGGTGTCTTGCATGGCAGATTCGCAATCTTAAGAGGTTTCACGATACCCTTGTGACAGTATGGCTGACTTATGCGCGGCGGCGTTCTGTCATATTCATCTAGCTTCACCGGAGTGTTTTGACCATGGCGCTTATCCCTTTCGACGATCGCGACGGATTAATCTGGTGGGATGGCGAAATGATCCCCTGGCGCGATGCGAAACTGCATGTGCTTTCCCACGGGCTGCATTACGCCTCCGCGGTGTTCGAGGGCGAACGCGCCTATAACGACAATATTTTCAAGCTCAGCGCGCATACCCAACGCCTCATTGAATCCGGCCGGCTGCTCGGCTTCGATATCCCCTATAGCGAGGCCGAGATAAACCAGGCCTGCAAGGATGTGCTGAAGGCCAACAACCTTGTGGACGGCTACCTCCGCCCGCTCGCCTGGCGCGGCTCCGAGCAGCTCGCCGTCTCCGCCCAGCACACCAAAATTCACCTTATGATCGCCGCCTGGGCCTGGCCCAACCTGTTCGGCGCGGACCGCATGAAGGGCGTGCGCCTCGGCCGCGCCGAGTGGCGCCGCCCGCATCCGCAAACCGCGCCCACCGCCTCCAAGGCCGCCGGGCTGTACATGATCGGCACGCTCTCCAAGCACGCGGCCGAGGCCGCCGGGTTCGATGACGCGCTGATGCTGACCTGGGACGGCTTTGTGGGCGAGGCCACGGGGGCGAACATCTTCTTCGCGATCGACGGCAAGCTGCATACCCCTATCCCGGATTGTTTCCTGGACGGCATCACGCGCCGCACCGTCATCGCGCTCGCGCAAAAGCGCCAGATCGAGGTCATCGAGCGGCATATCCCGGTTGAGGACATGGAACGGGCCGATGAGGTGTTCCTCGCCGGTACAGCCGCCGAGGTGACACCGGTGCGCCAGATCGGCGAGCTGCATTTCACCCCTGGCAAGCTTACACAGGCGCTGCTGGCCGATTACGAGGCGCTGGTCCGCATGGCCCCGGAAGACGCCGCCCGGCTGGCGGCTTGATCTTACCCCCCGCCTCGCATATCCGGGGCGCAGAATTTATTGCCGATTTAGGAGTGCGTGATGACCTACGTGGTCACTGAAAACTGCATCAAGTGCAAATACATGGATTGCGTCGAGGTCTGCCCCGTCGATTGCTTTTATGTGGGCGAGAACATGCTGGTCATCCACCCGGATGAGTGCATTGACTGCGGCGTTTGTGAGCCGGAATGCCCGGCCGAGGCCATTTTGCCCGACAGCGACGACCGCGCCACCCCCTGGGCCGAGCGCAACCGGGACTTCGCGAAATCCTGGCCGAACATTACCCGCAAGGGCACCGCTCCGGAAGACGCGGATGAATGGAAGGACAAGCCGGGCAAGGAGGCTTTGCTTTCGCCGGAGCCGGGGAAGGCGTGAGGGTTTGAGAAGGGTAGTTTAGTCAATTTCTGCTCCCAAGCCAAGGCGGGCATAGGCTGACTCAGGAGGTGATCTCAGGAGCGGACGTTCAGCGTCGACCAGTGCCGGCGGCAACGCGCCTCATTTACGCCGTTCCCCATGCCTGGTTGATGACCCGAAAGCCGCCGTTCCCACGGATATGGTTTTCATAATTCAAGATTTATGCACCATAGATTTATGCACCATACATGACCTGAGCCGCCCTTACTTCCCTCCGGTTACGAATAGACTCCGCGGTTTCCGTCACGCCCATCGTGCCGGTGTTTCTCCGTTTGGTTAATTGCCGTTTCTCCGTCCCGGCCTGCAATTCTTCGTGAGCGTCAGCGAAAGTTGCCCGTTGTGGCACATTGATGAGGGCAACGGGTTTGTCCGGAAATTCCAGGCTGCTGACTAGCCAATCGAGCGCATTCTTCAACGCACAGGCAAAACCTCGGGCATATTCCGGACTACATAGCAGCAAGCGCTGGCATGATTCGTTATTTCGGGCCTATTGAAATTTAGGAATCAGACCTGAGCTGAAGGTTTGTGTCGACAAGCTTCACCGTCCCTGCGGTGGCGGCACTGAATTTTGGAGGTTCTCGTGATCACTGATCGTCGTTCTCTTCTCACGGCGGCCGTCGTGTTGGCTGCCGCTCCCGCCGTCGCCATGGCGCAACAGGTCTCCACATCTATGCCTAGTTTCTCGGGCGTCCGTACGCACAAGCAGTTTGCAATGGGCGTCATGGGCCCTGCCGAGTTTTCGCTCGCCACTAGCCAGATCGCAGTCGGTCGCGCGACCAGGCCGGATGCGCGCGAGTTCGCGGGCTTTGAATTGACCGAGGCGATCGCTGTCACGACGGTGCTTAAGGAGCTTGGGACCCCCGTGCCTCCGATGAGTTCAAATTTTCAGGCGACGCTCGCGAAGATCAAGTCGGCCTCAACGGGCGTTCAGTTCGACGAGGCCTACATCGACGCGCAATACGATAACCATGTCTTCCTTCGCGACCTCGCGATCGCCTACCTCGCCAATTCTTCGGCTTCGACGACGAACATGGGCGAATTGCAAGGTCGCCATTTGGCTACCTTGGCGTTGGCCACTTTCAAGGAGCACACGATAATTACCCACCGTATCGCTGGTGAATTGCGGGCCTGATCGGGAAGTCGCGGGCGCGGAGGTCGATTTCGTTCACTCGCCGCCCGGTATGGCGAAGCACGTCGGAACGCTGACAAAGGCTTTCGCGGACCTGGCTTGGCACGTCACGCGGCAGATGATCCTGGCAGAGGCCGGCGAACCGGTTGGCACCGCTCCGGTGCCGGTCGGTCGGATGCGGAATTCTTTGTTGCAGCCTTACGGGCAGCCTCGCCTTCTTCGAGGTCTTCAAGCTTCAATTCCAGCTGGTGAATTTGGGCGTGAAATGCTTCGGACGAGTGGCCAAACTTCATCTTGCGAAGCTTGCGCAACTTTCTTGTACTGCGATCAGCAGATGAACGCCCGTCAGTTCTGCGCGCGCCGTGGCGAGTTCGGCATCGCGTTCACCGAGGTTGGCACGTAGACTGGCGATCGCCAGGCGGGCATGATGGATCTAGTTGAACAGTGTTTCGTCCGCGTTTGAACCAGCCACTAGGCTTTCTTGCTTCGCTGACCGATCGGCTAGTGCCCTTTTTGGGTGTGCCGTTCGTCACTCCGGTTCCAAAACGGCAAACTTATTCTCCGAATTAACTAAGGCGGCGCAAATCTCAAGGCTTCTGCAAACCGAGTTCAAATCAATGATATCAATAGGTTGCAGCTTTCAAAAGATATGACCGAAACACCAAAAACACTTGTCTGATTCAGATTACCATATGATTTCAATAACTTCTTCCCGCGCGGCGTTCTTAAGCCAAATGTCCGCTATCTGCGTTTTTCGATTCGCAACGGACCATCCGCTTTCGGCCCGTCTCGCCATAAGACGATTGTCCGGTATCCGCTTTCGTCAGGGAAACCGGACCGTCCGTTTCCCACCCAGAGCAGAAATTCAAACTGGCCCATCCTACGTTCGATCAGCTAAGCTGGCGGTCACCCTCCATGGCGCAAGTTTCGAGCGAAGAGCGCGAGCATCTCGACCCAGCCGCGCTCGGCGGCGGCATGATCGTACACGGGGAAGTCCGGCTTCATCCAGCCGTGCGCGGCGGGATAGGTTTCCGTGCTGTAGCGCACATTATCCTGAGTCAGCGCCTTCTCGAGCCGCTCGGCCATCTCAGGCGGGTAGCTGCGGTCGTTCTCGGCGGCGGCGATATAAACCTCGGCTTTGAGCTTTGGCGCAAACAGATGCGGGCTTGCCGGCGCGTCGGTCGCGAGATTGCCGCCATGGAAGCTGGCTACCGCCGCGAAGCGATCAGGATAGGTTCCCGCAGCGGCAAGCGCCATGCCACCGCCCATGCAGAAGCCGACCGCGCCGACCTGGCGGCCCGCAACGTCGTTGCGCGTGTCGAGGTAGGCGAACAAGGCCTCTGTGTCTTCGGCGGCCTTGTCGTTGCCGGTCGTGGCCATCAATGGACCTAGGATGGCGCGAAAGTCCCCCGCGAAGACCTCCTTGGGCACGAACGGGCCGTACGGACCGTAGCGGTAGAAGAGGTCTGGCAGCAGCACGACATAGCCGTTGTCCGCTAGCCGCTGCGCCATGTCGAGCAATGCCGGCCGTATCCCGCCAGCGTCCATGTAGAAGATCACCCCAGGCCATGGCCCGCCGCTCGCCGGGATCATGACATGGCAAGGGCAATCCCCATCGCGCGTCCGGATAGCGACTTGCTCGTTCGGCATCATTTGCTCCGCGGTTATGCGTTCCAATAATCTGCCTAGGACCATCCATCCATGACAGCAAGCAAAGGGACTGGAAACAACCCTTGCGTAGCTTCTCCATCTCACCCGCCCGTGACGGGGGGCGGTTTTTCTGCTAGGGTGCCGCTTTATGGACCGGGTGACCCGTTGCGGCGCCCGGTTTTCATTGCAGCGGAGTTGTTATGAGCGAGAAGCCGAAGACCGTGGCGGCGAAGAAGCCGGCCAAAACCTCACCCTCAACGGATAATGAAGTGACCATCGCCACCAAGCCAAAGCCTGAGACAGAAACCCCCAAAGCCGCGCCAAAACCCACGAAACCCGCTGTGAAAGCCACACCCGAGGCCGCCCCCAAACCCGCCGCCGCCGCGACGGAAGCGCCGAAGCCCGCACCCGCGCCAGCGCCCATCTCGCACTCCGGCGTCCCCGCCGGGCCGATGCGCCCGATGGCCCCGCCGCGCGCCATGGCCAAGGCGGAAATTTTCGTTGATGGCGATTTCGTGGTCTATCCCACGCATGGCGTCGGCAAGGTCGAGCGCATCGCCACCGAGGAGATTGCCGGGCATACGCTGGAGCTCATCCACATCACCTTCGACGAGAACCGCATGACGCTGCGCGTGCCGACCAACAAGGCACGGACCGCCGGGCTACGCAAGCTCGCCTCGCGCAAGCAGTTCGACGATGTGCTGGGGGTGCTGAAAGGCCGCGCGCGGATCAAGCGCACCATGTGGTCCCGCCGCGCGCAGGAGTATGAGGCCAAGATCAACTCCGGCGACCCATCAGCCATCGCGGAGGTGGTGCGCGACCTGCACCGCAACGCCGGCCAGCCCGACCAGAGTTTTTCAGAGCGGCAGATTTATGAATCAGCCCTGGACCGGCTGGCGGCTGAATATGGCGCACTGGAGAAGACCGACAAAGCCTCTGCGACCGAGAAGCTCATCGCGCATCTGAAGTCGGAATAAGCCGGGCTTATTCCGGCGGCACGTGTTCCAGGTATTCCTCCACACGTTCCGGGTCGTTAATCGTCTCCAGGCATTGCGCGTAGGTCGATAAAATCCAGTTGCGGTTGGGCGCGTTTGTGTTCTCGCCCATGGTGTTGATGTTCTTGCCCTCGCTCCAGGCGATGAACAGCATCATATTATAGGCAACACCATGTGGCGTCGCATCGTTGGGCATGGGCTAGTCCTTTCTGCAAACCGGTGCACCCCTTAATTTGGGATGCGCGCCCCGGCCCGAAAGCTCCCGTCTGAAATTTAATGTTGTTCCCGTACCGGATATTTCATTCCGCCTTTGTAGCCGCGCAAATCGCCGCCGCCTTTACCTCGTCATCCACATGCTCCGAGAAGGTCGCGAAATTTTCCTCAAAACGCTGCACCAGCCCGGCGGCGGCGGCGTCATACGCGGCGCGGTCGCTCCAGGCCGCGCGGGGGTCCAGCACCTCATCCGGTACGCCTTTTACATGCACCGGAATTTGCAGTCCGAAGAAAGGATCGGTGCGGTATTCGATATTGTCGAGCTCGCCCGCGAGCGCGGCCTTGAGTAGTGCGCGTGTGTGCGCGATCGACATGCGCTTGCCCACGCCGTAAGCCCCACCGGTCCAGCCGGTGTTCACCAGCCAGCAGGAGGCGCCGGTTTTTTTGATGAGCGACTGCAACAGCTTGCCATAGACCTGCGGGTGGCGCGGCAAAAACGGCGCGCCGAAGCACGTTGAGAACGTCGCCTGCGGCTCGGAGCCCATGCCCTTCTCCGTCCCCGCGACGCGGGCGGTGTAGCCGGAGAGGAAATGATACATCGCCTGCGCCGGGTTCAGCCGCGCGATCGGCGGCAGCACGCCGAAGGCATCAGCCGTCAGCATCACGACATTTTTCGGCACCCCGCCGCGGCCGGAGAGTTCCACATTCGGAATATATTCAACCGGGTAGCAGGCGCGCGTGTTCTCGGTGAAAGTCTGGTCCGTGAGGTCGAGCCTGCCATGCGGATCAGCCACCACGTTTTCCAGAACCGTGCCGAAACGATGCGTCGCAGCCCATATCTCCGGCTCGCTCTCCTGGCTGAGGTCGATCACTTTGGCGTAGCACCCGCCTTCAAAGTTGAAGACGCCATCCGGCCCCCAGCCATGCTCGTCATCGCCGATCAACCGCCGCTCAGGGTCGGAGGAGAGCGTGGTCTTGCCGGTGCCAGACAGGCCGAAGAACAATGCGGAATCTTCCTCGTGTCCGATATTCGCGCTGCAATGCATCGGCAGCATCCCGCGCTCGGGCAAAATCCAGTTCATCACCGTAAAGATCGATTTCTTGATCTCGCCCGCATATTGCGTCCCGGCGATCACGATCATCTTCTCGGCGAAGGAAAGCACCACCGCCGAGCTGGTCTTTACCCCATCGATCTCCGGGTCCGCCTCAAACTCCGGCGCATGTAAAATCACGTAATCCGGAACGAAGCCCGGCAGCTCATCGGCGGCCGGGCGGATGAACATGTTGCGCGCAAACAGAGTTTGCCAGGCGCCGGTGCTCACCAGCCGCACGTTGATGCGATGCGCCGGATCCGCGCCCGCGTATAAATCCTGCGTGAACAGCTCGCGGCCCTGCAAATAGGCCTGCACCCGCGCCTTCAGCAGTGCGAATTTTTCTGCCGGCAATTTCTGGTTGACCTTGCCCCACCACATATCACCCGTGGTTGCAGGTTCGTCCACCACGAATTTATCGCCGACCGAGCGCCCGGTATGGATGCCGGTCCGCACGATGATCGCACCATCGGCGGAGAGCCGCCCCTCGCCCTTGCGTAACGCATGTGCAACGAGCGCGGGTGCGGTCAGATTCGCATGCAATGCCGAAGCGAGATGAATACCGGTGCCGGCAAGGGGAACAGCGTCCCGTGGATGAGAAATATCTGTCATATGATTCACGGTCTCGTCGTTCCCCTGATTACTGCTCTCCTTTCATAAGCAGCCGACTGCCGCGCATCAACCGCATCCCGCGCGCCGCGCCGATTTAATTTCATGCTGCAATGCAGCGGGATTCAGTTTTACCGCTGCCGCGAAGCCGCCGATGAAGCGCACATCGTTGCAGATTAATTTCCAGAAATGAAAATCGCTGAAGCTGATATATTGTTCCGCATACGGATGCGCGCGCAGGTAAAGCGGCGCGAGCGCCGGATCGTCCGACACAACGGCAATGCCGCCCAGCGTCACGCGCGGCGCGGTCTGCGGGTTGTGGGTCGCGGGCGCTCCCGCCACCAGCAAAGCGCAGGCAGGGTTCGCGCGCAGATGCTTCGTATGCTTGGCCAGCCCAGAGAGCAGCAGAAACGGCCAGCCATCCGCATCCAGCGCGGGCGTTACCAGGGCAGCGTGCGGCAACCCGTCCGCCACCGTTGCCAAACTGGCGCTGCGCGCCCCAACCAGCAGCGCCGCCGCCTGCGCCAGATACGCTCGCTCTTGATTCGCCGCCATAATCCGGTCACTCCCAACTGGCACGAAACCATCTCAGGCAATATGAGTCCGCCCAGCATGAAACACACCATCGCCTTGGTCGATGACGACCGGAACATTCTCATCTCGGTGCAGATGACGCTGGAGCAGGAAGGATTTGCGGTGCAGACCTTCACCGATGGCGAATCCGCGCTGCGGGCGCTGCTCGCCAAGCCGCCCGACCTCGCGGTGCTGGACATTAAGATGCCGCGTATGGACGGCATGGAGCTGTTGCAGAAACTCCGCGCCCGTTCGGCCATGCCGGTGATCTTCCTCACCAGCAAGGATGACGAGCTGGACGAGTTGATGGGGCTGCGCCTGGGCGCGGATGACTACATCACCAAACCCTTCAGCCAGCGGCTGTTGCTGGAGCGCATCCGCGCGCTGCTGCGCCGCAACGAGGCCTCCCGCGCCGAAGCCTCGGGCGCTGCACCGGCCAGCGTGCTCACGCGCGGGCATCTCACGCTGGACGAGACCAAGCATCAATGCCTGTGGAAGGGCCTCGACATCCAGCTCACCGTGACGGAATTCCTGCTGGTGAAGGCCCTGGCGCAGCGCCCCGGAATGGTCAAATCCCGCGACCAGCTGATCGACGCGGCCTATGGCGAGAATGTTTATGTCGATGACCGCACGATCGACAGCCACGTCAAACGCCTGCGGAAGAAGTTCCGCAACGAGGATGAGGAGTTCGACCAGATTGAGACGCTGTATGGCATCGGCTACCGCTACAAGGAAGCGTAGGGCGCTATATGTTCAAATTGACGCTTGGTATCGATCTGACTCGCGCCCTATCTTGTTTTGAGAGGCCAATTCACGCTTTCGGCCGACGCGCAAAGGCGCGTCAGCCTCAAACGATCGGGCTCTAGCCCCTCATGGCTAAAAAACCCAAGGTTTCGCGTCTCTTACGCGATATTCTGCTGGTCAACCTGCTGCCCGTGGCGTTAATCTTCGCAGCACTGCTTTACCTGGACCAGTACCAGCAGGGCCTGCTAACCGCCGAGGTTTCCGCCCTGCGCGAGCAGGCGCGGATTTACGCCGGGGCGCTAGCGCAGACTGCCGTGCAGAACAACGCCGGGGGGCAGGCGGCGATCAACCCGGACCTCGCGCAACCGCTGCTGTATCAGCTTACCGAGCCCACGCCGAACGCACAGGCGATGATCTATGGCCCGGACGGTGAACTGATCGCCAATTCCCGCGTACACCCAGGCCCCGGCGGCGCCATCGTCACCGAACCTTTGGCCGCGCCGCCGCCGCCCGGCTTCTTCAACCGCATCGTCAGCTTCATCTACGACAATCTCTCCGGCTCGGTCGCCAGCAGCGCCTATGACGAATCAGGGCTGGTCGGATCCGGCGCGGGGGAAAACCCGGACACGCTCGGCTGGCAGCCGGATGCGCGGGAGGCCTTGCAACTCACCAGCGCGGGGCCAAACCAGGAATCGCCACCCTTCGTCCGCCGGGACGCGCAGGGCCAGCTGCTCATCACCGTCGCGGAGCCGATCGAGCGCTCGCAAGCCGCGCTCGGCACGGTGTTGCTGACGCGCGAGGCAAACGAGGTCGATGCCGCCGTCTTCGCCGTGCGTATCTCCATCCTCGGCCTGTTCGCCTTGGCGCTGGGGCTTACGGTTATCGTCTCCTTTTACCTCGCCCGCACGCTGGCAAGCCCGATCCGGCGCCTGGCGAATGCCGCCGCGCTGATGCGCGAGGGCCGCGCCCGCACCGATTCCATCGCCGAGAATATTACCAGCCGCAACGACGAAATCGGCACGCTGGCGCGCGCGCTGGATGCTTCCTCTAAGGCGCTGTGGGCGCGGATGGACGCGATTGAACAATTCGCCGCCGATGTGAGCCATGAGATCAAGAATCCGCTATCCTCCATCCGCTCCGCGATCGAGACCTTATCGCGCGTACAAGATCCGGCGCGCGCCTCAAGGCTGCTGGCCATCATCACCCAGGACGTCGCGCGGCTAGACCGGCTGATCACCGATATTTCGGATTCATCCCGGCTGGACTCGGAACTTTCCCGGGCCGCACCACAAATCGTCGATATGGCCCGCATCCTCGCCACGCTGGCGGAAATGCACGACACCACCCGCAGGCAAGACGGTCCGTTCATCGTGCTCGACGCGCCGGAGTCCGGCTTGTTCGTGCGCGGGGCGGAGAACCGGCTGGTCCAGGTGCTGCGAAACCTGATCGGCAACGCGATTTCCTTCAGCCCGCCGCGCGCCAATATCTATCTGCGCGGGCGGGAGACGGGGGGCATCGTCGAGCTGGCGGTCGAGGATGAAGGCCCCGGCATCCCCGATGGCAAGCTCGACGACATCTTCGGCCGGTTTTACTCCGAGCGTCCGCAATCCGAAACCTTCGGCAGCCATTCCGGGCTTGGCCTTTCCATCTCGCGACAGATCGTAGAGGCGCATCAGGGCCGGATTTCCGCCGAGAACCGCCGCAGCGAGGAGGGCGATATCATCGGTGCGCGCTTCGTCATGCGGCTGCCGAAAGCTGGCGGGTAGCCATGCGATCCGGCCCCTTGTCATGAGACTTGAAAAATACGACCTTCCGGACAACCGGACCGGTGCGGTCCACATTAACGAGGCGCAAATGTTCATCGAAACCGAAGCCACCCCCAATCCGGCGACGCTGAAATTCCTTCCCGGCCGGGAAATTCTGGGCAACCGCACGGCAGATTTCGCCGATGCCGACGCCGCCCTCCTATCGCCGCTGGCCGACGCGCTGTTTGGCATAGCCGGTGTTGCCCGGGTGTTTCTCGGCGGCGATTTCGTGACGGTGACAAAGACGCCGGATACGGAGTGGCAGGCGCTGAAGCCGCAGGTGCTTGGCCTGCTGATGGAGCATCTGCTCGCGAACCGCCCGATCATGAGCGAACATGCAGTACTTGAGGCCGAGGATACCGACCCGGCGGATGCCGAGATCGTCGAGCAGATAAAAGAACTGCTGGACAGCCGCATCCGCCCGGCAGTTGCGGGTGATGGCGGGGACATTATTTTCCGCGGCTACCGCGATGGGATTGTCAGCCTGACGATGCAGGGCGCCTGCTCCGGCTGCCCCTCCTCCACCGCCACGCTGAAACACGGGATCGAGAACCTGCTCAAGCATTATATCCCTGAGGTGCAATCCGTCCGGCAGGCGGCGTAACATGGCACTGGATGACGCCGCGCTCGACACGCTGTTCCGCAACGCGCGCACGAAATGGGAGTTCACGGACCAGCAAGTGACGGATGAGGAACTCGAGGCGCTGTATGATCTCGTCAAGCTCGGCCCCACCTCGGCGAATTGCTCTCCCGCGCGCTTCGCCTTCATCCGCACGCCGGAGGGCAAGGAGAAGCTCAAGCCAGCCTTAAGCGCCGGAAACGTGGACAAGACCATGGGGGCACCCGTCACCGTCATCGTCGCGCAAGACCCGATGTTCTACGCGCATCTCGGCGACCTTTACCCACCCGCCGACGCGAAGAGCTGGTTTATGGGCAATCCTGATTTTGCCGAAGACACGGCCTTCCGCAATGCCAGCTTGCAAGGCGCCTACTTCATCATGGCGGCGCGGGCCATGGGGCTGGATTGCGGGCCGATGTCCGGTTTCGACCGGCCCAAGGTGGACCGCGCGTTTTTTGGCGCGAATGGGTGGAAGTCGAATTTCCTCATCAACCTCGGCCATGCGGTCCCCGGCGAGCATCCTTTCCCGCGCCTGCCAAAACTTGCGTTCGAGACAGCAACGATTCTCGCGTGAGCATTCTGGCACTTGATGCTGCTGGCCCGCGGGCCGGTGTTGCGGTGCTGGAGGCTGACGGCTCGGTGGTTTCCAAGCGCTTCGCGCTGGGGCGCCCGGGGCTGATCGAAACCTTGCCGCGGCTGCTGGCTGACGCCGCCGCCGGGCGGTCTATCACCCACGTCGCCGTCACCATCGGCCCGGGTAGTTTTACCGGGCTGCGAACCGCAATTTCTCTCGCACAGGGTTTTGCTGCCGCCGCCGCGCTACCGCTGCTTGGCGTTACCGTGGCCGAAGCCTTCGCTGTAGCGTTCCCCGGCTTGCAGCGCCCGCTCTGGATTGCCATCCGCGCCCGACGGGACCGGCTGTTTTTGCTGCGGGGCGATCTGGCGGAGGCATACGCCGATGCGGACATTCCGCGCAGCAAAACCCCCGTTGCGCTCGCGGGCGACACCGCCAATGAGGTAGCGTCCCGGCTCGCCGCCGCCGGAACGGACGTGTTGCTGACCAATGCCCGCGCCATCGACCCCGCCTGGGTTGCCCTGGCGGCGCAGGCTCGGCTCGCCTCCGGCCTGCCGCCGCACCTGGCGCAGCCGCTTTATATTGACCCGCCGGAGGCGAAGCTCCCGGCTTCGGGCTTGCGCGCGGCGCCGGGCTGAGCGTGTCCGGCATCGTCGAAGCCAGCCTCGCCCATGCGCAAGTGTTCGTACAAATGCACGCGATCGCCTTTCCGGATGATCCATGGGACTCACCAAGTTTCAGCGCCTTGCTTCAACAGCCGGGCATGAGGGGCTGGATAGACGAGCATGGCGGTTTCCTGCTCGTCCGCGTGGTGCTCGACGAGGCGGAGGTCATCACGTTGGGCGTCATGCATCCGCGCCAGGGTATCGCCACGCATCTGCTCCAGGCGGCTATCGAATGCTTAGGCGTGGCGAAAATCCATCTCGAAGTTTCCCAGGCAAATACCGCCGCCCTCGCCCTATATTCACGCTTCGGCTTCACCCAGAGCGGCCGCCGCAAAGCCTATTACCCGGATGGCGGCGATGCGCTTACTTTCACCCTCGAACTAGGAGAAAGACGATGATCGACCTTTACACCTGGAAAACCCCGAATGGCCGCAAGCCCGCCATTATGCTGGAGGAGATCGGCCTGCCCTATACACTGCACGGCGTGGACATCTCGGCGGGTGAGCAGAACAAGCCGGAATTCCGAGCGATTTCGCCAAATGGCAAGATCCCTGCCATGGTTGAGCATGACGGGCCGAACCCGCTGCCGATTTTTGAGAGCGCGGCTATTCTGATTTACCTGGCCGAGAAATCCGGCAAGCTGCTCGCCGCTTCCGGCCCGGCGCGGTACGATGCGCTCGCCTGGCTATCCTGGCAGATTGGCGGTCTGGGACCGATGTTTGGCCAGCTCGGGTTTTTCCATCGCCAGAAGGAGCGCAACGAGGGCGCTTTGGCGCGCTATTCAGCAGAATCCGGGCGACTTTTGCAGGTGCTCAATACAAGGCTCCAGCAAACGCCTTATCTCGCAGGCCAGGAATACTCGATCGCGGACATCGCCACCTACCCCTGGGTTTCCTCCGCGCATTCCATGTTGAAGGAAGCACTGCCGGAAGATGCGCGCGAGCTGGAATCGGTCTCGACCTGGATGCAGAATATCGGCACCCGCGCCGCCGTGCAGCGCGGCATGGCGATACTCACCTAGCCCCGCATCGCCTCGATCTTGCTCCAGATGGCGCCGGCCAGATTGCTGCCATCGAAGCGCGCGATCTGCTGGATGCCGGTGGGTGAGGTCACATTGATCTCGGTCAGGTAATCGCCGATCACGTCGATGCCCGTGAACAGCAGCCCCTCTTTCTTCAACGTCGGGCCGATCGCGGCGCAAATCTCTGCTTCGCGCGGGGTCAGCACGGTTTTCTCGGGCCGGCCGCCCGCGTGCATGTTGGAGCGGCTGTCGCCCTCCGCCGGCACGCGGTTGACCGCACCCATTGGCTCGCCGTCGATAAGGATGATCCGCTTGTCGCCCAGCCGCACGGCTCGCTCGTAGCGCTGCACCATGAGCGGCTCGCGCGAGGCGGCGAAAAACATGTCCAGCAGCGAGCCAAGGTTCTCGTCGTCCGGCTTGATGCGGAACACGCCGATGCCGCCATTGCCGAACAGCGGCTTGACGATGATGTCGCCATGCGTCTGCCGGAACTCCCGAATCGCGCCCTTGTCCCAGGCGATGAGCGTCGGCGGCATCAGCTCAGGGAAATGCGTAACCAGCAGCTTCTCCGGCGCGTTGCGGACAGAAGCCGGGTTGTTCACCACCAGGGTTTTCGGGTGGATATGCTCCAGCAAATGCGTGGCGGTGATATATGCCATGTCGAACGGGGGATCCTGGCGCATCAGCACCACATCCATCTCTTTAAGCTCCACCGTTTTGGCCGCGCCGAATTCGTAATGCGCGCCCGCGGTGTTCCGCACCGTCACTGGCTGCACACGAGCCTTGAGGCTCGCACCATCAAGCCACATGTGGTGCACCTCGTAATGCCAGAGCGCATGGCCGCGCGCCTGCGCTTCCAGCATCAGGGCAAACGTGGAATCTCCCGTGATGTCGATGCCGTGCATCGGGTCCATCTGCACGGCGATTTTGAGGTTTGACATGCCTGCCTTCTATCAGGAGGAGGCCGGGTGCTCCAGAGCGCGCGCATTTGCTGCATCCGTGAGATTGCGTTGCAGGCTGGCCACGCACTGCGCCGCATTGCCATTGTCCGGCACAGCGGCGGCAACACGCGGAACTCCCGCGCTATCCGGGTAGAGGATCAGGTTCAGCCCGCAGGTTGTGGAGTGATACAACCAGACCTGCGCGGCGCCATCGACCCGCAGCAGCGCCGGTTGCCCGAATTCGGCGTTGAGCACGGCAGGCGGTGTGCCCAGAAGATTCTGCGTGCTGAGCGGCTGGGGCGCGGCAGTTTGCGCGGGCGCTACCGCCGCGACCGGCGATGGCGTTTGCGCGCAGCCGCCAAGCATGGCCGCAAGCGCAGCCGCTCCGCTTAGCCAGAACCCACGATGGCGCCCCATTTTTCCCCGCAAACAACCCTGCAAAGCGCTTATACCAAAAGATTAAAGCTTTGACAGGAGGTATGCGATGCAAGCCGCAAACTTTAATGCGAGCCTTTGCGGTTTATATTGTGTTCAAGACGTCTCCGAAGCGCCGCAATCCTGCCTTGCTCCGCGTTGAGGTTATGTTTGAGGGGCAACCCGCCCGCCAATGCGAACTACGGAGTACCGATATGCCTGCCAACGCGCTGAAGACCGAAGCCGAACTCCGCACCGCCGTGATCGACAGGTTGATCGCAGCATCGCTCCGCGATAGTAAGCCAGTTCGCGAGGCAACGCTGGAACGCTGGCGCACGATGAGCGTGCCCGCCCGCCTGCCGCCCAAAAGTGAAATACCCGTCGCCTGAACGCTCTACGCCGAAAAGCGAATTTAATCGTGACCGAATTTTTGGGCTCAGCCGCTTGAGGGGAACACCGTAACGGGCGTGGCTTGATAGAACTTCGGAAACTCCTGCGCCAAGCTTTGCACCTTTGGAATATCATTCTCCGCGACATAGGGCTGATCCGGGTGCCGCACCAGAAAGTCCTGATGGTAATCCTCAGCCTGATAGAACGGTTGAGCCGGATCGATCCTAACGACGATAGGTGCGGCAAAAGCATGTGCGCCATTCAACTGCGCGATATACGCCGCCGCGATCTTTTTCTGCTGCGGTGTGGCCACCCAAATCTCGGAGCGATATTGCTTTCCCGAATCCGGGCCCTGAAAATTCAGCTCCGTGGGATCTGACGCGACGGAAAAATAAATCCGTAGAATCTCGCCATAGGAAATTACGCGCGGATTGAAGGTAATCTGTACGGATTCGGCATGGCCGGTCTCGCCGGTGCTGACGATTTCGTATTTCGCGCTGTCCGCCGAGCCGCCGGTGTAGCCGGCATAGACATGCTCTACACCTTTCACATGCTCGTACACACCCTGTAACCCCCAAAAACAGCCACCGGAAAGTGTCGCGGTCTCGCTCGCCGATGCATCTGGCGGGTTATAGGCGGGCGGCGGCACCGGCGCCGCAGGGCCCGCCTGCGCCGGGCGGCCCGCGTCCAAGCCGAGCGCCGCAGCGGCGATAGCCGCCGTGCCAAGCCAGGAAAACAATGCAATCTGGGAGCAACGCATCAGAGCCTCTTAAGTCCGTTCAAGCGACCTATATAGTCCATTGCGGCGCGGATACGCATTCACCTCCGCGCGATCGAATTTGGGAGAAAAGCTCATGAGTACGGCCAGCGAAGCAAAGTTCCCCGTTACCCACACCGATGCGGAATGGCGCGCATTGCTCACGCCCGAGCAATATGAGGTTTTGCGCGGCCATGGCACCGAGCGCCCGGGCAGTTGCGCGCTAAACCATGAAAAGCGGCCGGGTAGCTTTGCCTGCGCTGGTTGCGGGCAGGTCTTGTTCATCTCCGGCACCAAATTCGACAGCCGCACGGGCTGGCCGAGCTTTAACGATCCGGTGCCGGGCGCAGTGGCAAGCTCGACGGACCGGTCACACGGCATGGTCCGGACCGAGGCGCATTGCAGCCGCTGCGGCGGGCATCTTGGCCATGTGTTCGAGGATGGGCCAGCTCCCACCGGGCTGCGCTACTGCATCAATGGCGTGGCAATGAACTTTATACCGGCACAATAAAAACCCCGCGGCGCCGGAGCATCGGGGGGTTTTACTAAGGACGTTGCTTTATCAACGTCTTTAATGAGGATTTACGTCTTTAGCATGACGCTTGTTCGCGTCAGCCTGGACAATCACATTCTCGTTTAGATGATCTTGGTAATGCCACTGCCGCCATTGATGGTGCTAACGCTGGAGCTGTTAACGCCGACCAGTGTAATCCGCGTGCCATCACTCAAACCAATCAAGGTATTATTCGAATTGAAGGGGTCGGTGACGATGCCACTGACCGAAGCATCACCCGCACCGTTATCCGTGCTATTGATGAGATAGATCGCGCTATTCGCGGATGAGAAATTCTCGATCGTGAACACACCACCGCCGGTGGTGGAGTCGCCGACAAAAAGATAATTGTTGGTGGCGCCCAACGCTGTCGAACCATAAATGCTCGCTCCGTTGGAGTTGCCCAAAAATATGCTTTGAGCACCCGAGCCATCCGTGGATACCACGCCATCGCTCGGCGGCTGGCCGATGCCAAAATAGGTCAAACCAAGCTGAAACAGGTTGGAGCCGGTTGTGGAAGCGGCGAGCAAAGTCTCCGAACCGCTACCCGCGAACAAATCATTCTGGCCCAGACCGGATTGTGCGTCGAGAACGTCGCCGCTCGAGGCGCCAACCAATGTGACCACGCCGGCGGAGCCGTTGGCGGAAACCTGGGTGATCGCGCCGCTCGAATCGACCGAAACGCTACCAACCGCGCCGCCAACCAAAAGATTCGGCAGACTGCCGTTGCCCTGGCCGCCAACAAAAAAACCACCGCCCCCTCCGCCATAGGCGGTCACATGGGTACCGGCGGCCTCGCCATTGAACACGGAAGAATATATCGTAGCCGCATTAGTTGAATTGTTGACAAAATCGAGTGTGCCACCGGAGTTACTGTTCCGCCAAAACACCGAGACCGTGGCATTGCCATTCGCGGTAATGGTCGCGTTGGCGTCGTCGATGTTATAGGTATCGTTCGCTCCCGTATCGGAGGTCGCGGTCGCATTTCCCGCACCCCAAAGGTTCATCGTGTCGTTGCCAGCGCTGTAAAGCGCTGCGGTCAGAGTATCAACGCCATCGTCAAGCAAGGTAATGGAATCGGCGCCTCCGGCGGCGAAAATCGTGCTGGGCGAGGGATTGGTAATTGTGTAATCGACATTACTATTCGCGCCGAACAGCGCGAAATTCGTGGCAGTGTTTGCACCGGTGATGGTTTCGCTGCCCGGCGCTTCCACGACAAGGTTGGTGCCGTAAGGGGTCAGATAGGAGGACGTTACCGACCCGCTGGCAACGCCGCCCGTGCTGTCCACGTTCGTGAATTCCTGGAGCATGCCACCGGTACCGCTAACGGTATAGTCTCCGCCGCCGGAAGCAATATCGTCGTTATCCAGCCCCATGGAGCCGCCAAGCTGGCTCGAGACGCCGTTAAGGTAATCCTGCAAAAGGGCATTAATGCCGCCGCCAGCAGTCGCCGCGCCGGAAAACGCCGAGGGAACGGTTACGAGGCCCGTCGTTGCGTTAGCTCCGCCAGTAATGGATAAACTGCCACTCATAACACACCCCTCATTAATCCCTGTCCATGGGGTCTTTACAGTTGTGTGCAGGCGCAAGCAAGAAGAAAAAAAGTTTTATTTTTATGAATATTTGCATGGTTTTGGGAACATTCTCGTAACGACCCCATAAATCGTCACAAAAACATGCATTTTTCAGGTTTTGTTTTTAAATTATAGATTTATTGGTGCCCAACTTTGCGCATCGCTCTGGCTTCGATATTACTCGCCGGAAATCTCCCGCCGCCGCCGGTCCAGTTCTTCGTTATACCGCTTCAACGCGTATTGCTCGGTGAGCAGGCCGAGAACCTGCCGGGATTTACTGCCGTCCAGCACCGCCAGCGCATCCGCCTCTGCCGTCTCGAAGGCCGTGACCGCCTCTTTCACCGTCATCGTCGGCAAGAGAAAGTCTTCCGCATGGCGGACTATTTCTGCCACCTGGCCATCGCCCGCCACCGCAAAAGCCTCCGGCGGGTAGGCGATGCCCGCGTAGCGGCCCTCCTCGTCGGTTACAATCACACGTTGCGTCGCGCCGAGCGGCATCTCGGCGCGGAATGCCGCCAGCCCCAGGCCTTGCTGCACCGTTACCCCGGCATCGCGCATCATCCGCCCCACGGTAAGCGAATGTATCCAGCCGATATCCACCGCGCTTCGGATCTGCTCGCCGCGCAAATGGAACCGCCATGTTGCGAAGGAGTAGCCAAACAGCCGCCGTGTGGTGATCGCCGCGGCAATCGCCGCCCCCAGCACCGCCATCGTGACGGCAAAATTCTGCGTGCTCTCCAGCGCCAGGAATGTCATGGTCATCGGCCCGCCGACGATCGCCACCGCCAGACCGCTCATGCCCACCACCGCATAAAACCCGCCGGGCATCGGCGTGATAAATGGCATCGCCAGCAATACCCCGCCGAACACCTTGCCCAGAAGCGCGCCCAGGAAGAGCGAGGCGAAGAACAAGCCGCCGCGGAACCCGGAGCCGATGGAAAACGCCGAGGCGATGGCTTTCATCAGCATGAAGCCGGCTACTACCAGGAAAGGATAGACGGTGTTGATATACGCATGGAGCGCCGAATGGCCGGAGGACATGGCTTTTGGCGAAATACAGCCGAGCAGCCCCACCACGAGCCCGCCCATCGCCGGGCGCGCCCAGAGCGGAATGCCCGAGCGCCGGAATCCCGCCTCGATCATCGTCACTCCGCGCATGATGAGGATGCCGGCCAAGCCGCAGACCACGCCCTCGATCAGCACCAGAACATATACGTCATTGGGCACACTCACCGGCAGCGTCACCGCCAGAACAGGCGTGCCGAAGCCCAGCACCTGCACTGTCAGCGTCCCCATCAGCGAGGCAATGACAACAAAAGGCAGCGTGGTGATAGAATACACGCCGATGATCAGCTCGATGCCATAGAACGCGCCGCAGAGCGGGGCGTTGAACGCTCCGCCGATCGCCGCCGCCGTGCCGGCGCCCACCAGCAACCGCAGCTCATTGCGCCGGACCCGGAAACTCCGCCCCAGCCAGGAGGCAATGCCCGCACCCAGCTGCGCGTAACCCGCCTCCATCCCCACCGAGGCGCCTACACCGTTCGACCACGCCGTCTGCCCGGCGACGATGATGGAATCCCACATCGAGACCCGGCCGCCATACATGGCGTTTGCTTCCACCGGGTCCACCAGGTTACGTGGCCTGAACTTTGCCAGCAGCGCCATGCTCACCCCCAGCAGCAGCCCGCCCAGCACCGGCACCGCCACGGCTCGCAAGGGCGCGATCTCCGGCGATTCTGAAAGCCCCTGGCCAGCGGGCAGCGCAAACAGCCGCTCATGCATTAACGCCGTGATGGCATTGATGATTGCCACGCCGATCCCGGCGAACACGCCGATCCCGGCGGAAAGTATCGCCAGCCACAGCTCATCGGCCCGCACCAGCGCGCGCAAGGTGCGCGGCGCGTGCAGCACCCAGTCCCCAATCGGCCGGTAGGTCGCACTTGCTTTCACCCCCCCCTGTTGCCACGCTCCCGGCTCCGCTAACAAGCGCCATGCCGGATGATTCCGCTCCTCCCCTGCCGCCCTTGCGTGAAATCGTCGCGGAATTCGGGCTGAGGCCCGATAAATCCCTCGGCCAGCATTTTTTGCTCGATCCGCATCTGCTCGAGCGCATCGCGGGCCAGGCCGCCCCGCTTAAAGACCTACAAGTTCTTGAAATCGGCCCAGGACCCGGCGGCCTCACCCGCGCCTTGCTGGCAAGCCAAGCCGCGCATGTCACGGCCATCGAATTCGACCCGCGCGCCGCCGCCGCAATCCAGGCGCTTGCCGCCACGGCCAAGGGGCGGCTCACGATCATCGAGGCGGATGCGCTAAAAACCGACCTGGTTGCATGCGTGCCCCCGCCGCGCGCCATCGTCGCCAACCTACCCTACAATATCGGCACGCCGCTGCTCGTCTCATGGCTCGCCAGGGCTGCGGAATTTACCTCCTTCACGCTGATGTTCCAGTTGGAGGTTGCGGAGCGTATCTGCGCCGCGCCCAACACTTCAGTCTATGGGAGGCTTTCCGTGCTCGCCCAGTGGCTTTGCGACGCCGAAATCGCCATGCACATTCCCGCAGGGGCTTTCTCGCCGCCGCCAAAAGTCGATTCCGCCCTTGTCCGGCTGGTTCCCAAACCCATCCAGCCAGCCCCGGCGCAGTTTAAAGCCATGGAACGCCTGACTGCCGCCGCCTTTGGGCAGCGCCGCAAAATGCTGCGCGGCGCGCTGCGCCCGCTCGGCGGCGCGGCCTTGCTGGAAGCCGCAAACATCGACCCCGCCCGCCGCGCGGAGACACTCACGGTGCAGGAGTTTGAAACCTTGATGCTGGCGCTTGACAATTTTTATCTATCATAAATGTAACATGCGGCATCAGCATTTATCGCAGATGTAACGCGGCATATCTGCATTTCTTCTTGCGATAGCCAACCGATTCCACGAAACTCCCGCCGCTTTCACCACCGGCATCGGAGAGTCTTCTTGGCCACCTTGAAGGAAATGCACGACGCCGCGAAAGGGCGTCCCGCTGGTTTCGATTATTTGCGAATCACGCTCGCCATCAGTGTCGTCGTCTGGCACACAATCGAGATAAATTACGGACCGCACCAGGCGTATATCGTCTCGGCCAGCCCATACAGGGCGGTGTTCTTCCTTATTCTGCCAATGTTTTTTTCACTCAGTGGGTTTCTCATCGCGGGCTCGCTCCTACGCTGCAAAACAATCCCCGGGTTCCTCTTCCTCCGCGGCATTCGCATATTTCCGGCCCTAGCTTTTGAAGTCACGCTGTCAGCGATATTCCTCGGCTGGATCTATACCTCACTGAAAACCGGCGCCTATTTTAGCAATCACGAATTCCACATCTATTTCCTGAATATCCTTGGCGATATTCACTACGTGCTGCCCGGCGTGTTTTCGCAAAACCCCATGCCATTCAAGGTGAATGCCCAACTCTGGACCATTCCGTTCGAACTTAAATGCTACGAGGCCGGCGCCTTGCTCGGGCTTCTCGGCCTGCATCGCCGCCGGTTTTGGTTTCTGCTGGCAACCATTCTCGCCCAGCTTGCCATGGCTGAGCGGATTCTGGCCTATGGCGCAATCAAGGGTCCGGTTCCCGGCAACGTCCTAATCCTCTGCTTCCTGTTCGGAGTCGTGCTGTATCTGTATCGCGATCGCATCGTCTTCAGCGGCCGCCTCGCCTTGCTCGCCGCCGCTATATCCGCGGTCCTGCTGCTGCTACCGGAGGGTAATTATTTCATTGCCGCACCGGCTGCTTATCTCACGGCTTATCTTGGTCTCTTAAACCCCAGGCGTATCGGCCTGCTGGAAAGCGGCGATTATTCCTACGGCGTTTATCTCTACGGCTACCCCATCCAGCAAGCCGTCGCGGGCTTCGGCGTGTGGACGCATCAATGGGCTTTGAGTCTGCTTCTTTCTGCGCCGCTTATTGCGCTCACGGCTTTCTGTTCCTGGCATTTTGTCGAACGCCATGCGCTGGCCGCGCGGAAACTGCAACCGCACCTGGATGCGCTCTGGCTTTTCATGATTTCCCCGCTTTCGGGAGCCTGGCGCAGGCTTACCATTATGCCCGCGCCAGCCACCGCCAGGGCTGAGGCACCCGCAGCAAAAGAGTAGCACCAGCCCTGGTTACGAGAACGGCGGCTGAGCGCTTTGGAAAAAATCGGCTTCCCCTTAACAATGGCGAAATCGAAACCATAATTGTAAAATATCATTCTCGAGGTAGAAATGGAAAAGAAGACTGCCGGTCTGCTGGGCGCAATCGCCGGAATGGCAACAATGGGTTCAGCGCAAGCTGCGATCAATCCCGCATCCGCCGCCACGCCGATGCAGGCTTCCTCCTACGCCGAGCTTCTCACGCCGATCCCAAACGCCGTCGCTATTTTACAGGCCAGTAATGCGGAATCTGGGCAAGCGGCCGCGCATGTCGAACTTGCACAGTACTACGGCAACGGCGGTTACGCGCACCACCATCACCACCACCATCATCAAGTCTATCGCCGCCCGCACCATCATCACCACCATCACGGCACCACCGTGATTCTGCCGGGAATAGGCGGCATCCATACGCATTGAATGACCAAGGCCATTCCCCCCGGCGCATAATAATGCCGGGAAAAACATCAGCCCATCAACAGCGGCCGCATTTGCAGCACGGCAGAGCGCAGCACCGGCAGAAACTCGTTCACCATCTTGGTTTTGGTGATCCGGCTGGATTCCGTGCTGATATGCGCTGCCGCGACGATCTTTCCAGCGGCGTCCCGCACCGGAACCGCAACGGCCAGCAGGTTATGTTCCAGCTCGCCATTGATCAGACAAAATTCCCGGCGCCGCACCTGGTCCAAAATCGCACGCAAAGCGCCTTCCTCCGCCACCGTATCATGCGTAAACTTTTTGAGCGTCACACGTTTGAAATACGCATCGAGCGCCTCAGGCTCAAGACTTGCCAGAAGCACCCGGCCCATCGACGTGCAATATGCCGGAAGATTCTGCCCGACATCGCGGTGGATAGAAGCAGCGCGCTTGCGCGTTGACCGCGCGACGTAAATCACCTCGTCCCCTGTTAAAACCGAGACCGAACAAGATTCTCCCACCGCCTCGCTAACCTGTTCAAGATACGGCTGCGCCACCCGCGGCAATGCGCTGGAAGAGAAATACGCTTGCGACAGGCTCAAAACCTGCGGCGTCAGCCGGTAATATTTGCCATTCGAATCGATATATCCCAGGCTTGCCAGCGTGATGAGGCAACGCCGGACGGTAGCGCGCGGCAACCCGACAAGCTTGGCAATCTCCGCCATGGTGAGCTGGTTGCGATGCCCAGCGAACGCCCGCATGACGGCCAAGCCGCGTGCCAGAGCAGCAATATAGTTGGTGTCGGCCGTCCCATCCGGCTCTTCAGCCGATATAATCATTCCCACCTTTGTCCTGCCCAGCGCCGCGGATTTTTTGATTTTTACGCCGCCCCTCAGCTCCATCACATTCATGCAAAAGCTCTTTTAATCTGGTTATCTCCCGAATCGGAGCCAGTTTCCTCATGCGCGTTGTCGAGAAAAAAAGCAACTTTGGCGGGAATTTTCTCACTAGCATGTTACTGCAATGCGAGATTTGGTTCAACAACCGGCTCATTTCCGGCACTCTCCGCAGGCCGGAAATAGTTCACCGCCACTAGGCACAACGCCGCGCAGAAGGATGGGATCGCCACGATCGTGAAAATCATCGCCAGGGAAAGATGCAAGCCGATTAACACACCACCCAAAATTGGCCCGATGATTGCGCCGATCCGGCCGACACCGCTGGTCCAACCCGCGCCTGTGGAGCGCAAATAAGTCGGGTAGAGGCCGCCGGAGAGCGCGTTTAACCCGGTTTGTGTTCCAACGATGCAAACGCCCGCCAGAAAGGCAAGCACGAGGAGCAGCACAGGCAGAAACGTCGCGTGGCCGATCCCGATAATAATCGGCACGGCAAGCAGGCACAGCCCGGCGAGCCGCAGGATGCCGTGCTTGCGGTCCAGCATCCAGCCGAACAATACGCTGCCAACGGCTCCGCCGCCTTGATAGATGCTGGTGGCGATCACCGAGCGCGAAATGCTGATGCCGCTATCGGCAAACACTGTCGGCATCCAGCTTGTCACGAAAATCAACCCCATGAGACCCAGGCCATAAGCCATCCATAAGGCCACGGTCATCACGCCGCGCCCTTGGGCAAACAGTTCGCCAACCCATGGCTGCCGCTCCGTCGCCTTTTGCATGAAAAACTGTGTTCCTGAATCGATCGCGAGATGCGGCGAAAGCCGGTGCATCGTAGCCGCCAGCGCCGCACGATGCTTATGGCGGACGATCATGTAGCGGACGGATTCCGGCAAAAACATCGCGAGTACGCCTGAGAAAATTACCGCAAGACAGCCCGACACCCAATAGACCGAATGCCAACCGTAATGCGGCAGCAGCCACGCAGAAAGAAACCCGCCGCCCGCGCCACCGGTTGTATATAACGTGTACATAATGCCGACGTTCAATCCACGCCGGCGATGCGGTGAATAATCGATGACCAACGCGATCGCGTTTGGTGCGGCCCCGCCCAGGAAAAATGCAGAAAAGAATCTTGTTGCCGAAAGCGATGTGACATCGCCGCAAAACACACCCGCGACCGTGAACACGCCGAACAGCAGCACACCGCCGATGATCATGATCCGGCGGCCAAAAATATCGCCGAGATTTCCAAGCACGATGGCACCAAGCATGATTCCGAGCGAAAAAAACACGAACACCGGCGTAAAATCCGCCCGCTTTATATGCCAAAGCTTGGTAATCATCGGGGCCGTATAGCCTTGGATCTGCGCGTCGAACCCTTCAAGGAACGATGCCGCCGCTACCAGCGCTAAGAGGGAAAACAAAAATCCGCTCGCCGCTTGGCTTTCGATAACTTCTGAGACGTTGATGCGATTATTCATTTATCGTGACATTCCTGCTGCGGGCTAAAGCACATGCGCCCATTTTTTAACAAGCGCCTCCTGCGTCTTTACCATTTGCAAAGCCCCGGCCTGGTCCAGCGGATAAAGCTGCGTGCCTGCGGTTTTCGCCCATGCCGCCGCAGCAGGTGTTTTCGCGGCGGAAACCAGAGCGGTTGCCAAAATTTTTGCAATCTCCGGCGGCAGGTTGGGCGGTGCCGCGACCGGGCGCCATTGATAAACATCCGCAAGATCCGGCAGCCCGGCGGTTGTTGCGTCATCAATGCCCGGTATCGGTGACTTCTCCTGAAAAACGAAGATAATTCGGATCAGGCCGGATTGTTGCATCCGTTCCAGCGACGCCAACGAATGCACCACGGCGTCCACATCCCCTCTCGCGACCGCGACCATCGTCGGCGAAGAGCCCGTGTATCCAAGAATCTGCCGAAAGTTCAGCCCAAGCGCCGCGTTGAAGACACGGGTTGCGAAATAATCGGTCGAGCCGAAACCTGTCGAGGAGAAGCTGATTTTCCTGGTTTTTGAGAGCTTTTTCAGATCGGCGACGTTATGAATATCGCTCTTGGCGGAGACCGCGACGCCATAGCTTTCGCGCCCAAGATTGGCGACCCAGGTGAGGCTGGAAATATCCACCGGCGTTCTTTTCTTGTCGTACTGGGTGGTAAAAATCCCAGGCACATTGAGCATCCCGATATTGTAGCCATCGGGCGCGTCGTGCAGCAGCGTGAACGCCGCCGCAGACCCCCCAGCGCCGGGGACCGTCAGCGGTTCCACATCGACATGCGGCTTGAGATAAGGCTGCATCAGCTCCGAAAATTCGCGCACATAGGCATCAAAACTCCCGCCGCCACTGTCGGGCACGATGAAGCTGATCGTCTTGCTCGGGAACGCATCGGCTTTTGCGACACGCGGCAAGCATGCCGCGGCGCCAAGCGCCGCACTCGTTTGCAACAAACTCCTGCGGGAAAATATTTTCGTCATATGTTCATCCTTTTCTCTTGCTCAGAGCAAGATCCCTCTAATTCGTTCATCTGTCAGTGGCGCCTGCCGGATACGTTTTCCGGTGGCGTCGAACACGGCATTCGCAATCGCCGCAGCCACCGGGCGCGAAGAGGGCTCGCCCGCACCCAGCGGCAAATCATCCTTATGGTCTATCAGCACGATATCGATTTCTTCCGGCGCGTCGCCAATGTCGAGAATCGGGTAGGTGATCCAGTCAACGCTCGTCACGCTGTGCTGATCAAACCGCACCTCCTCGAACAAGGCGCGGCTTGTCGCGTGGAGAATATTACCCTCGATCACCAGCCGCAGCGTCGCGGGGTTCACGATCAGCCCGCAATCATGCGCGACAAACCAGCGCCGCGGCCAGACACGGCCGGTTTGGCGGTTTACCTCAACCTCAGTGATGACGGCCACGCGCGTATCCTTACGCCGCGCATAGGCCATGCCTCGACCTGTCAGCACATCCCCCGTTTGCTTTGCCTCAGCACCGCTACGCGGCACCCACTTGGCGCGTTCGGCCACGGCCTCAATGACCGCAGCACCTCGCTCGTCTTTCAAATATTTCAGCCGGAACGCGACGGGATCGGCCTTCGTTGCAAAAGCAAGTTCATCGACAAAGCTTTCGCTGGCAAAATTCAGCTGCGGGCCGAGCGGGTCGCGCAGATGCGATGTCCGCAACGGCGAGGCGCGGGCCAGCAGCGGCGGTATCACCTCCCAGCCAAGCTCATGGCTTGCAAAGTCATAACCCTCCTCCGGCACATCGAACGCGGCTTTCGATGTTACCTTCATCCCCATGAACTGCCCAGCCAGGCTCTGGCTTGGGTCCGATGGATGCGAGGCGATATTCTCGCGGGAGAATGCCTTGCTCTGATAATGATACGCGACAACCTCGCCATTTTCATCGAAGCCGGCGGAAGCGTGGTGAATGGAAGCCGGGGCCTTCGGATCCCAGGCCGTGCCGTCCGCGCGCATATATTGCACCCGCACCGGCGCGCCCACCGCCTGCGACAGTAACGCCGCGTCCATCGCCGCGTCGCCGCCATCGTTGCGCCCGTAGGAACCGGGCCCGCGATACCAAATGCCGTGCACGGAAGCCGGTGACAGGCCAAGCAGCGCGGCCACGCCATCGCGGATATAATGCGGCTTCTGGTCGCCGGTCCAGATCGTCGCGTGGCCGGTCCGCACATCCGCCAACGCGCAAGCGGGCCCCATGCAGGCATGGGACTGGAACGGCCAGGAATATGTGGCGGAGATTGTTTTATGAGCGTTGGTCAACGCCGCCTTTGCGTCGCCTTTGGGCTTTTGTCCGCCCTTGCCTTCCGGCTTTGCCGCCGCAATTTCTTTGTACAATGCGGTTTGCGCCGGGAAGGCAGGCGCCGGCGAAGACCAGTCCACCTGCAACGCCCGCGCCGCGCTAATCGCCGTCCATTCCTTGGGCGCCACCACGCCGATCAAGCCCCCGCGCTGCACGATCTTCACATCCGCGAGATGCTGCACGGAATCAGCATGAACTTTTAGCGGCATCGCCCCCACAACCGGTGGCCGCACCATGCGCCCGTGCAGCATTCCCGGCACACGCACATCCGTGATGTAAACTTCGCGCCCGAACAGCTTGTCCGTGATATCCTTGCGCGGTACCGAAGTACCGACAATGCGATAATCCGCATGATCTTTTGGTTTCGCCTGGCCCGTTACGATCAGCTCGTTGCCGATTTTTCCGTTCCATCCGAGCTCGACCTCGAAATATCGTCCGCCGATAAGATCGCCGTAGGAGATTTTCTCCCCCGCCTGACCTGGCATTGAGACGATACCGGCAGAAACTTCGAGCGTTTTCGAGGAAACATTCAACCTTCGCGCTGCCATGGCGAGCAGCGTCGCACGCGCCTGGGCGGCTGCATTGCGGAGCGAAATTCCGCCGAGTTCAAGTCCCGTGCTTCCGCTGGCCCCGCCCTGATTTATCGTGCAGGCGGTATCGCCCATGACGATATTCACCTGATCAAATTCAACATCGAGCTCATCCGCGATAATCTGCGCGATCGCGACCTGAATACCAAGCCCGACATCGACCTTGCCGAAATAACCGATAACCTTCCCGTCCTGCTGCACCGCGATCCAAGAATCCAGCTCCGGCGGAACCAGCTCCGGTTTGACACTCCCACCCGGCGTCGGCTGTGCGGCTTGCCCGCGCGCAGCAAAGGCGATGACGAGCGCACCGCCCGAGATCAGCGCGCGCCGCCGCGTCAGCGTGAGCGCGGAGAACATCACGCCGCCTCCGTCACGCGCTTCACCGCACGCAGGATCGACATATGCGAGGCGCAGCGACATTTCAGCCCCGCGAAAGCCTCGCGGATTTCGGCATCCGTCGCGCGCGGCTTGTCGCGCACCAGCGCGACCGCCGTCATAACCCAGCCATTCATGCAATACCCGCAGAAGAATGCCTGCTCATCAATAAGCGCCTGCTGGATGGGGTGCGGCTTCTCCGGCGTGCCGAGACCGGCGATCGTGGCAATCTCCGCGCCTTCCGCCGCCGCCATCGGCAGCACGCAGGAACGCATCGGCGTTCCGTTCACCAGCACCGTACAGGCGCCACATTGCGCCAGCCCGCAGCCGAAATGTGGATTGTTTAGCCCCAACTCGTCGCGCAACACGTAAAGCAGCGGCGTTGTCTCATCCTGTAGCGCCAGCTGCTGCGCGGCGCCGTCGATGGTGACTGTGATTTGCTTTGTCATGAATGTGTCCCGCTCAAACGTAGCCCGCTAAATATCCCGTGAACACTTCGAGGTGCAGGAAATAGCTGAACACGCCCCAGGTGAAGCCATAGGCGCAGGCGGCAAAGACGAGTGCCTTGACTGTCGAGACACCGGAAACAAGCCTCAGAAACAGGAACAGGAAAACCGGAATCGCGACATAAAAACCCGCGACAAAAACCAAAGCCAGAAATCCGGCGATCATCGCGTAAATCTGGAAGGAAACACGCCATTGAAACGGTCCCTCCGAGCGCTTTGTGCGGGTTCGCCGCGCCGCCGTGTCCTCGCGCGGAAACAGGGCAAGCGCAAACACAAGCACGGACAAAATCAGCAGCGCCGTGCCGTACAGCATCGGCGCCTCGGCCGAGGTATCATCGCTAAACCCGCTGGCCATCGCCATGTAGCCAATCGCGATGCAGGCAAGTACCGAGGGCGGCACAAGCTTCTTGGCGTCCCAACGCAACTTGCCTTTAATGTTCATCAAACTTCTCCTCGGACCGCATAAATTAGCTGCCAGGCGCATTCTCAATCTGGTCGAACCAGTTGAACCCCATCTCTTTAACGATACGATTGCTGATCACGATCAGCCGCGCCTCACCGTTTCCATCGTTGAAATGCTGGTGCATCGTAAAGGGCGGCACATAAATAAAGTCACCGCGCTCCCAGCTAAACTTCTTCGGCTCCGCCTTCCACGACCATTTGAACTCATCCTGGCAGTCGAACTCGAGATCCCAGTGCAGATCGTAGCCCGAGCCCTCCGTGACGAAGATCACCTCTTCCCACATATGCCGCGCCTTGCCGGATTGTTCTTGCGCCTTCAAAAACAACATATAGGCTTCCACGCAGCACTCTTTTGTGCCCATTTTGGAATGCACGAGGTGTTTGATCAGCCCATCCGCCGAGTTTTCCATTGGCATGTCCTCGGCGTGAACAACATCCGGGCGAGTTATATATTCCTGCCGGAATGCCTTCGACGCGGCGAGTTCTTCGGCTCGAAAATTGCAAAATTCGCCGCCAATATGGGCACGATCTTTTTCGTTCAAAGCAGCCATCTTTCACTCCAGTTCACAAATCAGCCGGTGGCCGAAATTCCTCATTGCCGGTAGTCGGCGGAAATGACACGATTTTCTGAAATATCAGATGCATGAAGTGAAACAGCGGTTTTGCCTTGAACACGAGAAGAACTGCCCGATTTTCCTCATCATCGTTGAAATGCTGATGCACGCAGCCGTTTTCCACGATCATGACATCGCCGGCCTTCCACTCGATCCGCCTCCCGTCATGCACATCGTGTCCCCGGCCTTCGAGAACGTAAAATACCGCGCTGTTCAAATGCCCATGCTTCTGGCCATAAGCGCCTGGTGCATAGGCCTCGATATGTGTTTCGATCGACTGCGTCACGCTTGCGTGCTGCGGGCTGATGATATGCTTGCCGTAGAGACCGGGTCCGCCCTTCCAAGGTTCGTCGCGAGATTTATAGACACGCGGCTGGTCGATCAGCTGCTCATAAAGATTGCTGTAGGTGCCTTTCAAAGCACGGACAAAAGTTCGCTCCTTTGCCCAGCGGTCCCACTTGGCGCCGTCTTCCTCGGGTGGGTGGTTATGCCCCGCATGGCCGTGGTCATGGCCATGCTCGCCACCTTGCGGAATTTCCTCGATCGGGTTGTTTTCAGCATTTCTGTCATAAAGACCCGTCATCAGTTAGTCCTTTCCTGCGATCACATCACAAATGCGACCGATTTAGTAAATAAACTCAAGCCTGAGCGCCAACATGCTTGCGTTTTTGTCATAATTCGTCACGAGCTTTCCGCCACCAATCGGGAACATCTTGATATAATTCAAATTCACGCGCGTGTATGAGGTCGGCCACCAATTTACGCCAAGCGTCAGATTGGTTTCGTTGCCGCCGTGAATGCCGAACCTGGCGTCGTTCAAATTCGCCTCATCTACGCGCGCCGCCAGCTGAATCGCGCCAAGACCGCCTTTGTTCACCGGGTTTTTGACATCGACCGAGTCATAATACGCGTGGTAGGTCGAAAACGGCTCATGATCATCGGTTAGGAAATACTGTCCTTCAACATCCCAGCTAGAGAAATGTGGCGTGATGTGGCCATAGTTGGTCTTCGCAATCATTCCATTGCCTTGTGTCATGGCGTCATAATAGACCGCCGCAAGCGTGAGGCGGTTATCTTCGAAATCAATCCGCGGGCTTTCCACCAGCTCACTCGTTATTGGCAGCGCGCCCGTCGTGATGAATTTCACGCCGTAAACATTCAAATCCGGCGTGGTGCTGAAGGTTGGTTCGTTCGCCGCATCCCCCTTATCTCCATGGAACACATTATATTCAACCGAATTTCTCAGGCTAAGAACATGGCCCGGCGTATTCCAGACATTCCACGCCAAGACGGTCGATGCGGTGTACTGGGAATTATACAAGGTGCTGCCGGTGTTAATCACTGTGGTCGCCGTCGCGGCCGAGGATTGCGTACCGTTATTCGTGCCCGTCACACCGTACCAGAAGTTGAAGTTCTTATCATAGGTTTGGCCGGTAACGCCAAGCTGCCGATTATCCTGGAAGAGCGTGTTACCCATCTCGTTTTCAAGGAACAACGTCGCATCCGAAGCCGTTTGGAAACCGAATGGCGTATGCTGATTACCAACCAAGAAGACGTTATGAAAACCGCCAATTTTCTGTTGATAGCCAAGATAAACGTCCAGCAGGCCGCCCAAGGGCGTTGAAGTCTTGGTCCAATCGTTCTCGACCTTATAAAGGAAGTGATCCTGATAAACGCCTTCAACATAAAACTCTATGCGCCGGAACGCGGTGCCTCCGGAAAATCCGCGCTGGCCGGGCACCGAACCAATGCCTGCGTCCACCTCAACCTGGCCGCCGATCGTAAACGTGGACTTTCCATCCTTGCTCACAAAATAGGGGATCGGCTTGCCGTTATCCGTAACATACCATTGCGATTTGCTGGATGCCAAAAGCTGCTGCTGGGCAACCGCCGCCTGTTGCTTCGCAACAACCGCCTGGGCTTGCATAACCACAGCTTGGCGGTGCGCCTGCACCTGCAAATTCGTCTGCTGCACGTTCAAGGCGCTTTGTTGCGCCTTCAATAAGTCGATCTGAGATTGCAGATTATCCAGCTCATTCTGCAAGCGTGAAGCGCTGACCGACTGCGCTCGCGCCATGCCAGGCTGCACCAAGACGAAAGCGGCTGCGGAAAGCGCCGCCACGGAAATGCAATTACGAAAAGCTGTTTTCTTCATTTTAATTTCTCCCTTTTTATCACTATACATGCATCTTTACGCGACGACGGACTGCCATTTCTGAATCAAGGCTTCCTGCGTGTGTAACATCGACAGCGTTCCGGCCTGATCTAATGGAAACAGCGTAGTACCGAGGCCCGACGCCCATTTTGCCGCAGCAGGGCCCTTCGCCGCCTTTACCAACGCAGTGGATAAGGTTGCGACAATATCCGCCGGCAGCTTCGGCGGCCCAACAACAGGCCGCCACTGAAATATCTGTCCAAGATCGGGCTTGCCTATCGAGGTCGCATCCTCAACACCGGGGATCGGCGACTTCTCCTGGAATACAAAGATGATTTTTGCGAGGTGCGACGCCTGGAGCTGCTGCAAAGTCGCGAGCGAATGCACAACCGCATCCACATCTCCGCGCGTTACCGCAACCACGGAGTTCGGCGAGTCGGTGTAGCCGGAGACCAATTCACATTTAACGCCAAGGGAAGCGCAAAAGACTTTTGTCGCGAAATAATCGGTCGAGCCTTTTCCGGTTGATGAAAATTTTAGTGCCCGCTTGGCGCCGAGTGCCTGCAAATCCGCAACCGTCTTCACCTTGCTATTCGGGCCGACCGCAAGCCCATATGAATCACGGCCTAGATTCGCGATCCATGTCAGCCGGTCGAGTTTGAGATTGCCGGATTTTTTGCTAATCAAAATGCCGGGAACATTGATCAGGCTGATATTATAGCCATCTGGCTTGTCTTGAATCAGTTCGAATATCGCTTCCTTGCCTGCTGCGCCAGGCGTGTTCACCGGCTCAACGTTGACGTGATTTGGAAGATTTTGCTGTAACAGAACCGAGAATTCCCGGCCATAGGAATCAAAACTGCCACCCGGCCCATAAGGAATGATAAAGTTTATGGCACGGCTCGGGTAGCTGTCCGCCTTCGCCTGGCCAAACCCTATTGCGCTTGCACCTGCAAAGGCTGCCGCGACAGGAAAAAAATGACGTCTGCTTAAATTCCCCATGGATCTTTCCGTTTCCTTGCTATGTTCGTTTGGCGAACTTTTGTTGTGTAATTCGTATATAATGCTGAGAAGAATGTCAACGCTTTATCGCATTAGTTTTGTGATTTCGCTAAACTGCCCGTTATTTTTTGTTCAATAGACGCACATTATTTAGAAAGGTGCCGATGCCGGCCTCATTAAGTCCTAGATATATGCTGCGACGCCTGTCACACAGGCGCCCGCTGCCAGGATAATCATCGGATTCAGCTCGGTGGCCGTCAGCAACAGCGTTGCACCCGCGGTCGTTCCCCATGCCAGAACATGATGCTCTGTGCTTTGAATCAGCACCACGGCGCTCGCGAAAATCAAACCAATGGCAATCGGTGCTAAAGCGCGCTCAAGCAGCCCTACCGCCTTTAAGTCTTTCGTATGATGCCAAATTCGCGCGCAAACAAGGACAAGGATCGAGGAAGGCGCGAACATCGCAATCGCGCTCGCAAAGGCGCCCGGAAGCCCTGCAACCTTCTGCCCGATCAGCAGCACGATCGTACTTCCCGGCCCCGGCGTCGCGCGCGTGATCGCAAAAAGATCAAGAAATTCCCGCGCTGGCATCCAATGATATTGGTTTACTACAATCCGCTCCATAGCGGGAATGATTGCGTTGCCGCCCCCGAATGCGAGCAGCGACAAAGCGCCAAAAACCTTTGCAAGGAGCGCCACATTATGAATCAAGGTGTGCTCCACATTTCTACGCAGACATTCACTGGCACCGCCACCGCCAGCACCCACAGCAATGGCAGATGCCAAAAACCCACAGCAACCGTGACCGCCGAAATCATCAATATCTGCCGAAGATGGCGAACGTTTTTCCGTGATAACCGCAGGCCGTTGGCGATATTCATGCCGATCGCAACCGCGCCTAAGCCGCCTAGCAAAAATTCCAGCCCCGGTAATTGGCGGTACCGGAAATAAATCGCGCCGAGAACAAGGCAAAGCACAACGGGAAAGGCCATTAATCCGGCAAAGGCTGAAAGCGCTCCAGGCGTGCCCCGCAACATGCTGCCTAAAAACACGGCCATATTCATGGGGTTCGGGCCCGGGGCGATCTGGCATAATGCAAGGCTGGCCAAAAACTGCTTATCATTGAGCCAGCCGCGTTTGGTTACCACCTCCCGGCGCAGCCATGCCGTTGTACCGCCACCGAAACTTTGCGACCCGATCGCAAAAAAGCACCAAAATATCTCTGAATGACGCGGTGAGGCTTTAGGTTCGACCGGCATAAACCCAGGCGTCAGCTTGCACGCCTCGTCCAACGTCACGCACCCAGCGCGTGCAGCAGGCCGGGCAGGTAATCCACTTCGGCGATCACCGCGAGCGTCTGCGTCCACGGACGTAGGCTACGCAGCGCCGCCGATACTTCAGCAAGGCCCGACTCAGGCTGCCGCAACAACACGCCAGAAATCTTCAGGCTTTTCTCGATGCAGGTCTCTCCTACCGCGACCGCCTGTGCAAGATTTTCCCCTACCTGCCCGATCATTACGACAAGGTCGGCATTGCCCTCTGCCAGCGCCGCTCGCCAGGCTTCGCCAGACACGCTATGCGGCACGAACCGCGCATTGCGCCAGTTCTGCTGCGCCACCTCTTCGCTGATACGGCCCGAAAGTGCATCGAGCGGAACGACCAGAATGTCCCGCGCCGAGGAATTTGGCGCCTGCACACGGAACTTCGTCGAATGTTCGCTTTCCACGGCGCTAAACCGAGGA
Source organism: Acidocella sp. (assembly GCA_965276685.1). GTDB lineage: Bacteria > Pseudomonadota > Alphaproteobacteria > Acetobacterales > Acetobacteraceae > Acidocella. The sequence goes on from OZ255623.1 coordinate 3,138,754, forward strand.
GAACGGCTCGCCGGCTTTTACCTTCAGCCAGGCGCCGCCGCCATCCATAAAGTTTTTCTCAGCTTCCAGCACCACGGCGGCTGAGCGTATCTGCTGCGTCTCCGGCTCGCGCCCCGGCGGCAGCGCGCCTTTATCGGCCAGCGCACGCGCCGCCCGCATCAGCTTAAGCCGCGCCATGATGATGCCGTTATCCGTCGTGGTCAGATTTTCCTTCGTCCGGTCCACGATCGGCCCCATGCTCTCCTGCAAGGATGCGTCCTGCATCCCAATGCCTTCAACCCCGCTGTAGGATATTCCCGCCTTCTGCGCGGCACGATCGATCAGGTAGTCGTTGTCGCGGTTTGCCGCCGGGCGGTATGTGCCGGGCACATATTTCACATGGATACCCTTGCCGTCACGCATCGCCGCAACCTCATTCTCCGAAAGCCTGCGGGTTGGGTGATAGTCGAAACTCCACGCCCAGCAATTTTCATCGTCGATGGGAACCCAGAAATGCCCATGGATCGGATGGTCTCCACGCGGTGGTACCATGGTAAAGCAGGGCATCACCCATGGCGTGATGCGCCAGTAGTAATTATCCTGCTCCGCCCGCCGCCGAGCGCCGATAAACAGCCCGGCCGGCGCATCAACCACTTCAAAAAATGGCTGCGAATCGTTGAGGTTATACTGGTTCCCCCGCGCGCCTTTAAACAGCGGGTCGGAATTCAAATTTCCCCGATGCAGGAAGGAGACATGCGCGCTGTCGATTCCTCCTTCCATTGCCTGCAGCCAGTTCGTTTCCTGCAACCGCTTGGAGGAAAACGTCTGGTCGCGCGGGACCATGATGAACTCCCACTCCGGCGGTGCAGGCTGCTGCTCCGGCGGCCCCATATAGGTCCACAAAATCCCACCGCGTTCCATCAACGGATAGGCTTTCAGCTTGATCTTTTTCCTGAAGCCGCTCTCTTCCGGCTCGGAGGGCACATCGAGACATTCTCCCGTCACGCTATATTTCCAGCCATGATACGGACAGCGTATGCCGCATTCCTCGGTCCGGCCAAACCATAGCGAGACACCGCGATGTGCACAGAATTCATCGATCAAGCCTAGCTTGCCTTCTGAATCACGCACCGCCAGCAGGCGCTCGGAAAGTAATTTCACCCGTACCGGCGGACAATCGTTTTCCGGCAATTCCTCGGCCAGCAACGCTGGAATCCAATACCGGCGGAACAATTCACCCATCGGCATGCCTGGACCGGTGCGGGTAACGAGTTCATTTTGTTCTGCTCTCAACATAGCTTCACCTTATAGGCTTCAGGGGTAACAACTAACTCACAAGCACATGTGCGCGCTTTTCTCGGCGCGCCAGTTCTATCAACGAGACGGAGATATCGGCCAGCTCGCCCGGCGGCGGCGCCGCACCCAAAACAATCAGATCACGTGCCGCGCGCAACTCCCGCGCCGCGTTAATGCCGATCGCGCAAATCAACCGGCCTTCCTTCAGCTGCAACAACATCCAGGACTTCGCCGCTGTATCGCCGCGAATCACGCATTCCGCATCCGGCTCCGAAAGCCCAAACATCTGCATGTTCACATCGTATTGGTCGCTCCAAAACCATGGCAGCTCCGCATACGCTACCGGCTCGGCGCTGGCGGCGAGATTTTTCGCAATCGCAATCGCCTGGTTCTGCGCGTTCTGCCAACTTTCGAGCAAAATATGCCGGCCGAAAATCGGATTGAAATGCCGCGCGACATCCCCAGCCGCAAAAATAAATGGGTCGTTCGTCATGCCGAATTCATCGACAGTCACGCCACGCTCGACAGCCAGGCCGGCACGCTCGCCAAGCTCAGTGTTTGGAATCACGCCGATGCCAACAATCAGCGTATCCGCGTGGATCTTTTCGCCAGCGCCGGTCTCCACTGTAACGCTATCGCCGCCGCCATGCAGCCGGGCGATTTTCGTGTTGAACAAAAACCGCACACCTTGCGCCTGGTGCAACCGCTGATACCATGCGCCAATCACATCCGGCGCAACGCGGCCAAGCGGAAGCGGCCCCAGTTCAATCACCGTGACTGAGCAGCCCCGCTTCACCGCAGCCGCGGCGGCTTCTAGCCCGATAAATCCCGCACCAATGACGACGATATGGCAGCCTGGCAGAAGCCGCGCGCGCAACGCCCGGCTATCGGCAAGCGTCCGGAGATAATGGCAGTTCGCGGCTTCAGCGCCCGGCACATCAAGCCGCCGCACCCGCGCCCCGGTTGCAAGAACAAGCGCACCGTATCCTACCGCTTCGCCACTGGCGAGTTGAACCGTTTTCCTCACCCGGTCGATGTCGATTGCGCGAGTCCCCGGCCGCAACATTATGTTCTGCGCCGCATAGAATTCCGGCCTCTGAATCCAGGCAATCGTTTCCTCTGCCTGCGCATGCAACATTTCCTTGGAGAGAGAAGGCCGCTCATACGGATGCTCTTCCTCATCGCCGATAAGCGTAATCTGCCCGGCAAATCCCTGCCCGCGCAGCGCCTCAACTGCACGGCCGCCAGCCTGCCCGGCGCCAATCACCACGACGCCTTTTTCGCGTGCGGCCTCACGGGCATCCTGCATGGCCTCGCTCATGTCCCACGCTCTGCCAAAATTTTTCCGTCCCGCACGGCCACTTTCCAGGTTCTCAACGCTTCGGTGCATGGCGGCGCGGTCGGCTCGCCGGTGATAATGCTGAATTTTCCCTGATGGAATGGGCATTCGATCTCATCGCCCTCGACGTACCCCTCGCTCAGCGACCCCGGCCCATGTGTGCAATGGTCCTGCGTCACGTAATACGCGTCGCCTACCTGAAACACGGCAACATCAAGGTCATCCAGCCGCGCCTTAAAAGGCAGGTCCGGGCTGACATCGTCAACGGCACATAGTTCAATATCGTTACTGGCTTCGCTCATTTCCTCTCCAACGCCTCCTAATTTGAAGGTGGGAAACCGTGCATCACTCAAAATGTGCGCTACGCGGACATTTGTTATAATAGCGCATTTTTCCCAAACGTCAATCGTCATGGAGTGTCAATCGCTGGCTTTCTCGCTTCCCGATGTTCGCTTATCCGCGCGTCCATCGGTGGCTCCGCCACGGCAAAAATCACCCACGAGAGATTGGCGAACAAAACAGCAGAGGTCACGGCAAATACCCAGCGCACACCAAGCAACGATGCCACGGAACCCCCAATAAACGGCCCCAGAAAACCACCGAGAAACGTCGCCGAGGCGGTCATGCCATAAACCAGCCCCCGATCTTTGGCCGGCGTGAGGCGCCCCACCAGCGCATTTGCCGTCGGCAGAATACCGCCGATAAAAATCCCAACGCCAAACCGCTCCAGCACGAACATCCAGTAATGGGTCACAAAAGCCTGCGGGAGAGTCATCACCGCCGCTCCAGTCAGGCAAATCACCAGTACCCTACGATAGCCCAGCGTATCGCTACGTTTGCCGAGAAATGGCGAAGCGATAAGGTCGGCGAGCGCCGTGACGGAAAACGCTAGGCCCGCCAGCGTTGCAACATCGGCAGTGCCGGAACGCACCAGGCTTTGCACGAAAATGGTGATAACGGGTAAGACCGCACGCACGGAAAATTGCGCGAGCAGCAACAGCAAAAACAGCGGCATCAATCCCGGTGAGCGCGCTAGCATTTTAAACCCCGCGAAAAGCGACGCCTTATCCCGCCGTTTGCCCGGCATCGGTCCTTCCGGCACAATGCGCCACGCGGCGACCAAAGCGATGCCCGCGAGGATCGATGTCCAATAGAACACGACGCGGCAGCTTCCAGTCCAATCCGCCAGCGCGCCGCCCACCACGGGGCCAATCAGCCCGCCGGTGAGCTGCGCCGTGCTCAGCCAGCCCAGCGCGAAGCCCAGACGCCGCTCCGGCGCCCGGCTCGCTACCAGCGCAATCGCGGTTGAGGAAAAGCCGCTGAACGCCCCCATGATGGCGCGGAGCGCAAACAGCTCCCATACATTCTGCGAAAGCCCCATGAGTGCCGTGAAAACGCAAATGGCCAAGCTTGAGCGCATCACCATCAGCTTGCGGCCATGGCGGTCGCCGAATCGCCCCCAAATAGGGGCTGTAAAAGCCGCGATAAGAAACCCGCAGGAAGTCAAAATCCCTGCCCAAAACTCGACGCTCGCGCGCTGGTGCACACCAATCTGAGGCAAAAACACGGGCAAAATCGGGCCTATCACCGTCAGCGCCATGCTCATCATGAACTGCACTCCAGCCATAGACCAGAGTGTCACCTGCCATATCCCCTGGTCTGCCTCGGTTTCACTCATCTGGCTTCAACCGCTAAATCTTAAAAGCCTCCAACGTCTCAGGCGCGAACAATTCCTCTGGCTGCAATCGGCGCGGCGATAACCCCTGCTCGTGATGATAGCGCAGAAAAACATCGAGCACGTTGCGATTGGCGGCAAAGCCATAGGACCACCAATCATCGCCCATAAGCCGCACCGCGTCTTCCACCGCCGCCGTCTGCCATGGCAGCGATGTCTTCAGCGCCGCCGTTATCCGAAGATCGTCATAGGTGATCCGCTTCGCCGCCTCGAAGGCTTTATAGAGTGACTGCGCCACCCACGGATTGGCCCGGTACACATCGCGCCGCAGCACGATGACATGCATGATCGGAAAAACGCCGGTCTTCTGGAAATATCCCCGCTCCGCTGCCGGAAAGTCCGGAAACAGCCGCCGCACGCGGTCCGGCTGCGTATAGAACGTACTCGGCGCGCGCGCGGTGAACAGCGCGTCAATCTCGCCCTCCGCCAACATTTGTGAAAGCGTCTGCATTGGGCCGATGGGCTGGAGCTTAAATCGCTCTGGCAGATTGAGTTTAATCTTCTCCTCGCGCCCAGGTTCTTCCTCCCCACCGGTCACGTGAGTCACCGATGCAGGATCGACGCCGTATTCATCCTGCAAAATGCCGCGAATCCAGACCGGCGCCGTCATCTGGTATTCCGGCACGCCAACGCGCTTGCCTTTGAGCTGTGAGGGGCTTTCAATTCCGCTTGCGGCCGAGACAAAAATACAGGAATGCCGGAAAAACCGGGAAGGAAACACCGGAATTGCGATAAAGGCCGGGTCGTCGCGTAACAGCGAGACCGAATAGGACGAAAGTGAGAGCTCTGCCGCGTCAAACTCCCGGAATCGCAACATCCGGAAGAACGTCTCCTCCACTGGAAGCGAAATGTAATTAAGATCAATGCCATCCACCGCAACGCGGCCATCCGCCAGCGCACGTGTCCGGTCATAATCCCAGCACGCCAGATTCAATCGCAATTTATTCAATCCCGCATCCTCCAGCAGATCCGGGCCATCCGGCTACCCGAATGGCCCGATCAATTTAAGCTGCCGCGCCGCCCGGGCCGCCATGCACCTTTTCGGCGAAATTCGCCCAATCGAACCCGCTCCCGCTATAAACCTTCGGGTCCATCAGCGAGGTCAAGTTGCGCTTGGCCAATTCCGCCTCAAAGCGCTCGCGCACCATCGGGTCTTCATCGTTGTACTCAATTTGATCCTTGGCGCGGTCCGTGACCTTTTCAGCATGACCGTGGAACTGCATCGGCGGATGCATCGCTAAATAGCGCGCCGGCACTTCGCCAATATTGAAATGCTGATGGAACCACTTGTTTGGCGGCACGAACAGGCTGCACTCCTGCCATGGCACAACAACCTTCTCCTTGCCTTCCTCCCACATGATCGAATATCCCTCGCCAACCGGAATGATAATCGCCCGGCCCGGCCCATGGCGGTGTGCCTTTTTATAGGTGCGTGGCGCAAACTCGGACATGTGCGCCGAGAGTTCCGTGTTCGGGAACTGGCAATACACGCTGGTGCTCCCGGCGCCGCGATGCGTATTGTCGTCCATCTTGTCCCAGGCCTGCATGTTGGGAAAAAAGTTTCCAAACCAGTACACACGTTTGCCAAGATACGCATCGCCGGCATCGTCCGGCTTCACCATCTTCGCTTCGGAATAAAAGTCCGGCGACTCGCCATAGACAGGTGTGCTCGCGTTGTTGAAATAGAATTCAGGGTCTGGCACCACCGACATCGCCATCGGTAGATAATTGAAGAACAACAGCCGTACCGGCTTGTTCCCGTCGATGTTCGAAAGCGTATAGGCCTGGTGGCGCGGCATGGTGAACATGCTATGCGGCTGCCATTCGAAGGTGCGCTTTCCGCCGCCCGGCAGTTCATGCGTCGTAAGCCCATTGCCGTTCAACGCATACACAATCTCGTCGAACGCCGCTTTCGGCATCTGCAAGGTCTTGCCTGGCGGAATCTCCAGAATTCGGGTCGAGGTCACGCCTTCCTGCCCGACCAGCTGCACGAACGCCGCGCGGCACTTGGAAAACTCCCAGTATTCGAGCTCAACCGTCCGCAGGTCGCCAATGTAATATCCTTTATGGATTGGAATATTCTGGTCTTCCATCCAATAGTCATAGGTAAACTTCTTTGTCCAAAGACGCTGCGCGGCTTTGCTTGCTTCCGTTACCATTTTTTTCTCCGTGTTATGCCGCGTTAAAGCAGCGGTTCTGATGAAAAGAGTAGTGATTTAACCGTCACCGGAAAAAGCTCCATCATGCTCACCGGCTTGCCGATATCGATGTAGTCCAGATCACCAACTGAAATTCCATCGATGGAAATCAACTCATTCGGAAGTTGATATTCATTTTTCAGAATCGTCCCCAACGCGCGCGCGACATCCTGCTCCACTGTCACGATCAGCGGCGTCTTCGGTGTCTTGCCCGCAACCTCAGCCAAACCGCCCGCCACTTCCTTCAGCGTATCGTAATTCAGCTCGCCCGAGATTGATAGCGACAGCGCCATACCCGGCGCGAATTCGGCGATATCATATTTCTGAAAGGCTTGTTTCATCGCTGGCAAGAACGGCGTTCCTACGTCATGATTGATCGCGACCGCTTTCAACCCATAAGCCGGCAGATTTTCCGCCGAGGTGAAAAAACTCGTCGCCCCGCTTACTTGAATCGTGTACTCACTGGCGCCGATCACCGTCGCCCGAATCCCTTGCGTCGGCTCCAGCAGCGTGCCGCGCGGCAGCGTATCGAGCCAGGCGCGCAGGCTGCCGCCGAGGAACGGCCCCAGATCACCAAACTTTTCTTCAGTGTGACGGTAAATATATTCGGCAACGCCGCCCGAGAACACGAGATAATCGACGTCGTCAATACTGCCAAAATCCTTCAGCATCGGCGTGATCATCAATCGACGCGCCAGCGCAGGCATTTTGCCACCATGCCGCAAAAGCCCGATCAGCGTTTCTCCCATCAGTGCACCGATCTTCTGCTTCTCGGCATCCGAAATCGCATCCCCTACGGCGCGTTCATGCCCCGCCTCGGCAGAGAAGATTTTCCCCGCATCCTCGATCCTGGCAATCCGGTTGTCCTCCTCGAAGGCGATCAGCCGCGCGCCGATATTGATCGCCGCCGTGCTGACAATCTTCCCATTCACGATGAGCGAAAGCTTAGTCGTTCCGCCGCCCATATCAACATTCAAAATCCGGCTTTTGCTGACATTGGAAAGCTGCACCGCGCCGCTGCCATAAGCCGCCAGCAGCGCTTCATGGTGCGGGCCGGCCGAGGCGCAGATGAACTTGCCCGAAGCACGTGAAAAATACTCGCTGATCGGCTGAGCATTTTCTTTCTTCAGCGCCTCGCCGGTAATCACCACCGCGCCCGTATCGACGTCATGCGAATGAAACTCGGCGCTGTGATAAGCATCGTGGATAAACTGCTTGATCCGCTCGAAGTCGATCAGCGATTTCGACAAGTATGGCGTCAGCAAAATCGGCGAAGACCATAGCACCTCACGATTCGTCACCTTGAACTGGCCGGAATGGCTTGCCCCTTCCCGGCGCAACGTCAGGCGTGAGAATAGCAGATGCGATGTCGAGGAGCCGATATCGATGCCCACGCTGGTCAGCGTGAGCTGTTCGATCCCCTCGATATCGGTCGCCTTTTCGTAAAGGTCTTTATGCTCATGGCCAAACGCCGCGTCGTGCATTTTGCTGCTCCCGCTGGCGGCGCGTTACTGCGCCGCCGCCATTTCTTCTTGGCGGGCAAATTCCGTCTGCTCGAACGCGTAAGCTTCGCTCATGCTCGGCTCCAAGCCTTTATCCTTCAGCGCATCGGCGAACATGGTCCGCACCACCTGCGGCTCATCCGCGTAGTCGATCTGATCGCCGCCCACACGGCGGCTGATCCAGGCTTTCGGCACACCCTGCGCGTTGCGGATGGAAACGACCTCATGCTTGAACGCGAGATAACGCCCTGGCGTCGTGCCGGTGTTGAAATGCTGATGGAACCAAAGGTTGGGCGGAACAATCATTGTCCCCGGCTTCCAGTCATAGCGTTTTGGCTCAGCGCCCTCCGGCCACATCAGCGAATAACCCTCACCGCTCATGATGATTACGTGCGCGCCGGGACCATGGCAATGCGCCTTTTTATAGGTAGCCACGGGGAATTGCGAAATATGACAATTCATCGAGCCTTTCGCGAGGTTAAAGCGGATATGCCCGCCGCCAGCACCGCGCTCTTTGGCGCTTATCAGCGGCAGATTGATCGCATCGGCCACGAAATTGGTTTCCAGCAGCAAGCCTTTCTGCGTCCCGCGATTCGCGAAATAATCTGGCTCGCCATTGAAGCGGGATTTGAAATCATGCTTGGTGTTGAAAACAAAATCGACATCTTCATACAAGTTGATGATGCCCGGGCTATTCGTCACCGAAACATAGCGCGCCGGCGTCTGTCCGCTACCGTTGAAATGCTGGTGCCAGCAGTTGAGCGGAATCGCAAAAAGCGAGCCCGTACCCCACTCGAAAGTCATCTTGTTACCGGCGTCATTCCAAACGGTGGTAGAACCCGTGCCGCTCAACACATAAATCATCTCTTCGAAAAGCTGGCGCTGCGGTGCAAGTTCTCCGCCGGGCGGGATCTCGCAAACATAACAATCGTTCGAGGTGCGCGAGGCCTCATGGTTGATATACACCCCGCGGCCGCCACGGCGGGGCCAGGGCTTCAACTCAACGGTGTTGAGGTCGGGGATGTAATGCGCGCTGATGATTTCCAGCCCCTCATCCGCCACCCAGCGATTATACGGCGTGTCTTTTTCAGTGGCGAATTTCTTCGCCATTTCGTCGGAAACAATTGCATCCTTGGCCATTTTAGCAGTCCTCCGGTTCGGCAAGTTGGTTGCGCTAATGCGCGTGGGTGTGCTCCATCCTCGGATCTTTCGAGAACAGAAGCGATTTGATCGTAATCGGCACGGTGTTCGATGGTACCCGCACCGTCCCGAAGTCGATATGGTCAAAATCCGCGAGATATACGCCATCGACGATCAATAGTGGCGCGCGAACATGCAACTCATTGTGTAAAATTCGCCCGAGCGTGCGGGCAATATCGCCATCCATCACAACATAAACCGGCTGCTCGCCTTGCATCGCCTGCGGCAAGCCAAGCGCCAGGCCCTTGGCGAAGGCCGCGATACGCTCATAGCGCGGCGTGCCGTGCCAGTGGAACGCGAGCACAAACTCCTCATTGAACTCCGCAACTTCGAAGCGCGCCATGCAATCCATAATCGCGCGGCCGATTTCCTCCGGGTCGATAATCTCGGGAAATTCATAGCGCGGCTGCATCACCCGTAAATTCCGGCGCGGCAGCACCGCCTGCGGGTCCGGCACGTAAATGGTGTTGCCGCTAAGCTGAACCGAATATTCCGAAAGCCCGAGCGCTGTCGCGCGAATTCCCGCCCCAGCAGGCAAGGCGGTCCAGGGCAACCGGCCCGCTTGCATTACCGCGCCGAGCTTCTGGCCAACCAGCCTGCCCATATCGCCAAAGTCGCGTTTCTCATGGCCATAGACAAATTCGGAAACACCGCCGGAGAACATTGCCGCGCCAATGCCGCTCAAATCCGGCAATTCATCGGTCAGCCACAACCGCGCCAACTCTGGCGGAACATCGCCGCCACTCACTGCGGCAATTATCGCCTCAGCCATCCAAGCCGCAACCTTATCCTTGTCTTCTGCAGCCACTACATCGCCAAGCTTCCAATTAAAACCAGCGGCTTTGGCAATCGCCTGGCCCGCAGGCTCCAGCCGTGTTAGCCTTCCGCTCGCGTCGAACACATGCAGCCTGCCGCCGATATGCAACGCCGCCGTCGCCGTCACGCGCCCAGCATCGATGACGGCGAACTTCGTCGTCCCGCCGCCGATATCGATATTGAGGATGCGCTTATGCTCGGCGTTCGACGCCCATGCAGCGCCGGAGCCATACGCCGCCAGCATCGCTTCGATATGATGCCCAGCCATGGTGCAGACGAAATCCCCGCCATGCTGTGCCAGAATATCAGCAATATTATGTGAATTCTCCCGCCGCAGCGCTTCGCCGGTCAGAATCACGGCGCCGGTATCGACCTGTTCGGGCGCAAGCCTCGCCTCGGCATAGGCACGGTCGATAATCTCTCCCAACGCCGCCTTGTCGATCAGCAACCCTTCCGCATACGGCGTCAGCGCAACGGGGGATTCATAGAGCTGCTCGCGCGACACCACGAAATACCGGCTGGAAAGCGTGTCGCCGCGGCGCTGCATCATCACGCGGGAAAACACCACCTGCGTTCCTGACGAACCGATATCGATGCCGACGCTGACAAGCTCGACATTATCCGCCTGCCACAACCCGTCCTCTGCCGGGTTGTGGTCGAGCGCGTAGTCATGATCGTCATGATAATGGTCTTCGCCATATTCATGCGCGAACAACCCTCTAGGACATGCACGCAAAAGTTCCGAATGCAGCCGCATCATCGCACCATCCGCAAGCCAGGCGAAACGCCGCGGCTTGCCCCTAACGCTGCCGAAAGCGCTTCGGCCGCTTCGCTCAACGCTGGCAAACAAGCCCCTAATGTCCGCTTCGTCAGCCGCTGCGCCGGGCCGGCAATTCCGATCGCCGCCGCGATATCGTTACCGCTCGAAAATACGGGCGCCGCGATGGACCTCACCCCAATTTCGCTTTCCTCATGGTCCGTGCCATAGCCACGGGACTTTACGAGCCGCATCTCGTCACGGAACGTGTCTGCATCTATAATTGTGTAAGGGGTCTGCATAACAAGCCCATGCAAAATAATACGCTCTGCCTGCTCCTCTGCGCCGAAAGCGAGCAAAACCTTGCCCTCGGCGGAGCAATGCGCAGCCAGCCGCATCCCCATATGCGAGCGGATGCGAATCGCGCTCGAGCTCTCAAGGCTGTTCAAATAGACCAAACTCTCATCCCGCATAATCGCGAGGTTCACCGACTCGCCCGTCTTTTCGCGCAAATCGCGCAAATACGTCTTCGCCTCGTTATAAATATCCATCTTGCGGCGAGCGAGCGAGCCAAGCTCGAACACGGTCAACCCCAAACGATATTTTCCGTTTTCCTTGTTCTGGTCGAGCATCCCAGCGTCGAGCAAAGTCGAGGCGAGACGATGCACCGTACTTTTGGCAAGGCCAAGCTGCCGCGAGAGCGCGCCAATCCCAAGCTCGTAATGTTCCTCACTGAAGCATTTCAACAGCAGCATCGCGTTCGCCACCGAGGAAAGCCTGCCATCTTCCAAACCGTTCTGCATAAAGGAACATATCTCCACTATGCGGAACGCTATCACCAGGCTTTTTAGGCGTCAAGATAATTTTCGGAAATATCCAATCATCGCCTCGATTTGCGCGCTTGACGAATTTCGCATGAATCGTATTATGTGACAAACGTGCGATATACGCACACTATATGATGTTTACCAAGCTATTATCCCGCACTTGGCTCTACCAAAATATGCCGTCCATCCGGGGCGGGAGGAAATATAATGTTGCATGTTTGGCTTAGCGGTTTTGAAAGCCTTTTTGTCTTAAAGGATATTCTCTACCTCATCGCGGGCGTCGGCTTCGGCATGTTCTTCGGTCTCGTGCCAGGCCTCGGCGGCACCACTGGCCTCACGCTGCTCATCCCGCTCACCTTCGGGCTGGACACGACAACCGCGATCGCGCTCTCCGCGGGGGTCATGGGCGGCGTCCCCATGGGCAGCTCCATCTCCGCCATCCTTATCAACGCGCCGGGCTCCGCGCCCAACGCCGCAACCTGCCTGGATGGTTTTCCCCTTGCCCAACAGGGCCGCGGCGGTCTTGCTATCGGCGCCGCCGCTTCGGCCAACGCCATGGGCGGAATCATCGGCACCTTCTTTCTTCTCGCCATCATTCCCCTTGCGCGTGAAATCGTATTATCCTTCGGACCGCCGCAGTTTTTCTTAATGTGCGTGTTCGGCCTGGTCATCGTTTCCCTCACTTCCAGCGGCAAGCTGCTGGAAGGCTTGCTTGTCGGCGTTTTTGGTCTGATGATCTCAACCATAGGCTACGACGAAGTCACCGGAGACATCCGCTACGCCTTCGGCGTGCCTTATCTGTGGAATGGCGTGCCACTCGTCCCCGCGCTCATTGGCCTGTTCCCGCTCACGCAGATGATCCGTCTGTTTGTAACAGGCGGGGCTATTTCTGAAACCGCAAATAAATTTAAGTTTTCGGAAACCTTCGCTGGTATCATCGAAAGTTTCCGGCACTGGAAGGTCGTCCTCAGCGGCTCGCTCACCGGCACGCTCATCGGCGCCATCCCTGGTGTCGGCGGCGTCGTCGCGGCCTTTGCCTCGTACTCCATCGTTTCGCAAACCGCATCGGACCGCGATAGCTTCGGCCATGGCAACATCAAAGGCGTCATCGCGCCGGAGGCCGCCATCAATGCCAAGGATTGCAGTACGCTGATCCCGACACTGGCCTTCGGCATTCCCGGCAGCGCGGAGATGGCTGTCTTCCTCGCCATCCTCATCCTGCACGGGGTCGATCCGGGTCCGCTCCTGATGATCAACCACCAGAATCTGATCTATGAATTGATCTGGGCCCTGGTCGCGGCCTGCGTATTCGCCTCCATCACCGGTATTCTGCTCGCGAAATACCTCTCCAAAGTCACCATCATCCGCGCCAATATCCTGGTGCCGCTCGTCATCTCTATCTCCGTCCTCGGCAGCTGGGCGGTCAACCAGTCCATCGGCAACATCGTGGTCTCATTTGCCTTCGCGATCATCGGCTATGTCATCACCGCAATCGACTATCCCCGCTTGCCGATCGTGATATCATTGATCCTCGGCGGCGAGATTGAACGCTATTACGACCAGAGCATCATGATCTCTGGCGGCAGCCCTAAAATCTTCGTCGGCAGCCCGGTGTCGATCCTGCTTTTCGCGGCGGTGATGCTCGCAATTCTGTACCTGCCTGCAAGCTTCCTGCTCAAAAAATTCTACCGCCGCGCTAGCCGTGCGCCAAGCATCGTGCCGCCGGCCTCTTAGTTCATTTCCTGGAGAAACCATGACCCAAAAAGTTCAAGCCGCCGTCCGCATCGCCCCCAGCACGACCGAGATTCGCGAGTTCCCGATGCCGGAAATCGGCGAGGACGAGGCGCTGTTGAAAATGGAAGTCGCAGGCATCTGCGGCACCGATGTGAAATTATACAAAACGCCGCCCACCAGCGCCCCCGTCATCATGGGGCATGAGAACATCGGCTACATCGCCAAGGCAGGGCCTGAGTTCACCCGCCGCAAGGGTTTTAAGGAGGGCGATCTCGTTTTCGTTGAGCATTACGTGATGTGCGGCAAATGCGAGTGGTGCCACAAGGGCGAATACCGCCACTGTAAGGCGACGGACTGGCGCAGCAACCCGGAGGGCATCCGCTACGGCTATACCTCCTGCGACCGAGCCCCGCATCTTTGGGGCGGGTTTTCGCAATATGTTTATTTGCCATGGAACTCGGTGGTGCATCACGTTCCCAAGGGGGTTTCGCCGGAGCTTGCGGGCCTGGTCACACCGATGGCCAATGGCGTTGAGTGGTCGCTGTTCGACGGCGGTGTCGGCTATAACAGCACGGTGCTGATCCAGGGGCCAGGCCAGCAGGGTCTTTCGCAAACGGTCATTTGCAAGCAGGCCGGCGCGTCGCTCATCATCATCACCGGCACCTCCAAGGATGCCGCGCGGCTCGAGGTCGCTAAAAAGCTCGGCGCGGATTACGTCATCAATGTCGATGCCGAAGACCCGCTCGCGCGCATCCGCGAGATCACCGGCGGCGCTGGCGTCGATGTTGTGCTGGATTGCACGGCGGGCGCAGGCACCATCCCCGTGCTGCTCGGCATCGAGGCGCTAAAGCGCAAAGGCGGCCTTATGGTCGTGCAAGGCGAAATGCCGGAGTTCCCGAATTTCCCCATCGGCAAGATGACCGTGAAATTCATCACCCTGAAATCCGCACGCGGCCACAGCTATCGCGCCTGCGAACTCGCGTTGCAGCAACTTGCCTCCAAGCGCTTCGACCTCGACCTCATCACCACCCATAAATTCGGGCTAAAGGATGTCGACCTCGCGATTCGCTCCGTCGGCAATCAGCCAGGCGGCGTGAAGGATGTCATTCACGCCTCGCTGATGCCCTGGATGTGATGCATTGCTCTCGCCGTTCCGCAAGCCGGATGCCGATGCGTTAGCCCGCCTCAAGCGGCTGACACAAGAGCACTTCCGGTTGAGCGGGGAGACGACGATCATGGTCACGGAACTTGCCTGCACCATCGTCGGCTGCCCGCCGCTCGAAACCGTATTCGCCTTCTGGCCGGAGGACGGCGAGCGCCGCCAGTTCAAAATCTTTAAACCCGCGCCGGAAATCGCGGAGGCCGACCTGCCGCCGTGGTGGATGAAAGATGCGCTTATTTTGCCCGATTGGATTGATTGCGAATGCTGCTGAAACTGAAAATTGCCATTGCCGATTACCCGCACACGGTTGCGATCAAGAATGGCAGCATCCCGATCGAAGGCGTCGATCCCGAATTCATCACCATTGTCCCGCAAATCGCCGCCTACCGCCGCATGGTGCGCGCTGAAGAATTCGATGTCTGCGAACTGGCGCCGACAACCTATCTCATCGCGCGGGCTTACGGCGCGGGCTTTATCGCACTCCCGATATTCGTTACCCGTCATTTTCACCACGGCGGTCTGCTGGTCCGCCCGGATGCCAACATCCACGCGCCCAAAGACCTTGAGGGCAAAAGAGTCGGCGTCCGCGCCTATTCCGTCACTACCGGCGTCTGGGCACGCCAGATCTTCATGGATGAATACGGCATGGATTCCAACAAAGTCACCTGGGTGGTGGACGATGAGGAACACGTCACGCAACTCCGCCTGCCGGAGAACGTCATTCACGCCCCGCCGGGCCGCTCGCTTTTCTCGATGATGCAATCAGGTGAAATCTCCGCCGGCTTCGCGGCGAATGCCGGCATCGGCCGCTCCGGCGCGCCCGGCGGCGGCTGGAAGACCGAGGACACATCCGCCTTCCCGGACATGTTCGAAAACCCCTCGGCGCTGGAAACCGATTGGTACCGCCGCACCGGCATCTACCCCATGCACGCCACCATCGTGGTGAAAGACGCTGTGCTGCAAGCGCATCCATGGGTCGCGAAATCCCTGTTCGATGCGTTTTCCCGCGCCAAGGCCGAATGGCTTGCAACCACTGCAGTGGACGAAAAATACCGCAAGCTGTCGCAAATCGTCGGGCCGGACCCGCTGCCCTACGGCATGGCGCCGAACCGGGCGACCATCGAAGCCCTGCAAAAAACTGCCTTCGCGCAAAAACTAACGCCGGGCCTCATGCCGCTCGAAAATGTCTTCTTCGATCCTGAAAACGTTTAAGGATACGCCATGACAAAACTACATTACGCAACCGTCACCCGCACCCAGGGCGCCAACCGAGCGCTGAAGGACGGCACCGTTGAGCCACAGAACTTCGGATTCGATTTTATCGAAATCCCTGTGCTGGTCGAAGGTTTCCGGCGCATGGTGCGCGGGCTGGAGTTCGGCATCTCGGAAATGGCGATCACCACCTATCTCTGCGCTAAGGCGCATGGGGTAAAATTCACGGCAATTCCGGTCTTCCTCGTGCGCGGGTTCCATCACGGCGCGATCTTGGTCAACACCAAACTCATCAAAAGCCCGAAAGACCTTGAAGGCAAACGTGTGGGCGTCAATCGCGGCTACACAGTCACCACTGGCGTCTGGGCGCGCGCCGTACTCGCCCGCGAACATAACGTCGATCTGAAGAAAATCACCTGGGTGCTCTCCGGCGATGAGCACGTCGCCGATTACCAGCCGCCCAAAAACGTCGTGCCTTTAGAAAAACCTCGCACCATGGCCGAGCAACTAATCTCCGGCGACCTTGCCGCCGCCATCGGTGTCGAAATCGATCATCCGGACATTGCCCCGCTGATCGCCAACGCACAGGAGGTTGGTCTGAGCGCCTTGCAATCGCGCGGCTATTACCCGATCAACCACCTCATCGTCATCAAGGACGAATTGCTCGACGCCCACCCCGGCTTGGCCGGGCAAGTCTTCAACGCCTTCGCCGAATCGAAGCGGCTTTATCTCGACGCTTTGAAATCGGGCCACATCGAAAAGCCGGACGCGGTAGACCGGCTACACCAGCGCGTCATGGAAATCGCCGGCGACCCGCTGCCCTACGGCATCGAACCCAATCGCGCCATGCTCGAAGAGTTAATCGAAAACGCGGCCAGCCAGCACATCATCGAGCGCAAACCGAGCATCGAAGAGCTTTTCGCACCGGAGACGCTGCAACTAATCGGCTAAAAACGCCAGCAGCCGCGCCGCCGTATCCGCCTCGTTCTGCTGGTCCACCGCAACATCCCAGTACTCGGCGCGCGGCAGACATTCCTGCAAATACCGCGCTGCCGAGGTCGCGTGCGATGCGTCGTTCCCCGGCACAATCAGCGCCGGCACATCGCAGCGCAATAAATCCTCCGGCTCAGCGCCCGGCGCGGTGTCGCGGTCCAGCAACGTGCGCGCCATTCCCGCAACCACGAGCCTGTATCGCTCAATATCGAGCTTCGCATAAGCCTCCGCAAATTCTGGATCATTCTTGATCGTGGAAGCCCATGGCCCGCCGCGCGGGTCGCCGCCGAAAGGCTTGCCCGTCTCGCGCACCAGCGCCACCACATCGGCAAGGCTGTGCCGCGCCAAAAAGCCGAGATGCTCGGCAAAGCGCAGCTGTCCGCCCAGCCGGTATTTCGCACCGCCTACGGGCCAATAAAGTACCATCCGTAGCACGGCTTCAGGGTAGGCCACGGCAAAAGCCGCCACGGGACCGCAGCCCATGCATCCGCCCATCAAATGCGCTTGGCCGATCTTCAAATATTCCAAAAGCGCCTTGCCCTGCGCGGCATAATGCGCCCAGGTCACGCGCTCCACACGCCCGCCGGATTGCCCGCATTCCCGCCGATCGAACAAAATGCATGAAAAACGCTTCGTCAAATGCTCGAGCGGTTTCACCTTCGCATAAATCCCGAGGCTCGACCATTTCTCCATGGTCGCATCGAACCCGCCAGGCGAGAACATCAACAGCGGCGGCCCATCGCCCACCACCTCATAGCGCGTCTCGATGCCGTGCAGCTTCGCGCGCGCCATGCTCAACGCCCCAGTTTTTCGCGCAAAGCATCCAGCGTTGCGAAACTGCGCGGCGCAACGCACATCAAAATTCTGTATCCCTCTGCAACCACCCGCTCAACATTCTTTCTATCGGTGTGCGGATGCCCCACAATCACATTGCACTCTTTGCAAATCGCAACAATCTCGGCCATCGCATCCAGCACTACCCTGTGCTCCGTCTGGCGCGGGTATCCCAGTTCCTGCGATAAATCCCCCTCGCCGATTACCACCGCGCCAATGCCCGGCACGTTTTTCAGCATGTCGCGCAGATTGGTAATGCCCCGCGTATCCTCGATCTGTATTATGCTGAGGATTTCACCTTGCGGGGCCAGCGGCCACACATCCGCGCGGGCGTAATACTCATCTTGAGAAATTCCCCAGTAGCGGATCGCCTGTGCCGGGCCGTCACCGCGAATCCCCGCCGGCTCGTACAAAGGCTTATCTTTCAATCGCGGATAGCGACAAGCCGAAACCGCATTATACGCTTCCTCCACGGTCGAAACATGTGGCCACATGATGCCATAACAGCCAAGATCCAGCGCCTGCTTGGCGAAAAACTGGTTTTTCTCCACCCCATTCGCCGGAATCCGCGCAATCGGCGTTACCGAAGGCGCTGGCGAACCGTTTCGCAAAATCTGCGCCCGGTTCAATAAATATTGCAGCGCATCGCGCAGCGCCCGTATGTCCCAGCCGACATGCTCGCCTTCAAAGCACACACCATCGTAGTTTGACGCCTGCAAAGCAACCGCGACATCCACCTCAAACGGCGCGAACAACGAGAAAGCGTGCTTGCCTTCCTCCAGCGCCCGGATCATTCCATTCAACCGCCCGCTCATCGTACATCCCCGCGCGCTTTAAGCAGCGCATCAAGCCTGGGATAAACCTTGCGCGCATTGCCTTCAAAAATCTTGTGCTGGTCCGCCTCGTTCAAATCTTTCACCTGGTCGACATAGCGCTTCGTATCGTCAAAATAATGCCCGGTTTCAGGGTCCACCCCCTGCACCGCGCCAATCATTTCCGAGGCAAACAAGATATTATCGATGGGAACAACCTCCGTCAGCAGCCGGATTCCGGGATAATGATAAACACAGGTATCGAAATACACATTGTTAAGCAGGTGCTCGGCTAAAGGCGGTTTTTTCATCATCATCCCCAGGCCCCGATAACGCCCCCAATGATACGGCACCGCGCCGCCGCCATGCGGAATCACGAATTTCAACGCCGGAAAATCCTTGAACAAATCCCCCTGCAACAGCTGCATGAAAGCCGTGGTATCCGCGTTGATATAATGCGCGCCGGTCGCATGAAAATTCGGATTGCAGGAGGATGTTACATGAATCATCGCCGGCACTTGCAGCGCCACCAGCGCCTCATAGATTGGATACCAATATTTGTCGGTCAGCGGCGGGTCCGTCCAATAGCCGCCCGAGGGGTCCGGATTCAAATTCACCCCGACAAACCCCAGCTTGTCCACAATCCGCTCAAGCTCTGGAATACAATTCTTCGGGCTGACGCCAGGGAACTGCGGCAGTTGCCCAACCGCCACGAAGTTATCCGGCAGCAGTGCGCAAATCCGGTGGATCAGATCGTTCGATAATTTCGTCCATTCATGGCTCACCGCCTCGGTGCCGACATGATGCGCCATGCCGGATGCGCGGGGCGAGAAAATCGTCAGGTCGCTGCCACGCTCCTTCTGGAACGCAAGCTGCCGTTCAACGCTTTTCAGTAAAGCCTCATCGCTGATTCCAAGCTCGGTTGTCGTTGGCCGCCGTGCCGGGTCAGCCAGCCCCGCAAGCTGCTTATCCCGAAACTGAAACACAGCCTGCGGCTCAGTCGTATAATGCCCGTGAATATCGATGATCATGAGCGCTGCCACCTTTACGTTCGTCTATCGAACTTTTGTGATAGAAAGCTACCATGTTCTAGGCCGGAGTCAATGCCGGAACGCGATCATATCACCCCGCGTCAGTGTCACTTTACCTGCCAACCCGGCCGCATGAACAAAATGCCAGGCAACATACTGCTCAGGATACAGCGTCGCGGAGGACATGCCATCAACCGGCACGATCACCCGCAGTTTTTCGCGCAACACCGCATCCGTCGCGGTATCCAGCACCGCCCCTTCCGCCCCCGTCCCGGTTATAATCACCGTCGCGATGTGCCGCTTCGCCAGAATTTCGGCGAGCTTCGTGCCAACGAATTTGTCGGGGCCGGATTTCACCACCGGATCGGCGGCGCGGGGCGCCAGAGCACTGGCAATATCGCCGGGGGTACCTTTGCCACTCACGCTATAGACCACCAAAACGCCTTGCTTGCGCGCCGCATTCAGCATCGCGGCAATTGCGGGAATCGTCGTCATGCAGCGCGGCCTTGCCGCATTGCACGGTCCTTTAGTCAAGTTCTGCGCGCCGTTCATGTCGAGCACGAACAGCGCCGTCGAGGCCGGGTCAACCGTGACCGGCGATAGCTCCGGCGCGGCGGGCGCACGCACCTGCCCCCATTCGGAGATAATATCGCCGGCCCAGGCAGGCGGTCCCACAAGCATAAGCCCGCACGCAACCAGCCCGGCACGAATCATCTTCTTTTCGCGCATCGCAGGAGATATTCGAAATTCGGCGGGAACTGCCGTTCTTCCATCAAATTGCGCTTTAACTTCGCGATCTCGTCTGCCGGAAACTCCGGCGCCATCTCCCCCGCTGCCTCCACCATCAACTGAATCTGCGCCGCATTCTCCAGCATCAGGAGCAACACCACCGCCTCCTCCAGGCTCCGCCCCGCCATCACCACGCCATGGCTTTTCAACAGTACCGCGCTATGTTCCCCGAGCGCCTTGGCCACGCCTTTCCCCATCTCCTTTGTGCGGATCAAATCAATCGTATCGGAGAAAACCGGCAACGCGCCTGCAAACGCTGCACCTCCCTGGCTTATCGGGCGCAGCTCACGACCGGTCGCAGAGAGTGCGACCGAATACGTCGAATGCGTATGGATCACCGCCTGCACATCCGCCCGCGCCCGGTAAACCTCGGAATGAATATATACCTCGCTATGCCGCCGCGCCGTACCCGCTACTACCTCACCGTCGAGGTCGATCGTGAGGATATTTTCGAGCGTAATCTCATCCAACCCGACGCTATGCGGCTTCATGAAAAACAACCCCGCCTCGCCCGGCACCCGCACGGAAACATGCCCGCGCGTCATGTCGCCCTGGCCCTGATGCGCCAGCACCAGCCCCGCGCCGATAAGCTTTTCTTTAGTTTCCTCCAACAGCATCGAAAACCTCCGCACCTGTCCGCGCCTTCACCTCCGCCGCACTCACGCCCGGCGCGCATTCACGCAGCACAAAACCCCGCTCCGTCACATCGATCACCGCGATGTTGGTATAAACCCGCGTCACTGAGCCAAGCGCGGTAATCGGGTAGCTGCAACGCCTCACCAATTTCGGCAGTCCTGCTTTGGTGGCATGGTCCATCAACACCCATACGCGCTTCGCACCCGCGCCCAAATCCATCGCACCGCCCACGGCGGGGGTAAGGTCGTCTTCCCCGGTTGACCAGTTGGCGAGGTCACCATTCTCCGCAACTTCGTAGCCTCCCAGCACCGCCAAATCCAAATGCCGGCCACGGATAATCGCAAAGCTTTCGTCACTGCCAAAAATACTCGCGCCCTCACGCAGCGTGATATGCTGCTTGCCCGCGTTGATCAGCCAGGGGTTAATCGCTTCCGGCGCGGGTGCGGGGCCGACGCCCAATATCCCGTTCTCGGAATGAAATATCACCTCTCGCTCAGGCGCGACGTGGTTTGCCACCATGGTCGGCGCGCCAATGCCAAGGTTCACCACCCAGCCTTCCGGAATATCCGCGGCAAGCCGCGCCGCCATCTCATCGCGCGTCCAGGCTTTCAATAAATTGTTCAAGGTCATCCCTAAATCACCGGGTCGCCATAAGGCACATGCACCACGCGGTTCACGTAAATCCCGGGCGTCGAAATGCGGTCTGGCTCCATCCCGCCCAACGCCATCACATGCTGCGTCTGCACCACCGTCAGCTTCGCAGCTCCCGCCATCACAGGGTTAAAATTCCGGCCCGAGAGCCGGTAGGTAAGGTTGCCCCAACGATCCGCCTCCCAGGCCTCCACTAGCGCCACATCGCCCAGCAGCGCCTCCTCCAGCACGCACAGCCTGCCGCCTATCTCGCGCGTCTCTTTGCCCCTGGTGAGCAGCGTCCCCGCCCCGGTCGGCGCGAAAAACGCGGGGATTCCGGCGGCGGCAGCGCGGATGCGTTCCGCCAGCGTGCCCTGCGGCACCAACTCCAGTTCAATTTTCCCGTCCCGGAACATCTCCGCGAAAATCGATTTTTTACCGGCGCTTTTCGGATAGGAGCATATCACTTTTCTTATCGCCCCCGCTTCCAGCAGCTTCGGCAATCCGCCGAACGCCGCCCCGGCATTATTGGCAACGATGGTGAGGTCTTTCAGCCGCAGCTCAACCAGCCCTTCGATCAACGCCTCCGGCACACCCACCGCGCCGAATCCGCCCACCAGAATCACCGCGCCATCCGCCACGCCTTCGAGTGCCGCCGCAACGCTAGGTACAATTTTATTTATCATGATGGTCCTTGAGCGCCCGCCCGATCAACAACGCAACCCCCTCAGGAATTTCACGCGCCGCACATAGCGCCAGATTCCTCGCCATGGCGTCCTCGTTCACCACCAGCCCCGGCAGTGCCTCCGCCATCGCCACAATGCCGCCGCTGGCGCATAGCATCAACTGGCTCCAGGTCGCGGCTTCCGCCTGCCACCCTCCCGCGGCGCGCTCATGCTCCTGGTCCTGCGCGCCGAGCAACATGGCGGCAAATCCCGGCATCCGCACCGCCGCCGCGCGCGCGGCGATGCTCAGCGTGGGGTTGCGCTTATGCGCCATGGCGGAAGAACTCCCGCGCCCCGGCGCTTGCTCCTCAGTCACCTCGCCGATTTCTGGCTGCATCATCAGCGCGATATCGGTGCCGATTTTCCCCGCAACTCCCACCGCTCCCGCTATCGCCGCTCCCAATCTAGCAAGCGGCGCGCGGCGCGTGTGCCAGGGCGTCACCGCAACCGGCAACTTCAATGCCTCGCCAAAGGCCTCCATAAAGCCCAGCGCCCTTTCCCCAAGCGCATCCAGTGTTCCCGCCGCCCCGCCGCATTGCAGCAGCAGCGCCTCCTTTGCCGCATGGCGCACCGCCTGCCCGGAATCACTAATTGCCACCAGCCAATTCGCCGCCTTCAACCCAAACGTTACGGGCATGGCGGGCTGCAACAGCGTGCGGCCCAGCATCTTCGTTCCCGCGTATTTTCCCGCCAGCGCTGCCACGGCATCCGCCATTTTTGCCAGATCGTTTTGCAGTAGCGCCACCCCGGCCTTTATCTGCAACACCATCGCCGTGTCGATAATATCCTGGCTGGTGCCACCAACATGCACAAACCCCGCCGCATCCGGCACAGCCAATTTCAGCCACTTCACCAGCGGAATCACCACCGTCCCCGCCACCGCGCCGTCCTCCACCAGTTGCGCGATATTGATGTCACCAGCAACGCACGCGCCGGCAATCGCATCCGCCGCACCGCCTGGAATTAACCCAACCGCCGCTCCCGCTCGTGCCAGCGCAGCCTCTACATCCAGCATCGCTTGCACGCTGGCGCGCGCGCAAAACACGCGCTGCATCGCTTCGGTGCTGGAAAGCAGTTCCGTCAGCAGCATGTTTTCAAATCTCGAAAAACACGGTTTCCGCCGCGCCCTGCAAATGGATATCCAACTCCCACACGCCCGCTTTTACTTCGCGCGCCATCAACGTCTGCCGCCGGGCGGGGTCTTCTATCAGCCCCAAAATCGGGTCATCCTCATTGCGCTTCTCGCCTGCAAAATAAATTCGCGTCGCGAGATGAAAAAGCAACCCGCGTGCGAAAATCGTCGCCGCGAGGTGCGGCGCCTGTAGCGAATTGCCCGGCCCCGGCACCGCCTCCGGCTTGATGGTTTTGAACCGGAACAACCCCGCCGCATCCGTCGCCGCCCGCCCAAAACCGGGGAATGTCCCGGAAGCCTCAGGCGAAGTCTGCCATATCTCCACACAGGCATCGCTCATCGGTGTGCCCGCGCCGTCGAACACCCTCCCCTGCACCGTTATCACCTCGCCGCGCGCGCCAAAGCGGGTGAGGTCAGCCCAGCTAGCATCCTCCAGCAAATGCCAGAACGGCCCAATCGTCTGGCTCGTTGTCGCGGTCAGCATCGCGCTCAGCCCTCCATCGGCGTGGCTTCCCGGCCACGCAGCACGATATCGAACCGGTAGCCGAGCGCCCAATCGGGTTTCGCCACGCCTAAATCGAATTTCGAGACCAGCCGGTTGCGCGCCGCCTTATCCGCAACCGCCAAAAATATCGGGTCCAACTCCAGCAGCGGATCGCCAGGGAAATACATCTGCGTTACCAGCCGCATCGCGCAGCCAGCGCCAAACAACGAAAAATGAATATGGTTCGGGCGCCACGCATTGTGGTGGTTGCCCCAGGGATACGCCCCAGGCTTCACGGTGATGAAGCGATACGCTCCATGTTCATCGGTAAACACCCGCCCCGCGCCTTTAAAATTAGGGTCCAGCGGCGCGTCGTGCCGGTCCCGCTCATGGTTGTACCGCCCCGCCGCATTGGCCTGCCATATCTCCACCATCGTATGCGGCACGGCGCGGCCATCCTCGTCGCGCACATGGCCTTCCACAATAATCCGCTCACCAATCGCCTCTTTGCCCTCATGCACGGCAATATTCTCGACCGGCGGAAACTGCTCTGGCGAAAACCGCGGACCGCCCAGCTCCGTCATCGTCTGCGGAATTTTCAAGCGCTTCTGCTCCGGGTGGCGCAACAGCGTGCTGCCATAGGCAGGCGAATCATTATCCGGCTGCGTCCCTGTCACATAAGCCCGGAACGGCTTTTCCATAACGCTCATGGATATATCTCCTGGAAAACTTCCTTGGCGGTGCGGAACGCTGAGTTCGCCGCCGGTATGCCGGCATAAACCGCAACCTGCATCAGCGCCTCGGCAATCTCCGCCTGCGTCGCACCGGTGTTCTTGCTGGCGCGAAAATGCATCTTCAACTCTTCCTCATGGCCGAGCGACGCCAGCATGGCGATGGTCAGCAGCGAGCGTGTGCGCTGGTCCAGCCCAGGCCGCGCCCACACGCCGCCCCAGGCCGTGCGGGTAATAAACGCCTGAAAATCGCGGTCGAGATCGGTGATCGCCGCATTCGCCCGCGCTACATGCGCCTCTCCCGCAACCTGTTTGCGTATCTCCATGCCCGTTTCATAAATATCCCGTGCAGGCGGCAATAAAAATTCCGCAATCGCCCGTGTTACCTCAACCGGCTTTTCAACCAACGGAATATGTGCCGCACCCTCGATTACCACGAGCGCCGATGCCTGAATCGCTTCATGCAGCGCCTGCGCCGCCGCTACCGGCGTCGCCTGGTCTTCCCGCCCCACGACAATCAGCGTTGGCGCCTCAAGCCTTGCCGTGCGCGCGGAGCAATCCGCCGCCGCTATCGCCTCCGCCGACGCCGCGTATCCCTCCGCGGGTGTCCTTAGCAACATCGCCCGCAGGCCATCCCGCTGCGCCGCCTCGCCAAATCCCGGCGTGACCCAGCGCGCCACCACCTCATCCGCAATCGCGCCAATCCCCTCGGCGCGGACCTGTCCGGCGCGTTCCGTCCAGGTTTGTGCGGGCGAAAAAACCATCGCGGTATCCAACAGAATCAGCGATGCGGCACGCTCAGGATTGGCCGCCGCGAATGCCTGCGCGATCAATCCGCCGATCGAAATCCCGCCAATATGCGCTTTTCCCACTTCCAATACATTCAGCAATCCCGCGAGATCATTCGCAAAAATCTCCACGCTGTACGGCCCGGGTGTGCAACCCGTCAGCCCGTGCCCGCGCAAATCCGGACGGATCACCCGGAACGCCCGCGCCAGTCCCGCCGCCTGCGAATCCCAAACATGCGCGTTCGTGCCCAGGGAATGCAACAGCACTAAGGGCGGCGCGCCCGGCGGCCCGTCGATCAGAACATGGACCGTAATATCGCCAACGCTAATGAACATTTAAAAACTTACTCCGCCGCGCGGATCTCGATATGGTCATAGCCTTTGAATTTGTAGAACAGCACCGACACAATCCAGCTCATCCCGAAAATGCCGATGATCACATAGCCCAGCACCCCGAAATTATTGTTAAGCGCGGCAACCGGGTTCCAGAACGGGCCGCCCAGACCAAGCTCGCTCTGCACCAGCCCCAGCATCTCCAGCCCGCCGACAATCACCGCGACAAGCACCGAGACCGAGGTGATGGTAATATTATAATAAAGCTTGCGAAGCGGCTTCGCGAAAGCCCAGCCATAGGCGCCCAGCATGAGAATGCTATCGGCGGTATCAATCAACGCCATCCCCGCCGCAAACAGAGCGGGAAAGATCATGATCGACCAGATCGGCAGACCCTTGGAAACCTCGGCGGCGGAAATCCCCAGCAGCCCAACCTCGGTCGCGGTATCGAAACCCAGCCCGAACAGCACACCCACCGGATACATCTGCCAGCTATGATTAACCAGCCGGAACAGGCCGCGGAAAATGCGCCCGAAAAAACCGCGCTTGGCCAGGAGAAGGTTAAGATCTTCATCCTCATAAACCCCGCCCGCCTTTACTTTTTTAAAGGTTTTGAAAATCGCGATCAAAACTAGAATATTCATCGCGGCGATGGCGAGCAGAAAAAAAGCAGAAATTAATGTGCCCGCAATATTCCCGAAATTCTCGAATGCATGAAAATCTTGTTTAATCACCACCGCCGTGATCGCGACTGCGGCGGAAAGCGCGAACACAATCGTCGAATGCCCGAGGGAGAAGAAAAATCCCACCGCAACCGGGCGCTTTCCCTGCTGCATCAGCTTTCGAGTCACATTATCGATCGCCGCAATATGGTCGGCATCGACCGCATGGCGAAGCCCGAAACTATAGGCGAGAAAAGACGTGCCCAGCAGCAACGGATAGTGGCGGAAAAGCGCCACCGCCACGCCCCAAAGCACGACATTGGCGGCAATCAGAAATCCCACCATTCCGGCGGCGCGCTGCTGTTTGGCAAATATTCGCTTGGCGTCATCGAACATTGTTAATCTTTCCCTCGCCGTATGATCTAACCTACAAAATTTCACACTCCGATGTCAAATATCGGTTATTATGTTCGCTATATGAACATTGCGCCATTGATAAAACCTGGAACACGCAGCAGGATACACGTGCCATGGAACGCATCACGATCACCATCGACGACGATCTGCTCCACGCCATCGACGCGCTGGCCGAAAAGCGCGGGTACCCCAGCCGGTCGGAGGCTATCCGCGAATTGGTGCGCGAGGCTGCCAACCGGGACTATGCAGAAATCGGCCGCGCCCCCTGTGTTGCGACGCTAACCTACGTCTATGACCATTCCACCCGCGACCTCTCGCAGCGCCTTGTCAATGCGCAGCACGACCACCACGACCTCGGCATCGCCACCACCCATGTGCATTTCGATCATGAAAGCTGCCTGGAAGTGGCGATTCTGCGCGGCCCGACGGATCGCATCAAACTGTTGGCGGACTCCCTCACGGTCCAGCGCGGCGTCCGCCACGCCAGCCTGCACATCATTCCGCTCAAGCTCTCAGGCGACCGCCACCGGCACGAGCCCGGCACGCCTTCGCACACCCACAGCACGCTTTAGGAGCAGGCAATGTCCGGCTACGCCACGCATGAGGTGCTGAACCAGCCCGGCGACCTCATCGATTTCAACGCCTTCACTAGCGATTCCGCGTTGTGCTCAGCCATGGAGATCTTCGGCGCGGGCTGGGCCAGCGCGCAGCTCGCCTCCTGCGGTGCGCGCGTTGGGAGCGCCCATGTGCAAAGCCTCGCCCGCGCCGCCAACCGCTACGTGCCGGAGCTTCGCACGCATGATCGTTTCGGCAACCGCATCGACATGGTGGAGTTTCCCCCGGCCTGGCACGAACTGATGGGGCTGTTGCGCGCGGACGGCGCGCATTCCCTGGGCTGGACAGCACAGCGCCCCGCCGCCCATGTCGCCCGCGCGGGCCTCTCCTACCTCTGGGCGCAGGGCGAGGCTGGCGTCGGCTGCCCGGCGGTCATGACCTTCGCCGCCATCGCGGCACTGGAATACGCACCCGAGCTCCTGGCGAAATTCGGCGATAAAATCCTCTCCCCGGAATACGATCCGCGTCCGCTTCCGCCTGCACAAAAGCGCGCACTCGGCGTCAGCATGGCGATGACGGAAAAACAAGGCGGCTCGGACCTCCGCCAGACGCAGACCACCGCCGTCCGCCTAAGCAACGGCATCTACGCCCTCACCGGCCATAAATGGTTTTTCTCGGTCCCGACTAGCGATCTTTTCCTCACCCTCGCCCGCACGGATGCCGGCATTTCCTGCTTCCTCGCGCAAGGCTGGCGGGATGATGGCAGCCGCAATTTCCTGCTCATCCAGCGCCTGAAGGAGAAATGCGGCAACCGCTCCAACGCCTCGTCGGAGGTCGAGTTTCGCGGGCTGGAGGCTGTCATGGTCGGTGAGGATGGCAAGGGCATCGCCACCATCCTCAAAATGGCGCATCTCACGCGCATCGAATGCGCGCTCGGCTCCGCCGCCCTCATGCGCCAGGCCGTCACCCAGGCCATCCACCACGCTGCCCAGCGCAGCGCCTTCGGTCAGCGCCTCATCGCGCAGCCGCTCATGGCCAATGTGCTGGCCGACCTTGCCATCGAATCCGAGGCCGCGATGTGGCTTGCCATGCGCGTGGCGGCCGCGCTGGACGCAAGCCCGCGTAATCCCACGGAGCACATTCTCAACCGCGTCCTCGCCCCCTTGGCAAAATACTGGGTCTGTAAGCGCGCGCCGGTGTTCATGGCCGAGGCGATGGAATGCCATGGCGGCAACGGCTTTATCGAGGATCACGTCATGGCGCGGCTCTACCGGGACGCGCCGGTCAACGGGTTATGGGAAGGCTCAGGCAATGTCATCTGCCTGGATGTGCTGCGCGCGTTTGCGCGCGAACCGGCGGCGCTGCAAACTCTGTTGTCGGAAATCGCTCTGGCAAAAGGCGCGCATAAAGCGTTGGAGGCCTGGTTATCTGCGCCACGCCCGGCGCTGGCGGAGGGCAACGCGCGGCGCGTCACGGAAGACCTCGCCCTTGGCCTCACCGCAAGCCTGCTGCTTCGCTACGCGCCGCCGGAAATTTCGCACGCCTTCTGCGAAACGCGCCTCGCCGGCGATTACGGGCAGGCCTTCGGCACCCTGCCCCAAGGCATCGACGCCCAAGCCATCCTGCACCGCGCCGCCGTGGCTTGAAATCAAACCTTCGCCAGCGCGCCCTCCGGCATCTCGATATCGATCTCCAGCGTGGAGAACGACTTGCCCCGGTCCAGCGTCACATTCACTTTGTCGCGGTCGATGGGAATATGTTTCGCGATCACCGCGAGTATCTCCTCCTGCAACACGGCGGCGAGATCGGCGCGGCCATTCAGCACCCGCTCATGCGAGAGCAGGAGCTGCAGCCGTTCCCTCGCCACCGGCGCGGAGCGGTTGCGGTTGAAAAAATTCATGATGTTCATGCCATCGCCGCCTTTCGCCCCAAAATCCGGTCCATGAAGCTTCGCCGCTCACTCGGCGCCGTCACCTCTAGCTTCTCGCCAAGCAGCCGCCGCGCCGCCTCGGCATAGGCACGCGCCGCAGCCGATGCCGGGTTGTGCAGCGTCACCGGGCAACCAAGGTTGGAGGCGTTCAGTACATCGGTGCTCTCCGGCACGATGCCGAGCAGCGGAATCGCCAGAATCTCCAGCACGTCCTCCACTTTCAGCATCTCGCCCCGCGCCGCCCGCGCCGCATTATAGCGTGTGAGCAGCAAGTGTTTCTCAAACTTTTCTCCCTTCTCGGCGCGCAACGTCTTGGAATCCAGCATCCCGATGATCCGGTCGGAATCGCGCACCGATGAAACTTCCGGGTTCGTCACAACCACAGCCATATCCGCATGGCGCATCGCCAGCATCGCGCCCTTTTCAATCCCCGCCGGGCTGTCGCACACAATCCAGTCGAATTTCTCGCGCAGCTCCTCGATCACCTTGGCCACACCTTCCTCGGTCAGCGCATCCTTGTCCCGCGTCTGCGAGGCAGGCAGCAGGGAGAGCGTCTCGATCCGCTTGTCCCTTATCAGCGCCTGCGCCAGCTTGGCATCGCCCTGCACCACATTCACCAGGTCGTACACGACCCGCCGCTCCGCCCCCATCACGAGGTCGAGATTTCGCAACCCAACATCGAAATCGATCAGCACGACATTCTGGCCGGTCTGCGCGAGCGCCGCCCCCAACGAGGCGGACGAGGTCGTTTTACCCACCCCGCCCTTGCCCGATGTTACAACCATCACTTTGGACATGCGATCATCACTCCTTCTAATTTAATCGAGCCCGGCCAGCTTGAGCGCGCCCTTCTCCAGCCGGATCTGCACGGCGCGGCCATGGAAATCCTCGCCCCAATGCTCCGGCGTGTGATACAACCCATCAATCGCCACCAGCTCGGCGGTGAGTTTCCGGCAGAAAATCCGCGCCTCCGCGCCCGTTTTAAGCCCGGCAATCGCCCGCCCGCGCAGCGCGCCATAGACATGAATCGACCCGCCAGCGATCACCTCGGCGCCCGAGGCCACCGAGCCGATCACGGTCACGTCGCCATCCTCGAAAAAAATCGACTGCCCGGAGCGCACGGGCCGGTCGATCAGCAGCGACGGTGCCCCCTGCAGCGCAACCGGTGCCGCCTCTTGCGGTGCATCGGGCTTGGGGTCGTCCGGCACTTCCAGCACCCGGCCCGCATCTTTCACCTGGGCAAGTTTCGGCAACCGCTCCCAGCGTGTGCCTTCCAGCAGCACGGGGTCGATCCCCTCCACCCCGATAATCCTGAACTCGCGCTCGTCCAGCGCATCCAGCACGGCCTCCAGCCCCTCCTCCACCCCGACGGCAGGGGCGAGGTTGGCGATTATAGGCCGGTCGGCAAAAAACCCGGCGGAGCGCTGCATTTGCTGGTCCAGCACCGCAAACCAGTTCTCCAGCGGCGGCTCCGGCGAGACGATCAATGCCATGAAGCTGCGGCCACGAATCACGACCGATGGCAGGGTGAGGGTTTCTGTAGACACCCAAAGGGCCCTAGCGGGCCCGCCCGTATTATGTCAACGCAAGACCGCGCCGTTTCGTAAACACATAGAAATAATCTTTAATTTTTCAAATTACCAAACAGCTTATTCGCGACTTCCGCGACATGCTTGCCCTGGAAGTGCGCGCCCGCCAGCTCGTTCTCGCTGGGCTGGCGGCTGCCATCCCCCGCCGCAATCGTCGTCGCGCCATAGGGGCTGCCGCCCGTCACCTCATCAAGCTTCAATTGGCCCTGGAAGCTGTAAGGCAACCCCACCACCACCATGCCGAAATGCAGCAGATTCGTCAGTACCGAGAATAACGTCGTCTCCTGCCCGCCGTGCTGGCTCGCCGTTGAGGTAAAAGCCGCGCCAACCTTGCCCACAAACGCCCCGCGCGCCCACAAGCCTCCCGCCTGATCCAAAAAAGCCGCCATCTGCGAAGGCATCCGTCCAAAGCGCGTCGGCACTCCGACAATGATAGCATCATACGTCACCAACTCGTTAATGGTCGCGATCGGCGCGACCTGGTCGAGCTTGAAATGCGCGGGTTTCGCAACCTCTTCCGGCGCGGTCTCCGGGACGCGCTTTAGCGATACCTCCGCCCCCGCCTCGCGCGCGCCCTGCGCGACCGCCTCCGCCATTTTCTCGATATGCCCGTAGGACGAATAATACAGAACCAGAATCTTGCTCATCAAACGCTCCCCTCAATTCGCAACATCGACCATCACCAGCTCGGCATCTTCCAAAGCCTCAACATGCAGGGTCTCCAAATCCGAGATCGCCGCGCCATCCCGCGCGCCCACTTCCAAGCCCTCAGCCTCCACCCGGCCCCTGGCTGGCACCAGATACCCAAGCCGCGCCGCCCCCAGCGCATATTCCAGCTTTTCCCCGGCCTTTAGCGTGGCGCCCAGCACCCGCGCATCGGCGCGGATCGGCAGCGCGCCCGCATCGCTCGCAAAGCCGGAGGCCAGCGCCACAAACCTCCCCGTGCGGTCATGCTTCGGGAACGGCCGTGCACCCCAGCCCGGCGGCTGGCCGCGGCGCGAGGGCAGAATCCAGATCTGAAACAGCGTCGTCGCCTCATCCTCACGGTTGTATTCGCTATGGGCAATGCCCGTCCCGGCGGACATCACCTGCACATCCCCCGCCTCCGTTCGGCCTTTGTTCCCTAGGCTGTCCTCATGCGTAATCGCGCCGGTGCGGACATAAGTAATAATCTCCATATCCCGGTGCGGATGCGCCGGAAACCCACTCTGCGGCGCAATCGTGTCGTCATTCCATACGCGCAGCGCGCCCCAATGCATCCGCTCAGGGGCATGATAGCCCGCAAAGGAAAAATGATGCCGCGCATCGAGCCACCCATGCTCCGCATGGCCCAGCTTTCCGAAAGGCCGCAATTCAATCATCCAAATCTCCTTGCTCGTAGGGTGGGTAAGCGTAGCGTAACCCACCGATGAACCAATCATCACACCCTGCATCCGGCAACTGCAAGCCCTGCAATTGCCATTGCAAACTTCCGCTCTTAAGCATCCCTGTTCAACCCAAGAGGAAACCCGGCATGATTGGCAAAATCGCCCTCGAAGAGCATTTCGCAATCAACGAAACGCTCAGCGACTCGCTCGATGTTTTCTCCAGGGAATACGCCGCCGAGCTGAAATCCCGCCTGCTGGACATTCATGACCGCCGCCTCAAACTCATGGACCAGCACGGCATCGAATGGACGCTGCTTTCCCTCAATGCCCCCGCCGTGCAATCCATCCCCAATCCCGCCTTGGCGAATGAACTCGCCCGCCGCGCCAACGATTATCTTGCCGAAGCCGTCGCAAAACGCCCGGACCGTTTTCAGGGCCTGGCCGCGCTGCCCATGCAGGATCCCGACCTCGCCGCCCGCGAGCTTACACGCTGCGTCAAGGAGCTTGGCTTTCGTGGCGCGCTCGTCAACGGGTTTTCGCAAATCGGGGACATCAACTCAGCCGTTTATTACGACCTGCCGCAATACCGCCCCTTCTGGGAGGTTGTGCAGGCGCTGGACGTGCCGTTCTACCTGCACCCGCGCAACCCGCTGCCCATCCACGCGCAAATTTATGATGGCCATCCCTGGCTGCTCGGCCCCACCTGGGCCTTCGGGCAGGAAACCGCGGTCCATGCGTTGCGGCTCATGGGTTCCGGCCTGTTCGACGCCTACCCCAAGCTCAACATCATCCTCGGCCATATGGGCGAGGGCCTGCCCTACAGCATGTGGCGGATCGACAATCGCAACGCCTGGATGAATGCCACGCCCAGTTACCCGGCGAAAAAGAAAATCGCCGAATATTTCCACGCCAATTTCTACCTCACCACCTCGGGTAATTTCCGCACGCAAAGCCTGATCGACGCGATGCTGGAAATCGGCGCCGACCGCATCCTCTTTTCGTCCGACTGGCCGTTCGAGAATATCGACCACGCGGCGGATTGGTTCGACACCGCCAGCATCTCTGAGAACGACCGCCTTAAGATCGGCCGCACCAACGCGCTAAAACTCTTCAAACTTGCATAAACCCGTCATGCCGGCGAACGCCGGCATCCACGACTTCCTTCTGTGCCCCCCGCCCATAATCGCGTAACGATAGCGCCATGAACCTGCGCTCGATCGACCTCAACCTCCTCGTCGTTCTGGATGCCTTGATCGAGGAGCGCAACGTCAGCCGCGCGGCGGACCGGGTGGACCTCAGCGCCTCGGCCACCAGCCACGCGCTGGACCGGCTTCGCAAATTGTTGGGCGACCCGCTGCTCATCCGTTCGCCCACCGGCATGGAGCCCACCCCGCGCGCGTTGGAACTGGCCGCGCCCATCCGCGCGGCCCTGGCTGAAATTCAACGTGCTCTGGCGCCTCCGCATTTCGACCCCGCCGAGGCCAGCAACGATTTTACCATCGCGGTCGAAACCTACGAGACCATCGTCATCCTGCCACGGCTCATCGAAACTTTGCGGCGCGAAGCGCCCAGCATCCGCATCAAAATTGTCTCAGGCTCGGTCGAGGAAGTGTTGTACAACATCGACCATGGCCGCACCGACTGCGCCATCGGCCGGTTCGAGAAGCTGCCCGGCCGTTTCATGACCTCCCGCCTCCTCGTCGATGATTATGTCTGCGCCATGCGCGCGAACCACCCGCTGGCAGCCAACCCGCTTACGACGGAAGCCTATCTCGACGCTGCGCATCTGCTCATCAGTCTGACCGGCGATTCCATCGACCCGCTGGACGCCGCCCTGGTCGATGCCGGGATCAAGCGAAACATCGTCATGCAGCAGCCCAACGGCCTCGGCGCGGTCATGGCGCTGGCGCAAACAGATCTGATCGCCACTGTCACGCGCGGCGCCGCCAGGCTTTTCGGCGCGAATGGCGCTTTATGCCTTAAAGAGTTGCCCATCAAAATCCCGGCGATCGAGCTTCGCCAGATCTGGCATCAACGCCTCAACCAAAGCCCCGGCCATAAATGGCTGCGGCAGAAACTATCCGCCATCGCCGTCGAGGTCGAACGCGTAGGGCGGGTGAGCGAAACGTGATCCGCGTCATGCCGGCGAAGGCCAGCATCCACGACTTAAACCGCCACGCCGCCCCTCAATTCATATGCAGCACCGGCTTAATCGCGCTGCCTTTCAGCGACGCTTCCGCCGCCTCATTAATCTGCGAGAAGTCGAAATTCGTCACGAGCCTGTCAATCGGCAACCGGCCCCGGCGATACAACTCGATCAGCTGCGGGATGAACACGCGCGGATTCGCATCGCCCTGGTTGGTGCCGATAATCCTTAAGCCCCGCGAGACCATGTTGATCACATCCGTGCTCAAAGGCTCGCCATGATGCGGCACGCCGATGATCACGCAGGTGCCGGACGACGCCAAGCCATCCACCGCGCCTTTCAGCGCCGCCGGGTTGCCGCTGCTCTCGATCGCGCCATCCAGCCCCGCACCGCCGGTCAACTGCTTTATCTGTTCGTCCGTATCGCCGTTCGCGGCATTCACGATATCCGTGGCCCCCAGCTCGCGCGCCAGCGCCAGCCGCGCCGGATGCACATCCACCGCGATGATCCGCGCCGCGCCCGTCAGGCCCAGGCCCATGATAGCGGAGAGGCCCACCGCGCCCGCGCCAAACACCGCCACCTTTGCCCCCACCGCCGGGTTTAGCACCCGTGTCGCCGCACTCACCCCGGTTTGGATGCCACAGCCCATTGGCGCCAGCACGGAGGCCGACAGATCATCCGGCACTTTCACGGTCGCCCGCGCCGCCGTGACGAGGTAGCGCGAGAACGACGACTGCCCGAAGAAATGCCCGTGCATCTCTCCGCCATCGCAGCTCAGCGTCGCCGAACCATCCGCGCGGGCGCCACCAGCCAAATTCAGCCGGGGCCAGTCCTGGCAATAGGCGGGTGCCGCGCGCAGGCAGGCCTGGCAATGCCCGCACCAGCCAAAGCTCACCGCAACACGGTCGCCCACGGTAACGTCCGTCACCGCCGCGCCGATCTCCACGACCCGGCCGACGCCCTCATGCCCCAGCACGCCGGGCAGCGGAAACGGCAGCCCGCCGGAGCGCGCGGATAGATCCGCATGGCACATGCCGCTCGCCTCGACTTTTATAATCACCTCATCTGCGCGGGGCGCCACAAGCTCCACCTCGCGCAGCACAAACGCTGCATCCCGCTCCGAGACCACGGCCGCCTCAGTGCGGCGCGGACTGCCCGCCACGTTAGTGGCCCCCGTCGTAGTTCTGCGTAATCTGCTTGTGCTCTAGAAAGTCTTCGAGCGAGGCAACGCCGCCCAGCCGACCGACGCCGCTAGACTTGAACCCGCCCTCCTCGAACTCGACCGCCAGATTGGCCCAGCTGTTGATGGAGATCAGCCCGGCTTCCAATTTGCGCGCAACACGCATCGGCCGGTCGATATCCCGGCTCCAGATGCAGGCGCTCAGCCCGTATTCGCTGTCGTTGGCAAGCCTCACCGCCTCTTCCTCGGTGTCGAACACCTGCAACGTCTGCACCGGGCCAAAGGTCTCCGCCTGCACAATGGGTAGTTTTGTATCGGTCACCTCCAGCAATGTCGGATGGTAGAACGCACCGCCCGCCAGCGCCTCCCCCTTTGCAGGTCCGCCGCGCACAATCACCTTGGCGCCGGAATTGATCGCCTCCTCGACCGCCTGGTTCACGCGGGCAACCGCGCCTTTGTCGATCAACGGCCCCATATCGCTCGCCGGGTCGGAGGCCGGGCCAGGCTTCACCTTCTCCAGCCGCTGCGCCAGCCCGGTCTTCAACTTCTCGGCAATCCCGCGCTGCACTAAAATGCGGCTGCCGGTCATGCAGAACTGCCCGGCGAAGACGGTGCAGGATTTCTCTAGCGTCGGCAGCACCACGTTCAAATCCGCATCGTCGAACACCAGATGCGGGGTCTTGCCGCCAAGCTCCAGCCCGACGCGCTTCAGCCCCTTCGCCGCCGCCTGGGCGATCAGCCGCCCGGTATGGGTACTGCCGGTGAAGCTGATGACGGGGACCTGCGGCGAATCCACCAGCAGCCGCGCGCCATCAGCCCCGGATTCGGTAAAGATGTTCACCACACCCTTCGCCAGTTCCGGAATGCTGCCGATAATATCAGCCAGCAGCGCGGCGGTTTGCGCCGCCTGGTGCGGCATTTTCACCACCGCCGTGCAGCCGGCGGCGAGTGCAGGCGCAAGTGCGCGGGTGCAAAGGTAAGCGGGCGAGTTCCACGGCACGATAATTCCGGCGACCCCCACCGGCTGGCGGATGGACATGGATTGCTGGCCGGGACGTGTATCGAGCACACGGCCGAAATTCTGCGTCGCCAGACCGGCGGTAAAGCGCAGGCCACGGAGAATCACCCCCGCCTCGAACGCCGCCTCACCGCGAACCTTGCCATTTTCCAGGCAAAGCGTGGCGATCACCTCATCCAGCCGCGCCGTAAACGCATCCGCCAGATGGCTGAGCGCCGCACTCCGTAACAGCGGGTCGCAACGCCAGTGGTCGTCCTCGAACGCCTTGGCAGCGGCATCGATGCAAGCCTGCGCGGCTTCAGCCCCGCCATCGAAATAGCTGCCGATGACCTTGCCATCGGCGGGGTTGATGCTGTCGCGCTCTGGGCCGATATTCACCGGCTTGCCGCCGATCCAATGGCCTGCCTTGCGTTGAATTACTCGCATATCCATTTGCATTTCCCCTTTTATAAAGGCGGGCAAACTATGGCGTTAGCCCCATCTTTGCAAATGCAGTCGATGCATAATGAAAGTGCAC
Source organism: Acidocella sp. (assembly GCA_965276685.1). Taxonomy (GTDB): domain Bacteria; phylum Pseudomonadota; class Alphaproteobacteria; order Acetobacterales; family Acetobacteraceae; genus Acidocella. Next base: position 3,175,810 of record OZ255623.1, read on the forward strand.
CCCGTAAATTCTTTAGGCGATCGTATCAACAATTCCGCCATCCACCCGCAGCGCCGCGCCGGTCGTCGCCGAGGCCTGCTTCGAGCACACATAAACCACCATGTTCGCCACCTCCTCTGTGCTGGCGGCGCGCTGGATGATAGAGCTGGCGCGATGCTGTTTCACGAATTCCGTTGCCACCTGCTCGACGGTTTTGCCCTGTTGTTTCGCCGCCTCCTCCGCCATACCGCGCAACCCGTGCGAGAGAGTCGGGCCAGGCAGTACCGAATTCACCGTCACCCCGCTGCCTTTTACGGATTTCGCGATGCCGCGCGCGATGCTCAGCTGCGCGGTCTTCGAGAAGCCATAGGCCAGCATATCCGGCGGAATGTTCAGCCCGGATTCAGAGGAAATAAACACCACCCGGCCCCAGTGCTTCTCTACCATGCCTTTAAGGTAGGCACGGGTCAGCCGCACGCCGGACATGACATTGACCTGAAAATACCGCTCCCATTCCTCGTCCGCCGTGCTGATATCGCTGGGCCCGTACATGCCGAGATTGTTCACCAGAATATCCGCGAGCGGCACTGCCCGCGTCAGCGCATCGCACCCCTCGCATGTGCCCAAATCCGCAGCGAACCCGCGCAGCTTTGCTCCAACCACGGCCTTGCCGATGGCCGCCAGCGCCCGGTCCACCCCCTCCTGTTTACGGCCATTCACCACCGTCTCCGCCCCCGCCCCCGCCAGCCCTGTGGCAATGGCCAAGCCAATGCCTTCCGTCGATGCACTGACAATCGCCGTCTTCCCCGAAAGATCGATCTTCATGGCGTACCCTCCATTGTCCGTTCCCATCTTGCCCCTCTCCACGCAAACACAACCCCGTTCCTTGAGTTTCCCCTCCATCCACGCTACACCGCCCCCGCCGGCACCCCTGGAGGCCGGTTTTTGTGTTTTATAGGAGCGTTTACATGGCCAATTTCGAACCCATCGAAGCTGAGTCGCGTTCGCGTGCCGGCAAGGGGGTGGCGCGGGCGACAAGGCGTGCGGGCATGGTGCCTGCGGTAATCTACGGCGCGAAGCAGGAGGCATCCCTCATCGCGCTCGACCCGCGCATTGTGATGCGCGAACTCAAGCGTGGCGGCTGGCGCTCGCGCCTGTATGAAATTCAGCTGGGCAAGGAAAAAACCCGCGCGCTGATGCGCGACGTGCAGTTTCACCCCGTTACCGACCAGCCCGAGCATGTCGATTTCCAGCGCCTCGCCGCCGGGGAGCGCGTGCGCGTCTCGGTCGCCGTTACCTTCCTGAACGACGGCATCTCCCCCGGCATCAAGCGCGGCGGCGTGCTGAACGTGGTGCGCCACTCGGTCGAGGTCGCCTGCGACCCGGACCATATCCCGGAGCGTTTCGAGGTAGATCTCGCCGCGGCGGAGATCAACGACACGATCCGCTGGCATAACCTCACTGGAGTCGGCGATGCGCGCCCGGTCATCACCGACCGCGACTTCGTGATTGCGACCATCGCGCCGCCGACCGTCTCGGCGGAAGCTCGGGCGGAGGAAGAAGCCGCGGCAGCCGCCGCAGCCGCAGCGCCCAAGGGCAAGGGTGGCAAGGCCGCTCCGGCCAAAGCCGCCGCACCCGCACCCGCCGCGAAGAAGAAGTAGCCAACCAGCCGCGCCATGAAGTTATTCGTTGGTTTGGGAAATCCTGAACCCGGCATGGCGCGGCACCGGCACAACATTGGCTTCATGGCGCTCGACGTGATCGCGCGCCGCCACGGGTTCTCGCCCTGGCGGCAGCGGTTCAAGGGCGTTGCTGCGGAAGGCAGCATTGGCGGGGTGACGATCATGGCACTCAGGCCGATGACCTATATGAACCTTTCCGGTGAATCCGTGCAGGCCGCAGCGTCATTCTACAAAATCCCCGTTGCGGACATCACCGTGTTCCATGACGAGCTGGACCTCGCCCCTGGCAAAATCCGGGTCAAGCGCGGCGGCGGTGCGGCAGGGCACAATGGTCTCCGCAGCATGGACCAATGCCTGGGCAGCCCCGATTATTGGCGGGTGCGACTTGGCATCGGCCATCCCGGGCATAAGGATCGTGTCACTGGCCATGTGCTGAGCGACTTCGGCAAGGTGGATATGGACTGGCTGCTGCCCTGCCTGGACGCTGTGGCGGATGAGGCGGCATTGCTCACGGAAGCCAAAGCGGAAGAATTCATGACCAAAGTCGCATTGCGTTCAGGGGACCAGAAGAATGGGGTTTAACTGCGGAATCGTCGGCCTGCCGAATGTCGGCAAATCGACATTGTTCAACGCGCTCACCGCGACCGTCGCCGCGCAAGCCGCCAACTATCCTTTTTGTACGATCGAGCCGAACATCGGCCGCGTCGCGGTGCCGGACAAGCGCATGGACGCGCTGGCCGTCATCGGCAAATCCGTGAAGATCGTGCCGACCAGTCTGGAGTTCGTCGATATTGCCGGGCTGGTGCGCGGGGCATCCAAGGGCGAGGGGCTGGGCAACCAGTTCCTCGCCAACATCCGCGAGGTCGATGCCATCGTGCATGTGTTGCGCTGCTTCGAGGATGACGATGTAACGCATGTGGAAGGCAGCGTTGACCCGATCCGCGATGCCGAGACGGTGGAGACCGAGCTGATGCTGGCCGACCTCGAAAGCCTGGCCAAGCGCCTGCCCGCGCTCCAGAAAAAAGCCAAGGGCAACGACAAAAACGCTGCCGCCGATGTGGCGCTGATGGAGCCGATTCTGGCGGCGCTAGAATCCGGCAAACCGGCCCGCACCGCCATCGCCGCCGCCGATGCGGAGGCTGCAAAGCGCCTCAACCTGCTGACGGCCAAGCCAGTGCTTTACGTTTGCAATGTCGAGGAAGCCGCCGCCGCCACGGGCAACGCGCAGAGCTTGCGTGTCGCCGCCATGGCGAAATCCGTTGGCGCAGCGCATGTCATCGTCTCTGCTGCCATCGAGGCCGAGGTGAGTCAGTTGCCAGAGGAAGACCGTGCAAGCTTCCTGGCGGATCTGGGCCTGGAAGATAGTGGGCTGGACCGCGTGATCCGCGCCGGATACGGGCTGTTGGGGCTGATCACGTATTTCACCGTGGGCCCGAAGGAGACACGGGCCTGGACGATTATTAAAGGCACCAAGGCCCCAGGTGCTGCGGGGGTGATTCATGGCGATTTCGAGCGTGGATTTATTGCCTGCGAAACCACCGGATATGAGGATTACGTGGCGTACAAGGGTGAAGCGGGCGCGCGCGAGGCGGGCAAGCTGCGGGTTGAGGGCCGCGAGTATGTGGTGAAGGACGGGGACGTGCTGCTGTTCAGGTTTAATGTTTGACGTTGGTCACGGCATTGCCGCGCAGCGTGCAAAATTCGCAGGGATAAATATGGCCCGCGTATTTTCCGCATAGACCACTACATAATTGCACCTGACGGCGAGAGCAGATGCGAGAGTCTATCAACGCTTCCTGCATCTTTCACCGAACCATCTGTCGTGGATACGAACCCTGAACCGGACGTTCCACGATGGCGTGTCGTCACTCCGACCAATTTACCACAAGATCGTCATCATACCGTAATCCTGGAAACGTGCCTATGGAGATAACATCCGCGAATAACATACCCGTGATCTTTCTGTTTAGATCATACCCAGGGTAGCTATCCTCCATAATCGCCCAAAACCCTTTTTGTATATTTCGTTGTAAAAAAGAGGCAATTCTAACAGGAATGCATAAGTATCTTCATAGTCTTTAATTACAATTTCTGGATGCGACTGCCGGTCAAGCATCTCAATAAATTTTCCAATATGGTCACCAGATTCTTTAAATAATGGACGTTTCCCTTCGAAAAATACCGTCTCCATTTGTTCTTTTTCAGGATCTATATTTCCATGTATCGCGTTATTACGTTTGTCCATGACCCTTTTGAAGTTCTTATACGTTTCCGAGTTCGGGTCTATGCCCTTCGTGAACCCATCACAGTTAAATGGGAGATCAAAAACCTTTGACGTCTAAGTTTGATCGGATAAATGCTTCAAACTGCCTAGCATTATCTCTAATATTTTTTTTGCATAAAATCAAAATAACCATATTTATAAATGCTTCTGCCATTACTGGCGTAAGCAGAGAGAGTTCAAGTGCATTTTGCGCCATATCGGCTCGCATTTTATTGGCAGCACTCATTTTCTGCGAATATGCCTCATGGTGTCCTTTTCGATTTGCCTTGAAAGAAGAATATCTCGGCTTATCCATAAGATAATCTATTATATAACTGTGTTTATAAGAACACGTCCTCGCTACCTCGACAAATTTATTTGGAAAAATTACCCATTTTTCGAGAGATTTTAGAATTGCAATTTTCTCTTTTCCAACACGCCTAAAGTCCGCCTTTATCGCTAATATGAGAGCTTTCCAATCTATATCTGTAAGTTTTTCAGAAATTAAAAAATGAATCTCGCGCGACATGCCAGAGATGACTAAATTCACGTTACCAGCTTTTAAATTATAATCCCAGTGTATCCAATTATCACTGTGATCCGCCGCCAGAAATGTTTGAAATCCGTTTGGGTCTCCGAAACGTGCTTTTAGGTAACAGTACATATCGACGGGCGACAACTGGTATCGAACTGCTAATAATGCTCCTCTTCGGCGCCTCTTTTGCTTCGTTCTGCTTGGTCGCTCACTTCATCAAGCCCTGGCGCATTTCTTCTTTTGTAAACGAGCGCCACGACTCAATATCAAGCCAATTCAAAGTGGTACGTTCGGTAATTTTTTTACTCATGACCCAATCTTGAAATCATTGCCCTGCTCACGTCATAGCTGCGCGCAAGCTTCTTGAGCAAGCCGTATGATAGGTTAGCAAACGTGACCATCCTTTTTTATTTACTCGACCCATCTCGTGAAATGGGAAAACGCCTGCTTTCAGAACCGGACTTTGCATTAAGTAAGGTCTTTGTTTGAGCGCATAGCCGAATGGCGAGTCGTGGCAGAAATAGCCGAAAGCTGCAGGTCCAACTACCGGCTGGCGTTCCATAGCGTCGATCATTGATGCCCGGATCGTACTCCGAATTCCATTTCGTTCTCCTCTCCTTCCGCCTTGATCGGCCGGGCAGATAAGAAGATGTGCCTGTAAGCGATTGTTTCAAAAGCCCGTTTAGGAGTTCATCCTCGTCATTGCGAGGCCGCGCGAGCGGCCGTGGCAATCCATCTTTTGCCAGGGTATGGCACAAAAGATGGATTGCTTCACCCCGCTTCGCAGGGTTCGCAATGACGGCAAAATTACTCCACAGACGCTTTTGAAACAGTCTCTAATGGTTTCCTCAGGGCGTGGCCGCGGATGTGGGACCTTCCGGAGGGGTTGAGCTCGACACCGCGGGCGCGGCCTGGACAGGCGGTGCCGGAGACACGGCAGAAGGCGTTGTCGTGGCCGAACTGCTGTCGCTTACCGCTTTGGATGTTGCGGCCTCGCCTGCCGGCGAAGGCGGTGCCGGGGGCGTCGCACCCGGGTTGGCCGGGGCAGGGCTGGGCGGCGGTGGCGTTATGGGATCACTCGCCACGGTGCCAGGCGCCAACTGAAAAGCCTCTGGTGGGCCCGCATCTGGCAAAAGCGGGCTGAGGTTAACCTCAAGGCTCGGCGATCCGTTTGGTGCGACACTAGTTTTGACCGGGTTAGCGGCAACCTTCGCGGCAAGCGCCGTCGCCGCGATTTTCACAGTGTAATCAGGCACGATCCGAGCCTGCTGTGTGCCGGCTATCACCAGCACGCTCAGCCCGACCGGGAGTGAAACTTTGCTCGTCTGCGTGATAGAAACCAGCTTATCGCCGGTCTCCTGAACGATGTATTCCCAGCCCTTGGTCTTTCCGACCGCTTTTTCGGCCGCTGTCCCTGAAATCCCTCCGACCAGCGTGCCTCCGATCGCGCCGAATGCAGTAGCCACAGTGCTACCTGGGATCTGCGCTCCAGCGACGCCGCCAACCGCGGCGCCCGTAGCCGCACCGACTGTTCCATCCGGGCTTATCAGTATCTGGCGGACGCCGATAATAACCCCTCGCTCCACGGTCGCCTGCTGCTGCGCGGCGGTGGAAGCATAGGTGTTCGGCGAGTAACTCTGGCTGCATCCGGTGAGGGAGAGCGCGAGAAGCCCAGGGAATAGGAGGGGGGGCAAAGCAAGGCGGCGCAAGGCGATATCCATTCTCCTGTCGGGGCTGGGGGCAGCATAGTCATTGAGACCCACGCTGTCACGATGGGGCTAGGTGCGACTACGCCACAACTTAGGCAGATTCCGGCCTTAAACCCGGCGCATAAAGCCTCTAAGTACTGATGCATGCGCCGGAGCCCGCCGTGAATTTCCTCAAGGTCTATGCCCGCGTGCTTGGGCTGCTGCGCCCGGACCGCGCCGTCGCCATCGGGCTTGTTATCGCCAATCTCGTGGTCATGGCGTTTCAGTTCGCCGAGCCGGTGCTATTTGGCCGCGTCATCAACCTGCTCAGCCTGTCGGACACGATGACCAACCACTCGGTCATCCGCGGGGCGGAGGCGCTGCTGGCGATCTGGGCGGGGATCGGGCTTTTGGGCATTTTCGCCAACATTCTGCTCGCCGTGCAGGCCGAGCGTCTCGCGCATCGCAACCGGCTATCCGCCATGGCCCGGTTCTTCCGCCATGTGCTTTCGCTGCCACCGGCGTTTCATCGGGAGCGGCAATCCGGGCAGTTGATGAAGATGATGCTGTCTGGCGCGGATGGGTTGTTCTGGATGTGGCTGTCGTTTTTCAGGGAGCATCTGGCGACGCTGCTTGCCACGCTTGTGCTGCTGCCGCTTACCATCATTCTCAACTGGCAGCTCGCCATTGCCCTCATCGTGCTGGTCATCGTGTTCTGCACCCTCACCATCGTCGTCATCAGCCGGACGGAGAGCGCGCAGCGCCAGGTCGAGGGCTACCATTCCACTTTGGCAGGCACCGCGCAGGATGCGCTGGCCAATGTGCTGGTGGTGCAGGCCTTCACGCGGCTGGCGGCCGAGGCCAGCAACTTCCGCGCCACCGGCGAGATGGTGCTGGCCAAGCAATTCCCGGTGCTCAACTGGTGGGCGGTCTTGAGCGTCGTCACCTCCGCCGCCAGCACCATCACCGTCATCACTATCTTCATGGTCGGCACGATTTTGCATCTGGAGGGTGCGGCCAGCATCGGCGCCATCGTCTCCTTCATGGGGTTTGCCACGCTCCTTGTTGGCCGCCTCACGGGCGCCATGGGCTTCATCTCCCGGCTGTTCCTGAACATGCCCGTGCTGGCGGATTTTTTCACGGTACTCGACGCGCAAAGCACGCTGCCTGAACGCAACCCGGCGCCCCGCCTCGCGGTGAAGCGCGGCGAGGTGCGGTTCGAGAATGTCAACTTCGATTACGTGAGCGGCATTCCCACCGTAAAAAACCTCAACTTCATCGCCCAACCCGGCAGCATTACCGCCCTCGTCGGCGCTACGGGTGCAGGCAAATCCACCACCATGGCGCTGCTGCAACGCTATTGGGATCCAGGCTTGGGCCGCATCCTCATCGACGGGCACGACATCCGCAACGTCACGCTGGATTCCCTGCGCCAAGCCATCGGCGTGGTGTTTCAGGACTCCATGCTGTTCAACCGCTCGATCCGCGAGAACCTTTTGGTAGGCAAGCCCAACGCCACGGAAGCCGAGCTGTACCGGGCCTGCCGCATGGCCGAGGCGATGGAATTCATCGAGCGCCAGCCGCACGGCTTCGAGACGATGATCGGCGAGCGCGGCGTCAATCTCTCCGGCGGGCAGCGCCAGCGCCTCGCCATCGCCAGGGCGATCCTGAAAGACCCGCCCATTCTGGTGCTGGACGAAGCCACCAGCGCGCTGGATGCCGCAACCGAGGCCCGGGTCGCCCGTGCCTTGCGCGCGCTCATGGCCGGGCGCACCAGCTTCATCATCGCGCACCGCCTCTCCACCATCCGCGACGCCGATGAAATCCTGGTATTCGAGGATGGCAGCATCGTCGAGCGCGGCGGTTTCGCCGAGTTGCTGGCGGCGGCCGGAATTTTCTCGAACCTCGTGGAAACACAGGTCATGAACAACGCAACGGCTTAGAACGTTTGGTCAATAGCCATCGTCAGGTTGGGTACGCTTATAAAGCCTGGAAGCATCCAGATCACAACAATTGCGACCGCCCGTCCGTCCTCAAGTGTTGTTTGTCCTTGATGACTACGCTGCCATCTGTAGGATCGAACACGCCCAGAGTAACCGGACGAGGCTGAGATATTGACTCGATGAAGCTCAAAGACGCCATTGATGGGCTCGAGATCTTGGCCAATACCTCGGAGCGAGACTGGTCCTATTCACGCGCCGCCTCCGCGTCATTACTTAATCACAATAACTTCACGCGCTCAACTGCCTGTTGAAAGGCTTAATTTGCCGAGAGAATGCACAAAGCAAGGCCTTTGGTCCAGCGATCCATACTATTCAGCGGCGCCTCGAATGTCCGTGAGTGCCTGCTCTTCGCGGATCTTATTGGCAATCAGCCGGCGCACTCGCATTAAACCCGCATCGTGCCTTGTATTGCGCAGCACCACACCAGGATGTTTATCGATAACGGTTTGCTGCGCCTCGATCATATCCTGGTCTTCCTGAAAGGCATACATAAAAAGCCTCATCACTGCATCTAGCGACTGATCGGGCGAGGGATCAACTGGATGCGACACGCTGTATAGATAGCGTGACTTGCCGACCGTCACTGGCGTCGCCATTTGCAGCGTGCGCATCACGTAAACTGCACCGTCCATCGAATCTGGCGGCGGCCCAAATCCAAACTCCTTGGCCTTGCCGGTTGGATAAGAATCAATTTGCATCATCAGCACGCCGGGCAGCACATAGTCATATCCGGTATATAGATCGACACGCAGGCCTGGGGGCACACCTGGCTTGGGCGGAAGCACAGCATTTTCCATCCAGCGCGTTGAACGGATGCCATTTTCAAGATTGCTTAGCACCGGCAGACGTTGGGCCCACTCATCGTTGCCTTGTCCCAGGGTTTTTTCATGTACATAAGCAACGTGGCTGAAGTCGCAGAGGTTGTCATTGATCAGCTGGTAGTCTGAGTCATACTCCAGAACGCCGGAACGAAAGGGTATGCCATTTTCGGTAATCCTCGAATTCGGCACCAGTGCCGTATCGGCTAGCAACGGATCGCCCGTCCAGATCCAAATGCATTCATGTTTTTCGACGACCGGAAAAGAGCGGATATCGAACCCTTGTACCTTGTTCTGGCCCGGCATCTCCAGGCATTCACCCTTGCTGCTGAATAGCAAGCCATGATACCAGCAGCGCAACGCATCGCCTTCAACCCGGCCTTTTGAGAGTGGAGCGCAACGATGGCTGCAACGGTCCTCCAGAGCAACCACTTTTCCGTCAGCCGCCCGGTAAAATACAATAGGCAGATCGGCGATCATACGCGCCACCGGCTTGTCAGCCTCTACCTCACTGCCCCAAGCGGCAGCGTACCAAATGTTACGGATAAATGCCATTGAATCCTCCATAATAATTAAGGTTCACACGACGATGCGACCATCAAATCTAATGCTTTCCTCGAAACTCTTGCGATTTGTTGCTCTGTCCAGTCAATCCTGACTTCTGGGCATATCTTTTCCAAGGCTAAAAAAGGTTATGAAGGGTTTGTCCATCAATCCCAAGAATTGCTGATAGGCTTTCGTGAAGAGTGACATTGGCTTTGAATCAATGTCAGTAAACATAATTCAAGGGGCTCTCTGCGCGGGAGCGGATTTACCCGCCCACCGGCTCGGAAAACTACGATCCCTAAAGACTGGAATGGCCATCAGAAATCGCAAACGGATTTGCGGAAGGCTTACTCGTTTCCAGCATTCGGGCGATTATAGGCCACGCTTGCTTGCCTCTCTCGCGCATGGAACCGACCCATTCAGGAAGCTCAGATTCGATGATCTGCTTCCGAAAGCTTGGGCGGCTCGAAACACGATCCAGCCAATCCTGTATCCTCGGCATGGTGTTCCAAAGGCCCGACAGATGTAGATTGCGCAGGCGCCAGATGTAGGGGACGGCATCAATGTCCGCAAGCGAAAACTCTGGCCCGGCAAGCCAAGGATTGGCTTCAAGTGTGACATTCATCTCGCCTAGAAAACGTTGATAGGCATGAAGTGAAGCCAGCATTTCCTTGGATTCTATTCCGACGAACATGAAGGGCGGGGGAGCCCCCCGCGGCCCTTCGGCATGAATGTCTTGCTTATACCCAAGCAAATCCGTCATGGAAATGTTGAAGCTTAATGTTGAGATATGCGGGATATGCATCTCATCATCTATCCACCGCGCCCACAGACGGCGGCGCGCTCGCCAATAAGCGTCTTTCGGCATAAGTTGCGGACCGGGAAAAGCTTCATCGAGGTATTCGATGATGATCGTTGATTCCGTGATTACGCGTCCATCGTGCACGATCACGGGAACCTTACCCTTCGGATTTATGGCCTCGAATTCTGGGGTATGCTGCTGCCTGGTTTCGAACGAGATATTGACGACCTCGTGCGCTATGTTCTTTTCGGCAAGCACAATTCGTACTTTCTGGCAGCAGACCGATTCGTTATGCTCATAGACGGTTAGCATTTCCTTCTTCCTTTCTTCTATCGCCTGTTTACTTTCATGCATCGATCAGGATTTTATCGCCCGAAACCACCTCTTGGTGAACGCCACCCGCGATGAAGTGCCATTCGGGCCCACGAGATTGAAGAAATATAATAACAAATTGGGGGGCTGATAAAGTTTCCCCGGGTCCATAATGTGGTATGATGCGTCCAGATGGATACACTCTCGCGAATCCTGCAACCTATCCGGGCTCGCTCTCCATTAATTGCTGATCTGCGGCTCGCGGCAGACGTTTCGATCGGCATTCCCGCGCTCGGGGGGCTGCCTTTTCATTACGTCGTAAACGGGGCTTGCCACCTCGATACCGGAAGCGAACACTTGGAACTGAAAACCGGCGATTTCGTCATGCTTGCCAAATTACCCCATTACCGCTTCGAGACCGGAAATGGATCTCGTACCATCGAAGTCATGGACTTCGCCGAACGGGATAATTTTTCCGTGGAGCAACTGCGAACCGGTATGGACCATCTTCTCATGCGAAACTTCGGCGAAGGCCCCGTGGAAGCCCGGATTTTGTCAGTAATTGTCATGCCGGGCGGCCGGGAAAATGCCCCGCTAACCCGCGATCTTCCCCGCGTAACGCTTTTGCGTAATGTGAAGTCGTTACTTGAGCCGTGGCTCATTGCAGCAATCGATTTCATGTCAACGGACGCTCGGAAAGCCGAGCCGGGATTTAACGCAATCGCCGAGCGGTTGGTTGAGCTCATCTTCATAGCGGCGCTACGGAAATGGCTGCTTGAGGGCGAACATGAGCCAGGCTGGATGCGTGGCCTAACGGACCCCACGATCTCGCGTGTGATGAACGCCATGCATGCAGAGCCCGGCAGGCAATGGACGCTTCGCGAACTTGCGGCTTTATCAGGACGCTCGCGGTCCGGCCTGGCCAAGCATTTCAAGCAGGTGATGGATGAAACGCCGTTCGCTTATCTTACACGCTGGCGCATGCATCTCGCCGCGGCGGCAATCGCTGGAGGAGATTCAACTGCCAAGACCGGCGTTCGTTTGGGTTATCAAGGAGCGCAAACCTTCGCGCGAATGTTTGTCGCCACATTCGGCGAAACACCCGCGCAATACAGAAAGCACCATCGATCTGACGGCTCTAAAGCTTCCTAGCGGCTTCCGGTAAAGCGTTTCGTAAGCTCGATTCGTGTTACAAACGCAACAGCTTTTCAGCATTACCATGGGCAATACGTTCCCGGTCCGCCTCACTCACCGGAACATGTTGTAAAAACGCAACAGATTTTGCCATCGACTGGTAGGGATCATCGGCGGAGAACATGATCCGGTCCACGCCGACCTCCAGCAGGAGGTTGAGGAAGGGCGCCGGAAAGTTAAAGCCACTGGAAGTATAGTGGATATTTTCGCGCAAATACGCCTCGATCGGGCGTTGAAGCTTCGTTAACTGCCTCGGCATTGTCTCATTTATTCTTTGCAGGAAGAATGGAATGCCCTCGCCCATATGACCGATGACGACTTGTAGCTTCGGATAACGATCGAACACGCCGCCCAAGATCATGCGAATCACGTGCACGGAAGTTTCAATATGCCACCCCCATCCTGCGATAGAAAATATAGAGCTCACCTCCGGCGAAAACCCGCTGTAATATGCCTCCACGACGCCCTTTGGCGGCATGGTGGGGTGAATATAGATTGGAACGTCCAGCGCCTCGGCACGCTCCAAGATTGGCGAGAAGAATCTGTCGTCCAGATAACGGCCCCGCGTGTGGCCGTTGATTAGCGTGCCTTTGAAGCCCTGTTGCGTGACACGGTAATCCAGCTCAGCCGCCGCCTTCTCCGGCGCCGCAACAGGCAGGGTTGCGAAAGCAGCGAAGCGGGTCGGGTTTTTCTTCACCCCATCGGCGAGCCAATCATTCACTTCGCGGGCGGCTGAAATCTGCTCCTCTATCTCCGCCTGTTCTACGCCGGGCGCGCTAAGCGAGAGCACCTGCATATCGATGCCCGCGGCGTCCATTTCCGCAATCCGCTTATCGCCAATATCCTGAAGCTTTTCGTAAACATCGGCGAAGCGCCCGCCCCGGTCACGAAGATGGTCCATGAAGTCCCTGCCGGGACCGGCCACGAAGCCCGGGCTTGCACAATGCTCTTCCAGGGTGATAATCTTCATCGGTGCTTCCTTTCGGTTCTCTGCCATGGTCTAAAATGTTCGTTCGACATTGAACGAGACGAAGTCGCGATCTGCATAGGGGTCGCGCTGCGGCGGCGCGATGTAGCGTGTATAGCTAATTCCGCCGGTCCATTTATTCAAATAGGTTCCGCCAAGGCCAAAGGTAATATCTCCGCCGCGATCGATACCGGTGGTATTAAACGCGTCCGTATCCGGCGACTTGCCCATGAAGTTCCATCCCAGGCCGATGTTTGGTGACACATCGAGTCCCGGCAGAAGTTGATAATAGGTCGCCGATGCCACGGTACGCAGGCCCAACGCCATGTTCCGGGAATCAACCCGATCGAAATTGTCCTTATTGGCCGTTATCGCGAAAAGATTTTCTCCGGCGACTTCCCCTAGAACCGAAGAACTATCCCATAACCCAGGTAGTTTCGGCCCTAGATAAATTTCCGAAGCCTGGTAATGCGCAACGTCGCCGATGGCGTAAAGTGCATGATTGGTATTGTTAGGTGTCTCAAACGGGCCCACCGTAACAGTACTCCGCAGGTCTTCATTGGCCCGGACAGATACTTCACCTGCCAGATTCAGCGGACCAACCGTCGTACTGGTTGAAGCGCCGTAGATCTGAATATGATCAGCATAGACCGTTTGATAGGCGCCAAGCGCCAGCGCGGTTGGTGCGCCAGGCGCCGTGCCGCTCACAGGTGTCGGAATAACCGTTGGTACACCACCAATGGGTACATAATGCGGCGTCGTATAAACCTGCGGTTCGGAATCATTATATTGCAGGGCATAAAATCCAAAGTCAAAGCTCGAACCTATCGGATCATAATGCAATGAGATGCCGAACTGCCCAGTGTCCGAGCCGCTGATGTCATGCGCCCGGTAAAAATACAGCGCACTGCCCGGCCCTGCCGGCCCGGCATAAATTCGCTGTCCACCTTCATCGAGAAGATCGGCCGTTGAAAAATAGCTCCCAGCCGGGATAAAATTAAACTTTTCCCATTCGAACTGATAATATGCACTTACCAAAATCGAATTGGTCAATTGCGCCGAGATCAACGCCTGCCCGACCGGCAGAAACAGGTCCTTTGCCTGGGTATTCGGCACGCTGCTGGCACGTTCTATATCAATCGGCGCATTGGCGTAGGCGATCCCGTTCTGGGCAAAAAATAGGCTTTCTCCGAACAGATTGACCAAACGGCCGACGCGCAGGGTTACCGGAATTCCATCGATATTATGGGAACCATATACGAAGAGGTTACGTAGCTGAATATCCCGGCCGGCTTCGGTCTCAGTCGCGGTCGTGAACTTGTCCGCCGGTTGCTGCGCCGGATTATAGGTTGAGCCGTCGGTGTTCTGCGTTTTCTGGTTATAAACGGTGTCATAAAAGCTATCGATCGTCGTATCAAAGCCGAAGCCGTGATCGCTGATATCGAATTTTGTCAACAGATCGACACGATTTGAGACGATTCCGGCGCGCAAATTATCGTCACCGTCATTGGTATTTTCGGCGGCACCAGCCTGCCCTCCAAGATAAGAATTCAACGGAGCGGTACGCTCTGCCACCGAGTATTGTAATGTGTTGTCAAAGCGGACATCCACGCCATTGTCAAACAAATACTCGAACGCATGCGCGGCGTGGCCTGAACACATCAGCGCCACGCAGGCGACGCCCGATAGCAGCAGACAGCGATTGTTTTTTTGCCTTTTCATTTTAGCTTCCCCTTTTTAGCTACTGATCTGAGCACCTTTGTCTAATTCATGTCCCTATACCGATCTCTTCGAAGACCTAGCCAAGGTTTCAAAGGCTGATTTGATTCGCATAAGGCTACCATACATTGGTGGAGACGAACATTTTCGACAGATATTTTGGTAACTCTCATGTAAACGCTAAAACCCGCCAGCTGTAGATTCCAACTGACCAGGCGTGAAGAACGAAGCCGGTAGCTCCGGAATCTGCTTCCACTGCGGCAAGCATTCATTATCATAATGGGCGGACGACGAATAATCGCCCGCATGCAAGTCATAGACATTGAAAGCAGTCGTGTTAATGGCAGGAACGTTCGGATAGATCGTTGGCAAGCTGTGCAAAAATTTCCACAACGTACCGGAGGCGTCATAGACATCTCCCATAATGGCGTTCCCGGCATCGTCGTCACAATAGATGATTCGGCGTGCATCGACGTTACGAGAACCCGGTTTCAGTGTCATCTCAACCACCTTGACCCGGTGCAGCTCCCATCTTGTGACTTCAGGATTGACGAAATGGGCCTTAAACTGCTCAGAGATCGCAGCCACACAGTACTTATTACAATTATAAGGAACGATCATTTCTTTTATGCCAACGAAGTTGAAGTCGTATTCGTTGAGTTGGCCATTGAACATAAAAGCCTCATCCCAGTTCGATGTGCCGCCGGTAATTGAGTTTGGCGTGTCGTACTGCAATTCCGGCGCGCGCCTCACCCGGCGCTGCCCAACAAGATATTCCCAGGCCTCTACCGGCGTGATTTGTTCGTTGATCGGCATTAGATTTACAATATTGGTGCCGGCTTGGTAGGGTGGTGCAACCGCATCGATAATCGAATCGTTGAAAAATCCATTGAAGCGAGATTCGCCATTCTCAAAGTAATAGGGAAATTGCTGCCAGGTCCGTACCCTGGATTCCATGACAATTTCTCCGGTCGCGCTAACCAAATGCGAATCGCCGGTATAATAGACCGTTGTAGCCGACCACGATAACTCATGATTCCAAATGACTTCGTGCCCGTTTTTTGGAAACGGGAAGGGAATACCGCCATAAGCATCGGTCACTGAGTTGCCGTCCGCCGAAAGCTGCGCATTTGTGGCATTTTTGTAGATATAGTCATAGACATATTGCGGTGCGATTGCCGTCCGGTGCGTGGGGAACACGTCCATTCGAAAGTCCGGAAACCTTTGCAGCAATGCGATCGCGCCCGCCGCCAACTTGTCTTTATATTGCGCGCAATTCGCCCCGGTAATGCTATATAGTGGCTTCTCGTCGGTAAAGTATTGCGGTGTCGTTCCATTCTCGAACCCCGCAGGAAGCGGCAGATTCTCGCCAGTCCAGGCTGGGATGCTGCCATCAGCATTGCCTGCGCGCAACGAGCCAAACGGCGTAAGCACATTGCCCTTCAAATCAGCAGGCCCATAAGGCGAAGTCTGCGCTTTGGAAAATTCCGGCAGCGCGCTGGCGGCAGCGCCGACTGCACTCGCTTTTAAAACAGAGCGGCGATTCAGTTTAAACATTTATTCCTCCTTTTGATCTTATTCCTGGCTTTCCCTCTATGGAAAACCGGACGTTATGGTTTATTATAGCGCTCCATTTGCCCTCGTCAAGTTAAAATCGTACAGGCTTGGTCAGAGAAGGAGCTGTTAAAATGCGTGTAAGAACAGACGATCGCAAACAGGCGATCATCGATGTCGCGGTTCAGGTATTCCGCGAATTCGGATACGAGCGGGCCAGCATGACAACGATCTCGCGCCGTCTCGGCGGCTCAAAAGGCACGCTTTACGGCTATTTCCGTTCAAAAGAGGAACTGTTCGAGGCGGCGATGAAAGCTGCGGTTGAAGGACCCGGCGATCAGATCATGGAACTTCTCGACCCCGAAACAAAAAATCTGCGCGCTGCCCTGGAACGTTTCGCCAGCGCCTATCTTAATTTCGTTCTCGCAGACGATGTACTGGCTATCAAGCGCACCGCGGCGGCGGACGGCTTTAATTCACTTCTGGGCCCGCATTTGTTTGAGCAAGGACCGCAGCGGGCGGTCGGAGCCTTCACCAAATTCGTCGCGGAGCAGATGCAGCGCGGAAGATTGCGGGAAGCATCCGCACTTTTCGCGGCGCTGCACTTCAAAGGCCTGATCGAGACGGGCTTTCTTGAAGAAGCGCTCTACGGCGCCGAGCCACAATTCAAAAAGTCCGAGGCTGTCGCCAATGCCGTTGATGTCTTTCTCCGGGCCTATGGCGCTACAGCGAAGCCGTGAATTTCCTTCTTTGCGCTTGACTCCTTTGTGCAAGATCTTTATATACCATATCGTACGGTAAAGATTAAGGAAAAGCCGCGCGATGGCAACCTTGCTCCGGCGCAGCGCCGTCCTATGCCACGGAGGATAAATGACCGGATTTTTGATGAATTGCTGGTATATGGGCGCGTGGTCGCATGAGGTCTCAGAGGCCCCCCTATCGCGCCGCCTGCTCGGCGTTGGCACTCTGTTCTTTCGCAAGCCGGACGGCACGGTGGCCGCATTGCGGGACCGCTGTCCACACCGTTTCGCCCCGCTCTCAAAAGGGAAAGTCGTGGGCGATACGATCCAATGCCCCTATCACGGCCTAAAATTCGACTCCTCCGGCCAGTGCGTCTCCGCTCCTCTCGAGGAAAAACCTCCCCGCGCGGTACGCGTACAAAGCTTCCCCGTTATCGAGCGTGACAACATCATATGGTTCTGGCCGGGCGAACCGCAGGCCGCCGATCCGGCGCTCCTTCCTGACTTTTCGTATCTCGTAGATCCAGCCTACAAGCATGTGTTCGGCCTCACGCATGTCAAAGCGCATTACGAGCTCGAGACCGATAATCTGATGGACCTTAGCCATGTCGATCTGCTGCATCCGGCATTCGCCGGCGTGCTTAGCACCAGGAGCACGTTCAAAGCGTCGCGCAAAGGCAATCAGGTTCAGTCCAACTGGTTCTCGTCGAACGCCCCCAATGCGCCCAGCCTGGAACATGGCCCCTATCCTACCAACGGCGAGAAGATCGACCAATGGCTCGAGATGCGCTGGGACCCGCCGGGCTCGATGTATCTCGAAGTGGCAGTGACAAAAACAGGCCAGACGCGCGATGCGGGTTACACCATGCCGGGCGTGCATATCCTCACGCCGGAAACGGAGCATTCGACACTCTACTTCTGGGCGGGCTCGCTCTATGTCGAGGACCAGGTACCGATGGACATGTTCCGTGAGAGCTTCGTCAACACTTTCGAATATGAAGACAAGCCGATGATCGAAGAGGTCGCGGCGGCGATGGATGGTCAGACCGATCTCCTCGCGATGCAGCCTCTGCTGCTGCGCTCGGATGCCGGCTCCGTGCTGGCGCGCCGAGTCATGGCCGAGCTGATCGCAAAGGAAAGACAAAGCAAAGCCTTCGAAAACGCAGCGGAATAACCGCACGTCCGAATCTATGGCAAGTGAACATAAACTCGGGCGCTCGCCATGCGAACTCAGTTGCATACCACGGGCTTTTAACAACGAATTTTAGAGTGATGGCGTTTATCGCAGCAGCGCGCTTTAAATTTATGATTATAAGATTATCTTAGCCTTTTATCGCGAACCGCTGCTCGCCTTATCTATTGGATTGATGCCACAGGCTCTCGAACACCTGCGCGTTCCAGCAGGGGCATCACCTCATCGATAAAAATCGGCAACCCCTTCTCGAAATTGAACCAGCACAGACAAAGGCCATCAAGACCGGCCTCTGAAATCTGGCACATATTTCGTGCAATTTGCTCCGGCGTTCCAATCAGCGAGAGTCCGCCATCAACGTTTCCCTTCGCCTGCATCGTATCCTTGCGCTGCTGCGAAGGGCGCTCACCCGCCAGGCCCCAGGCCGTCCGGTTGGCGGATGCTTGCGCGTCGCCCTCCCGCTCAATATAGCGCGCGATCTCGTCCTTCGCTTCCGCTTCGGTCGCGGCGCACATCACCAGAGACGCCGCCCATATCTGTATCTCGCGGCCGTTGTCCCGTGCCATCTGCCGGAGTTCACCCACCTTCGCTTTAATCTCCGCTGGGTCGGCGGATTCGATGGAAACGAAAGCAATATCTGCCCAGCGGGCAGCGAAGGCGTGGCCCACGGGCGACATTGCCGCGTTCATCACCGGCGCACGTGGGCTCTGAATCGATTTCGGCTGCTGATAGGCATCCTTGACCTTGATGTACTCGCCTTCAAAATCGAAGGTCTCATCCTGCGTCCACAAGCGCAGCAACACCTCCATCCATTCAGCGGTATAGGCATAGCGCGCCGCGGAATCCAGATTCCCCACACCGAACATGTCCAATTCCTTTTTGAACCAGCCTGCAACAACGTTCAGCACGGCGCGGCCACCGGAAATATGGTCAATCGTCGTCATCGCCTTCGCGGCGACAACCGGCGAGACGGTCAGCACGTGGGAGGTGCAGAATATCCCGATGCGGGAAGTCACTGAGGCCAATCCCGCTGCCCAGGTATAGGTCTCAAAGCTTTCGCCCCATGGGTTTGAAGCACCTTCGAACCCGCGCCAGCGCGCGACCGGCACCGCGGCCTCGAACCCGGCCCTCTCCGCCAGCTGAACCAGCCGGACGTTCTGCTTCCACTCGATCTCATGCCGGTCCTTTGCCGCCGTTATCCCCGCCGCGCTGCACAGGTTCAGCCCGAACACCCCGAGCTTGAGCCGATTCGGTCCAAACATCGGCCCGGTCTTGTCGCAATCGGCGAACTGTTGCGCCTGCCGATCAAGTTTCACATTGCTGTCCATCTCATCCTCCAAAAATTTCGTTCAGCCCCAGCGCGGGCTTCGCCGCCGACGCTCCGTTTCAACCACTGCGCCATGCTGCCAATCCTTGTAACTCACCAAGGCTCCGGGCCGTTGGGACCGAAGAACGCGCCGGTGGGTCCGTTATCGGCAAGCGTGGCGAGCATAACAATGGGCGTGGCGCCCTGCTCAACGGTGAGAAACCCATGATGCCCGTTCATATCCGTCGCGGTAAAGCCAGGATTTGCAGCGTTCACCTTAATCGTGGTTTCGCGTAGCTCCTTGGCAAAGGCGATCGTTACCGCATTCAGCGCCGCCTTCGAACTCGCATAGGCCATGGGGTTAAGCGCGTAGCCATGGAACGCCGGATTGGTCTGATGCGTGTGCGAACCAATATCGCTGCTGACCATGACGATCCGTGCGCCGGGCGATTTACGCAATAGGGGCAGAAACGCCTGGGTCACGCGGATACATCCAAATACATTGGCCTCGAATGTTGCGCGTACCGCCGCTAGTCCCACTGCGCTGGGCGCAATCCCGGTGTCCAAAGCAATGCCGGCGTTGTTAACCAGAACATCCAGGCGGCCGGAAACCTCCCCGATCCGCTTTGCCGCAGCGGCAGCACTATCATCGTTTAGAACATCCAGTTGCTGGTAGTGAACGCTCAAGCCCTGCGCCTGTAGCGCCGACTCCGCCGCCGCGCCACGCTCGGCATCGCGCGCGCCAAGCCAAACCACGTAGCCTCGGCCCGCCAGTTGCCGGGCAACCTCAAATCCGATGCCTTTATTGGCACCCGTCACCAATGCGATTCCGTTTTCGCTCACGTTTCTTATCCCTCGCTATAATTTATCCATCCGGTCTTGCCGGTTTTATAAACGAACTGTACGGTTCTTTAAACCTGGATACCAGTTCCTGTCAAGATCGATCTCCGGCGGCGTACGCATTTCAGCGCCCTGCAGAAGCAGTCGGATAATTTCGCTTGACTCGTTCCGCGAAAACTTTATAACAACACCATACCGTACGGTCCTTATATGGCGGACGGCAACGAAATCCGGAAGAATTTATGGAAACCCCGATCCTCGAAAAACCCTCATCTTCGCCGCCGCTGCAAGCGCCTTCGCCTTACGGCCATAACGCGTTGCTGGCCGCCGCCGCCGCCATCTCCGGCACGCTGCAATCGGGCGCTGCGGCATCCGACGCCGCTGGCCGACTTGCGGACGAATCGGTCGCAGCGTTGCGTTCTCACGGGTTCTGGCGGATGCGGCTGTGCCGGGAGCTCGGCGGCTTTGAGCTGCCGATTGTCGCGCAGATTGAAATACTCGCGGCCCTGGCTGCCACGGATGCATCCTCCGCCTGGTGCACCATGGCCGCCAATAACGCGCTGGCTGTGCTCGGCGCAACGATGCCCTCCGCCGCGATCGAGCGCATTTTCGCAGGCGGCATACCCGCCTGCGCCATTGCCGCCACGCCCGGCGGCGTCGCTACCCCCGCCGATGGCGGCTATATCCTGAACGGCACCTGGCGGCTGGCGAGCGCCATCCACCACGCGGACTGGGTGCACGCCGCGGCCTATGTCGAGCGTGATCCTTCCCGCCTGCTGCCGCTCGCCATCCCGGCCCGCGATGTAACGCTACTCGATAGCTGGAACGTCATCGGCCTCGGCGGCACGGGCTCCGACGACTTCCATCTCACCGATTATTTTCTCCCCGCCGCCCTCGCCGGGCGGGAGGATAATCCCTACGGCCAGGTCCGTGGTACCCGCCGCTACGACCTTGTCGATGTCGAGCATTTCGAAAGCTACGAGCATCTTGCCTTCGCCATCGGGATCGCGCGCCGCGCCTTGCGCGAACTTCGGCTCATTCTGGCACAACCGCCCGCCGGCCGGCATATCGGCGACCGCGAGCTAGTGCAGGAACAATTCGGCCGCTCAGTGGTGCGGCTACAAACCGTCGAGGCGCTGGCCTATTCGCTCTATGCGCGCATCGACGCCGCTTCTCTCGGCCAGCCGCAATCCTGGTCCGCGGGGGAGCGTCACCTGCCCAGGGTTCTCGCCGCGCAAGCCAGCGAGCTGGCGCTGGAATGCGTGCAGCTCGCCTTTCGCCGGTCCGGCCTCGCTGCACTCCGGCGTCCCAACATCCTTGAAAAACTGCTGCGCGACATGAGCGTGGCCGCGACCCACGCGGTCGTCGATGACTCCGCCTTCGCCGGCTACGCCCAGCATCTTGTGGAAACCGGCTTGTCTTTCGAATTCCGCAGCGCATTACAGCCCGTTTACGAAAGTTGACCGTCATGGACGCGCAAAGCTACCGCGAATTTTTCGGCCAACTCCCAACCGGTGTCACCGCCATCGTCGCTGAAGGCGTCACAGGTCCCGTCGGCCTCGTCGTCGGCACCTTCTCCTCGGTCTCCCTGGCGCCCCCGCTGGTCAGCTTCATGGTCACCAGCGGCTCGCGCTCCTGGGCGGCGGTAAAGGCAGCCGGGCGCTTCACCGCGAACATCCTCGCCTGCGACCAGCGCCGTCTCAGCCAGACGCTCTCCGGCTGGTCGCCTAACAAATTCGCCGGCGTCGCGTTCGATCAAAAAAAACCCTGCGTCATTCAAGGCGCGCTCGCCTGGGCCGATTGCATCCTGGAACGCGAAGTCGACGCGGGGGACCACATCATCGTGCTGGCAACGCCCTGCGAACTCACGGTTTCGCGCGCCTCGCGGCCCCTCATCTTCTTCCAGCGCGCCTACCATCGCACGCTTCCGGTCGAAGATTTCCGTGCCCCTGGCTGGGCATAACCATGCCCAGCCTCGCGTTTTCAGCAAACACGCCCCTTAGCCCCGGTGGAGACGACGCCATGAACATTCAAACGAACATCAAACCAAAAAAAACCCGGGAGCAACTGCTCGAGCAGGCGCGCGAGGTTGGAGAATTTGCTTGGAGCCTCCGCGAGCAGGCGGAGCGGGACCGCCGGATGCCTGATGCGGTTGTCGAGAAACTTCGTGGCACAGGCCTTATGAAGCTCTGCCGCCACCGTAGATGGGGTGGTGCGGAATCCGACCCGATGACATTTCTCGATGTCGGGCGAGAGATTGCGCGTGGCTCGGCGGCACTCGGCTGGCTTTACACCGTGCTCGGTTTCCACGACTGGTATATGGCGTTCACATCGGACCAGCTTCAGCAGGATGTCTGGGGCGACGACCCCGACGCCTTCATCTGCGATTCCTTCGCGCCGGTCGGCCAGATCGAGCGCGTCGCCGACGGCTATGTGCTGACCGGCAACTGGCGCTTCGCCAGCGGCATCGAATGGGCAGGCTGGATCGGCGTTGGCGGCATCACCGTGGCACCGGATGGCGAACAGCCGGAGCATCTGCTTTTCTTCCTGCCAAAGAAGGACCTCACCGTTCACGACGACTGGAACACGCTCGGCCTGCGTGGCACCGCCAGCCGCGCCGTCTCAGTCGAGCGGGTGTTCGTGCCCGCGCACCGCGCCTTCCCCCTAGGCCGCGTTGCGGTGGAGCGCGGCCCAGTTGTCAACGATGGCCCGCTGTGGCGGCTGCCGCTGATGACCATGCAGGGCCTGGCGGTCACAACCCCCTCGATTGGCGTCGCGCAACGGGTCGTCGAGGAATTTCACGGCTGGACCAAGGCGCGCATCCGCCCCTACGAGGGTACGGCCGCCAAGGAAGCGCCCGCCGCGCAGCTCGCCTACGCCGCCGCCGCCGCGCAATGGGACGCAAGCTGGGCGCTCGCGCAAAAATACGCGCAGGAGGGCTGGGACCAGGCGGTCAGCGGCGAGAGCTTCGTCATCACGGATGAAGCGCGCGCGCGCTGGTTCTCTTGGCGCGGCTATATAGGGCGCAGTTGCGTCGAGCTGAGCGACCAGCTCTTCACCGGCGCCGGCGCGATGGCGCTGTTCGAATCCCACCCGCTGCAACAATTGTTCCGCGACGTGCATTCAACCGGCGTGCACATCGGCGTGGACCGGGCGGACGCCTACACCAGCCGCGGCCGCGTTGCCTTCGGCTTCCCCGGCAATCCCAATCACTAAACCCTGCTTTCCATAGGAGATTCACGTGCTTCAAACCGTTGTAAAAGCCCCTGAGCCAACCCAAACGGCGGAAAGCGTGCTGGAGAGCGTGCGCGCCCTGCTGCCCGCAATCCGCACCCGCGCCGAGGAATCGGAGCGCAACCGGTCAATCCCGATACAATCCGCGCAGGAATTCCTTGACATAGGGCTTGCCCGCATCCTGCTGCCCAAACGCTTCGGCGGCACCGAGCTCGGGCTGCAAAGCTGGCTCGATGTCTGCATCGAAATCGGCAAGGCCGACGCCGCGCACGCCTGGTGCGCCAGCCTGATGATCCACCATCCGCATTATGTCGCGCAATTCCCGGATGCGGCGCAGAAGGACGTATGGGCGAACGGTCCCGATGTCGCCATCGCACTGACGATGACGCCGACCTCCAAGATTGAATTTGTCGAGGGCGGCTACCGCATCTCTTGCGAAATCGCGTATTTGAGCGGCATCAACCATTCCTCCCGCCTGTTTGTCGGTGGCATGGTGCCAAAGTCCGAGGGCCCGCCGGACTGGACGCTCTTCCTGGTGCCTGGCCATGAGTTCGAGATCGCCGACACCTGGCACACGACCGGTATGCGCGGCACCGGCAGCAACACGGTGGTCGTGCGGGATGCCTTCGTGCCGTTCGAGCATACGCTGAAAGTGGCCGACATGCGGGACGCCACCACGCCGGGTGCAAGGTTCAACGCCGCGCAATTCTTCCACGCCCCCTGGATCACCTACGCGCCCCTCACCTTTCTCGGCCCCATACTGGGTGCCGCGCGCGGCGCGCTGGAGGACTATATTGGCTGGACGGCAAACCGGATCAGCCGCTTCGGCTCCCAGGTGGCGAACTACACCAGCATTCAGGTCAACATGGCGCGCGCCGCCGCCGATCTAGACGCCGCCGAATTGCTTATGCGCCGCTGCATCGAGGTCGCGGACGCCCCCATCCCGGCCTCGGACACGCTGCGCGCCCGCTGCTACCGCGACCAGGCCCGCGCCGCCGAGCTGATCGTCTCCGGCATGGACACGATCATGAAAATCTCCGGCGCCGGCGGGTTCGCAACTTCCAGCAGCATCCAGAAGGCCTGGCGCGACGTGCATTTTGGCGCCAGCCACGTGATTCTGAACCCGGAGGTCAGCTTCGCCGCCTGGGGCCGGATGCAGCTCGGCATCGGCCGCGATCCCACGCAGTTCATGTATTAACACGCACGTATTCCGCCTCGCGAAAGGAAGAAGGCAATGTGCATCGATGTTCACGCCCATCATCTCCCGGCCTCTTATATGCAAATGCTGCAAGCGGGTGACGGTCCGGTTTTCGGCGCCGCGCATGACGAGACAACCTTGCAAAAGATGCTTGAGGGCCAGGATGAAGCAGGCATCGATTGCCAGATTCTCAGCACTGGCCCGAACAGCCCCTATCTGCGGGATGCCGGCCTTGCCACGGCGGCGGCGCGGGAAGTCAACGACCTCTACAAGGACGTGGTGCACCGTTACGGCGGGCGCTTCGCGGCGTTCGGCAGCGTGCCGCTGCCGCATGGCCAGGCCGCAACGCGGGAAGCCGTGCGCTGCCTCGACGATCTGGATTTCGCGGGTATCCATTTCGGTTGCTCGGCGCTCGGCCATTCGCTCGATGACCCGGCCTTCACGGAGATGTGGCGGGAACTCGATCAGCGCGAGGCGATCATCTACGTGCATCCGGGCGGCATCCTCTGCGGCTCGGAGCCCGGCCTCGCCGGCATGGACGATCCCGGCATCGCGGTCACGATCGGCAGTGCCGCGGAGCTCGCCACCGCAGCCCTGCGCCTCGCCGGGCTCTGCCGCACGCATCGCCGCCTGCGGGTCATCATCGGGCTGCTCGGCGGATCACTGCCGTTCCTTATCCAGCGCGTGATCTGGCTGGGCGCGCGTTTCAAAGGCAAATCAGTCCTGGCAGAACAAGGTCCGCACGGCGCGCTCATCGAGGAATTGCGGCGCTTCCATTACGACACCAATTTGCTGCCCGACCCGGCAGTCATTGCCAGCGCCCGTGCGGCCTATGGCATCGATCGCCTGTTGTTCGGCAGCGACGCGCCTTCCATGGCGCCGCAAGTTACCGCGCGCTTCATGCACGAGGGCGGAATTTCGGACACGGAATTCACCACGGTGCTGCGCGACAACGCGGCCCGGCTGTTCGGCAATCGCGCGCCCCCGCGCCCCGCCCACAATCATGTTCATCAGTATCCAGGAGAAGTCACATGACCTCGATTTCAAAGATCGCCCGGCCGGAGGAGCGCGACCGCAGCGTGGACAGAATGGTCGCCATGATCAACCAGGCCCTGCCCCGGCTGCAAGCTATTGCGCTGTCCGAGGAGAAGGCCGGGCGGCTGAGCGAGGAGACCATCAGAACGCTGGATGAGATCGGCGTCTTCCGGATCAGCTTTCCGCTGGAATACGGCGGCCTCGCCTATTCCACCGAGGAGCAGCGCCGCGTCTATGCCGCCATCGGCAAAATTGCGGGCTCGACCGGCTGGGTAAGCTGGGTCACCACCACGCACGGACGCTGGATCGCCATGTTCTCCAAGCAGGCGCAGGACGAGGTATATGGCATGGACTGGGTGGGCCCGCGCATCTCCGGCGTGCTCTCCCCGCACGGGCCGGGCAAGGCGCGCCGGGTGGATGGCGGCTACATGCTGAGCGGACGCTGGCCGTTCTGTAGCGGCTGCCGTCACACCGCCTGGTCGATCCTGGGCGCCATGCGCGAGGGGGCGGACGGTCAGCCGGACATGCTGCTGCCGCTCGTGCCCACACGCGAACTGGAAATCCTCGACGATTGGGCTGTCAGCGGCATGAAGGGCACCGGCAGCAACACGGCGCAGCTGATGCACGAAATTTTTGTCCCGGAACATCGCGTGCTGCGAATCAAGGATGCCAGCGCAGGCAACTGGGCCTCCGCGCCGCCACCCGGCCAGGTGCTCTACCGCAACAATTTTCTCGACTACACCACCATATTATCGGGCTCCACCCCGCTCGGCATGGCGCAGGGCGCACTCGAATATTTCAAGGAACGTCTGGACAAGCGCGGCATTGTTGGGACGGATTATAAACTGCAATCTGAAGCCCCGGTCGCGCATTTCCAGCTGGCCGAAGCAACCGCCCGCATCGACGCCGCCGAGCGCCTGCTTTCCGCCGACTGCATGGAGCTCGACCGCCGCGCGGCGGCGGGCGAGGCTTCCGACGATTTGTTTCAGACCAAGCTCAAATTCGATGTCGCCATCTCAGTGCGCGGCTGCTGCGAGGCGATCGAAATTCTGCATCGCGCCAGCGGCGCCTCGACAATCCATGAAGCCAACCCAATGCAGCGCTACGCGCGCGATGCGCGCGTCGCAACCGTGCATGCACACTTTAATTACGAAACCTGTGCCGAAAATTATGGCCGCGCGCTCGCCGGAAAACCGCTCTTCGGACATTTTTCAGCACTTGAGAAGAAAGCCGCCGCTTGACCGATCTGGCACATACCTGGCTCGAGAGCAGCTTCGAGCGCAAGATGTCGCATGTCTCGTGCGGATGCATCGAGGCATCGCATCCGCTGCCTTTCCACCTACGCGGGGCGGTGATCGCGCTTGGTAATTTCGACGGCTTTCACCTCGGCCACCAGGCAGTCATCGCCCGCGCGGTCGCCATGGCACGGCAGCGAGGCGTCGCGGCGGTCGCGGGCACTTTCGATCCGCATCCGGTGGATTACTTCTCACCCGGCGCGGTGCCGTTCCGCCTGACCACGCTCAACCAGCGCCAACAGTTGCTAATGGCGTCGGGGGTGGACGCGATGACGGTATTTAAGTTTGATGGTGCGCTGGCCAGTGTGACGCCTCAGGCGTTCGTGGAGCACTGGCTCGCGGATTTCGGCGGCGTCGTGACCGGCGAAGACTTCACCTTCGGATGCGGACGCGTCGGCAATGTTCACACCCTCGCGGAGATCGGCGTAAAACAAGGCCTGGCTTGCGCCACGGTAAAGCCGGTGATGCTCGATGGCGAAATTATCTCCTCAACCCGCATCCGCGCCGCCTTGCGCGCGGGCGATAGCACGGCAGCCGCACTGCTCGGCCGCCTGACCCATCATTGC